>JBDTMF010000044.1:0-23278 GCA_039934455.1 Solirubrobacteraceae bacterium
GCGTCGCCGGCGCCCGCGGCCGGCTCCACGGCCCAGCCCCACGGGCCGGACCAGAGGGCGACCTCGCGCCCGGCCGCGCCCGCGTGGGAGGCCGCCACGAGCGCGGCCGCGGCGACGACGCCGGGCCACGTCGCCCGGCGCGCCGCGCGCTCCCGGCGCGCCGAGCCCTGAACCGCCCACGCTCCCGCCACGCCGAGGGTGCCGAGCTCCGCCATGCCGAGCGTGATGCCCGCGGCGTCATCCACCGCGAGACCGCGGCCCTCGCCCGCGAGGCCGACGATCACCACGGCGGCCACGACGGCTCCCGCCGCCGCCCCGCCCGCCAGTGCGAGCATCAGCCGCCTGGCCGCGAGCGCACGGCGGGGCAGCGGCGCGCCGAGCAGATGCGCGACATCGGCGACCGAGAAGACGACCGGCCCCTGGTAGACGCCCCAGTGCGTCGTCAGCAACAGCGCGAGCAGCGCGAGCGCGGGCCCGGTCACCGCGAGCCCGTGCGGCGTCACGACCTGCGCGAGCGCCGAGCTGGCCGTGCC
Source organism: Solirubrobacteraceae bacterium (assembly GCA_039934455.1). Classification (GTDB taxonomy): domain Bacteria; phylum Actinomycetota; class Thermoleophilia; order Solirubrobacterales; family Solirubrobacteraceae; genus DASQFQ01. The sequence continues at coordinate 534 of JBDTMF010000044.1, forward strand.
ATAGGCGAGCGCGCCGAAGATCGCGGCCATGATCGTGCCGGTGTAGAGCAGGTCGAGCCGCCGCCCGAGGCCGGGTGGCGGGTTGCGCACCCGCCACCATGCGCGCACGGCGGTGAGCCTGCGCGCGGGCCCGGGCGCAGGCTAGGGCGACGCCCACCCGTGCGCCTCCGCGCGCGCCCGCACCTGCGCCCACGGGCCCGCGTCCGCGACCACGCCCTCCTCGAGCCTCACGGCGCGGTCGGCGAGCCCGTCGGCGAACGCCATCTGGTGCGTCGTCAGCAACACCGCCGCGCCGGCCTGCTTGCGCTCGATCAGCAGCGCGTGCAGCAGCGCTTGCGAGGGCGGGTCGAGCCCGACGACCGGCTCGTCGAGCACGAGCAGGTCGGCGGGCCGGATCAGCGCGCACGCGAGCTGGGTCTTCTGGCGCATCCCACGCGAGAGCTCGCGCGGCAGGAAGTCCGCGCGCGCCGTCAGGCCGAGCCGCGCCAGCAGCGAGTCGATGCGCTCATCGGCGTCGTCGGCCACGCCGTGGGAGAGCGCGACGAGCTCGAGGTGATGGCGCACCGTGAGGTCGTCGTAGAGCACCGGCGAGTCGGGAACGAGGGACAGCGCGGCCCGCGCGTCCTCGGCTTCGGGCTCGCGGTGCGGGTCGTATCCGCAGACGCGGACCCACCCGTCGCTGAGCTCGAGCAGGCCGGCGATCGCGCGCACCGCGGTCGACTTGCCGCTCCCGTTGGCGCCGATGAGCGCGACGCATTCGCCGGCCTCGACGGTCAGGCTGAGGCTCTCGAGCGCGACCAGGCGCCCGAAGCTGCGGCTGAGCTCCGAGGTCTCGAGCGGCGGCAAGTCACAGCTCCCGTCGCGACACGAGCCGCGCCAGGATGGCATAGCCCGCCACCGCCCACACGCCGATCACGAGCCAGGCCAACGGCCCCGCGCCGAACGGCTGCTGCGGCGAGATGCCGTCCGTGAGCAACTTGACCGCCTGGCTGAACGGCAGGACGTCGAGGAGCGCCCCGGCGATGCCGGAGTCGAACGTGAACACGGCGGCGGCGAGGAACAGGAGCGGCGCGATCAGGACGCCGGCGTAGGTGTTGATCGCGGCCGTGTTCGGGAGCAGGAGGCCCAGGAGCAGCCCGAACCCGACGAGGGTCACGATCAGCGCCGACGTGGCGCCCGCGAAGAGCAGCGGGTCGTTGACGTGGAGTTTCGTGAACACCACCGTGAGGCCGACGCCGACCGCTCCGTAGAGGTATCCCGCCAGCGCCTTGGCGGCGAGGATCTCCGGGCCCGTCGCCGCGAGCCGCAGCGCGGCGAACGTGCCCGACTCGAGCTCTTCCGCGGTCTGCATGGGCACGACCATCATCGCGACGAAGATCACGAACAGCAGGATCGTGAACAGCACATCGAAGTCGCCCCCGATGATGTCCACCGGCTTCTGGCTCGCGGCCGCGACGACCTCGACCGGTGGCCGCGCCGGAGGGTCCTGCCCCGCCGCGCGCGCCAAGGCGATCGGCGCGAGCTCGACGATCGACTGCCCCGCCGGCGTCGCGCCGGCCGCGACGAGGATCTCCGCGCGGGGGGCGCCGGCCGGTGCGACGACGACGGCCACGTCGACCTCCTCGTCCGCGACGAGCTTGCGCGCGGCCGCCGCGTCGCGGGCGCGCGTCAGCTCGAGCTTCAGGCTCTTGCCGGTGATGCTGCGCAGCTCGCGCGTGACGGCGCCGTCGCGCTGGTCGACGACGGCGACGCTCGTCTTGGGCACCTTCTCCTCGTTGGCGAGGGCGCTGAAGACCCCGACCCCGAGCGGCAGGAGGAGCAGGACGAGGATGCGCCCGTCGCGCCATGTCTCGCGCACGTCCTTGGTGAGGATGGCCAGGATGCGGGAAGGGCTCATCGGTTCTGCTCCTCGTCGGCGGGTCCGTCTTCCAGGCTGCGCCCCGTGAGCGCGATGAACACCTCGGCGAGCGTGGGTTCGCGCGAATGGATCGAGCGCACGCGCTGCGCGCCGATGAGCTCGTGCAGCTGTGCCACCGCACCCGGCTCGTCGAGCGCGAGGTGCAGGTCGGCGCCGTCGGCCAGTACGACGTCGGCGGTCGGGGCGCCACCGTTGAGGCTGAGTTTCAGCGCGCGCGGGGTGTCGAGCGCGACGATCCTCCCTTCGGCGAGGAACGCGACGCGCCGGCACAGCTCGTCGGCCTCGCTCATGTCGTGGGTAGTCAGGAAGATCGTCGCCCCGCCGGCGGCGAGCGCGGTGACGGCGTCATGCAGCTCGCGAGCCGACCGCGGATCGAGGCCGCGGGTCGGCTCGTCGAGGAACAGCACGCGCGGCCGGTTGAGCAGCGCGCGGGCGAGCAGCAGCCGCTGGCGCATGCCGGTGGAGAACGTCTTGACCTTGCGCCCGGCGACGTCGCTCAGGCGCACCTGATCGAGCACCTCGTCGGCGCGCCGCTTCGGCAGGCCGTAGAGCTTGCAGAACAGCTCGAGGTTCTCCCGCGCGGTTGCCCGCTGGTAGACGTTGGGCGTCTCGGCGACGAGGTTGATCTGGCCGCGGACCGCCTCGAGCTCGCGCGGGAGCTCGTGGCCGAGGACCCGCGCGTGCCCGCTGGTCGGCTTCGCGCGGCCGGTCAGGATCCGGATCATGGTCGACTTGCCCGCGCCGTTGGGGCCGAGCAGGCCGAAGATCTCGCCCGGCTCGACGGTGAGGCTCACGCCGTCCAGCGCGCGCACGGAGCCGTAATGCTTGGTCAGGTCGTTCACCGCGACCGCGGCGGGAGTGGCGGGGAGGATTGTCATCCCTATGACAAAACGTACGAGGCGCTCATCTATTCCCGCTCTAGCTCAACTCTCGGCGACGGAGCCGCAGGAGGCCGGCCGCGAGCGGGATCCCGATCCAGATCGCGAGCGCGACCGCGAGCCGCGGCCAGTCGCCCGCCGCCATCGAGCCATCGCCCAGCGGCGTGGTGGCCTGCCCGAGCTCGAACCACTGCGACGGTCCCCTGAGCGACGGGATCACCTCGACGAACATCCCGACGGCCATCGGCACCACGAAGTAGACGACGATCGCCGGCGCCGACTGCATCAACAGGAGCCCGAGCGCGAGGCCCGCGAGCATGGAGATGAGCATGTACGCGGTCCCTCCGGCAAGACGCGCGGCGTCGAGGTTCCAGCGTCCGCCCGCGATCGCGTTGCCGGTGGCCGCCAGCAGCAGGCAGACGACCACCGCGGCCAGGGCCAGCGCGCAGCCGGCCAGCAGCTTGCCCGCGACCACGCGGCGGCGCGCGGGCACGAGCGCGAAGGTAGTGAGCGCCGTGCGCTGGGTCCACTCACCGGTGACGGCGAGGATGCCGACGACCGGCAGGAGGATGGCGGGCGCGAGCCCGCAGATGGTGAAGAACCTCGCCATCGTGTGGTCCGTGGGGTGGCTGCTGAGCAGCGTGCCGGCGAGGCCGGCGACGGCCCCGAGGGCGACCACGAACAGCAGCCAGCGGCCGGCGCGCGTGTCGGTCATCTTGCGCAGCTCGACGGCGGTCAGCCGGGAGAGCGAGGGGCGCGCGTCCGGCGCGGGGTGGGCGAGCGCGGTCATGCCGCCACCGGCGCTGACGTGAGGCCCAGGAACATCTGCTCGAGGCTGCCGCCGGAGCTCGCAAGCAGGTCGGCCTTGCCGCCTTGGGCGACGATCCGGCCGTGGTGAATGACGACGAGGTTGTCGGCGACCGCCTCGATCTCGTGCAGGAGGTGCGAGGAGAGCAGGACGGTGCCGGCGCGGTCGGCGAAGTCGCGCAGGAGGCGGCGCATCCAGACGATGCCCTCGGGGTCGAGGCCGTTGGCGGGCTCATCGAGGATGAGGACGCTCGGGTCGCCGACGAGCGCCTGGGCGATGCCGAGGCGCTGGCGCATGCCGAGCGAGTACTGCCCGACGCGTTTGCGTGCGGCTGAGGCGGGCAGGCCGACGCGGTCGAGCAGCTCGGGGACGCGGCGGCGGTCGACGCCGATCACGTCGGCGGTGAGTCGGAGCACCTCGCGGCCGGTGCGGCCCGCGTGCTGGGCCGAGGCGTCGAGCAGCACTCCGACGTGGCGGCCGGGGTTGGGGAGCTGGGCGAAGTCGGTGCCGAGCACCGTCGCCGTGCCCGCGGTCGGGGGCGTGAGCCCCGTGAGCATCCGCAGGGTCGTGGACTTGCCGGCGCCGTTGGGCCCGAGGAACCCGGTGATGGTGCCGGGCTCGCAGCGGAACGACACGCCGTCCACCGCGAGTTGGGCGCCGTAGCGCTTGGTGAGGTCGTTGACATCGATCATGGGCCAAGCGTGAACTCACGTGGGGGCTAGCACCATTGCCCGCAGGTCGCTCGTGCACCAACCTCGGTCTATCTCGCGATCGACTTCAGTCGCTGTTCGGGAAGCCGTCAGGTCCTTACGCTGATGGGCGTGAGCAGTGCCCGACTCGAACAGCCGCGGCTGCTGCCGGCGATCCTCGCGCCGCCGGTGGACGGCGGGGACCCCGCCACCGGACGGGTGCCGCCGCGCTCGACGCGCGACTGGATCGTCGACTTCGCGTTCTTCCTCATCGCCGGGGTCGTCGGCACGGCGGGCCTGATGACCGAGGGGTCGAAGGCGAACTTCTCGCACACGCAGCTGATCGTCTCGTTCGCGCTCGGGCTGGTCGCTTGCCTGGCGCTCGGCGTGCGGCGGCGGCGGTGGCCGGCGGGCGTGGCCGTCGCCGCCATCGCGATCGGTTCGTACTCCACCTTCGCGGCCCCCGCCGGGATCCTCGCGCTCTTCAGCGTCGCAGTGCACCGGCGCTTCGCCGTCGTCGCGGCGGTCACGACCTTCGCGCTCGTCGTGATGCCGATCACCCTCGCGCTGCATCCCGACACGAGCGGGCCGCTGGGCCTGGCGGTCGGGCTCAATGTCGCCATGGGCGCCGCGGTGATCGCCTGGGGCATGTTCGTGCGGGCGCGCCGCCAGCTCGTGCTGTCGCTGCGCGACCGCGCCGACCGCGCCGAGTCCGAGCAGCAGCTGCGCGTCGAGCAGGCCCGCCACCAGGAGCGCGCCCAGATTGCCCGCGAGATGCATGACGTGCTCGCGCACCGGATCTCACTGCTCAGCATGCACGCGGGCGCGCTCGAGTTCCGCCCCGACGCGCCCCCGGCCGAGATCGAGCGGGCCGCCGGCGTCGTGCGCGCGAGCGCGCACCAGGCGCTCGAGGACCTGCGCGAGGTGATCGGCGTGCTGCGCGAGGATGCGGCGGACGACGCCCCCGAGCGACCGCAGCCCGCAATCGCGAACCTGCCCGGCCTGCTCGACGAGTCCCGCGCTGCCGGCATGCACGTCAGCTCCGAGTGCCGCGTCGAGGATCTCGCAACGGTCCCGGCCGGCGTCGGGCGCAACGCCTACCGGATCGTGCAGGAAGGGCTGACCAACGCTCGCAAGCACGCGCACGGCGCGGCAGTGGACGTCATGCTCGACGGCGCTGCGGGCAAAGGGCTCATCGTCGAGGTCCGCAACCGCCTGCCGCTGGCCGACCCCGACGCGGCGCAGATCCCGGGGACCGGCACCGGCCTCATCGGCCTCGGCGAGCGCACGAGCCTCGCCGGCGGCAGGCTCGAGCACGGGCGCACGCCTGACGGCGACTTCCGGCTGTCCGCGTGGCTGCCCTGGCCGGCATGAGCTCGCCGATCCGGGTGCTGATCGCCGACGACGACGCGCTCGTCCGCAGCGCGCTGGCGATGATGCTCGCCGGCACCGAGGACATCCGCGTCGTCGCCGAGGTCGCCGACGGCTCGGAGGTCGCCTCCGCGGTCGACGCCTTCCGCCCGGACGTCGTGCTCATGGACATCCGCATGCCGCGGATGGACGGGCTCGCGGCCACGGAGCTGGTGCGCGCCCGCGACGACGCTCCGCACGTGATCGTCCTCACGACCTTCGACGCCGACGACCACGTCCTGCGCGCGCTGCGAGCCGGGGCCAGCGGCTTCCTGCTCAAGGACACACCGCCGCCCGAGATCCTCAAGGCGGTCCGCCTGGTCGCGGGCGGCGACGCGATGCTCTCGCCGACGGTGACCCGCCGCCTGCTCGCGCACTTCACTGAAGGCGGCGCGGATGCCCGCCGCCTCGCGTCGAGCGGGCTCCTCGGGCGCCTTACCGACCGCGAGCGCGAGGTCGCGGTCGCGGTCGCGCAGGGCAAGTCGAACGCCGAGATCGCGGGCGAGCTCTACATGAGCGTCGCGACCGTGAAGGCGTACGTGTCACGCCTGCTGACCAAGCTCGAGCTCAACAACCGCGTCCAGATCGCGTTGCTCGCACACGACGCGGGCCTCGCCTGACCGTCATGTCGCCTGAGGCTTAGGCCCGGAGCGCGCCGAGGACGCTGGCCGGCAGCGCCGACTCGACCTGGGCCGAGGACATCCGGCCGCCGGAGAGCTCGCCGCTGGCGTCGTGGACGAGCGCGAGCAGCGCCGAGAGGTGCCAGGCGACCGGGACGTCCGCGCGGAAGGCGCCGTCGCACTGGCCGCGCTCTACCGCGGCACCGGCCGGTCGGCGGATCGCGTGCGCAGCGATCGTGCCAGCATCCCGGCATGGCCGACGGTGCGATCGACGTCTCGGGGCTGGTCAAGACGTTCGGCGGCCTCCGCGCGCTGGATGGGCTCGAGCTGCGGGTCACGACGGGCGAGGTGCATGGATTCCTGGGTCCCAACGGCTCGGGCAAGTCGACGACCATCCGCGTCCTGCTGGGCCTCCTGCGGCGCGACGCCGGCGACGCGCGGCTGCTCGGCGGCGACCCCTGGCACGACGCCGTCGCGCTGCACCGGCGGCTCGCCTACGTGCCGGGGGACGTGAACCTGTGGCCGACGCTGTCCGGCGGCGAGGCGATCGACCTGCTGGGCCGGTTGCGCGGCGGCCTCGACCCCGTGCGGCGGGCGGAGCTGCTCGAGCGCTTCGAGCTCGATCCGACGAAGAAGGGGCGCGCCTACTCGAAGGGCAACCGCCAGAAGGTCGCGCTCGTCGCCGCGCTCGCCTCCGACGCCGAGCTGCTCGTCCTCGACGAGCCGACCTCGGGGCTCGACCCGCTGAAGGAGGCCGTCTTCCAGGCCTGTATCGAGGAGACCCGCGAGCACGGGCGCACCGTGCTGCTGTCGAGCCACATCCTCGCCGAGGTCGAGGCCCTGTGCGACCGGGTGACGATCATCCGGGCAGGCAGGACGGTCGAGACCGGGACGCTCTCGGAGCTGCGCCACCTGACCCGCACCTCGATCAGCGTCGAGACCGAGCAGGAGCCGAGCGACCTCGCGCGGCTCCCAGGCATCCACGACCTCCACGTCGAGGACCGCCGCGCCCGCTTCGACGTCGACACCGTCCACCTCGACGAGACGATCCGGCAGCTCGCCGCCTGCGGCGTGCGCAGCTTGACGGCAACGCCGCCGACGCTCGAGGAGCTGTTCCTGCGCCACTACGGCGACGAGCTCGGATGAGCCGGCTCACGGGCGCCGGCGTGCTGCTGCGGATCGCGCTGCGCCGCGAGCGGGTCCGGATCCCGGTCTACCTGCTGCTGTTCACGATCCTGGTCGCCGACACGGCGGCGCAGAGTAAGAGCACGTACGCGGCACCCGGCGCCCGCGCGGAGTACGCGGCCACCGTCAGCGGGAACCCGGGCCTGATCGCGATGGTCGGGCCGCCTTACGCGGTCACGAACGTCGGCGGCGACGTCGCCTGGCAGCTCGGCGGCTTCGGGGCCGCGTTCGTCGCCCTGATGAGCATGTTCATCGTCGGGCGCCATACGCGCGGGGAGGAGCAGAGCGGCCGCAGCGAGCTGATCGGCGCGGCCCCGGTGGCGCGCGCCGCGCCACTGGCCGCGGCGCTCCTGGTGGTGACGGGAGCGCAGGTGCTGATGGGCGCACTCGTGGCGCTCACGATGCTCGGGCTCGGTCGGCCGAGCGCCGGCTCGCTGGTGCTCGGCGCCTCGCTGACCGGCGTCGGCCTCGTGTTCGCCGGCGTCGCGGCGCTCGGGGTGCAGCTGAGCCAGACCACGTCGGCCGCCTCGGCGATCGCCGGGGCGGCGCTCGGCGGCGCCTACCTGCTGCGCGCCGCCGGCGACGTCGGCGACGGGACACTCTCGTGGCTCTCGCCGATCGGCTGGGGGCAGAAGATGCGCCCGTTCGCGGGCGAGCGCTGGTGGCCGCTCGCGCTATCGCTCGTCGCGGCGTCCGCGCTCGCCGGTGTGGCGTTCGCGCTGCGCGCCCGGCGCGACGAGGGCGCGGGGCTGATCGCGTCGCGGCCGGGCCCGGCGACCGCGCGCGGGCGGCTGACGACGCCACTCGGCCTCGCGCTGCGGCGCCAGCGCGGCGCGCTGCTCGGCTGGACGGTGGGGCTGTTCGTGAGCGGCCTCTCGGTCGGCCTCACCGGGCGCGACGCGAAGGCCCTGATCGGCGACAGCGACCAGCTCGGCACGATCCTCGGCTCCAGCGGCGGCGACATCGTCGACCAGTACTTCGCGGTGTCGATGCTGGCGATGGCGCTGATCGGCGCCGGCTTCGGCGTCCAGGCGGCACTGCGGATGCGCGGCGAGGAGACCGCCCACCTCGAGTCACTGCTCGCGACCGCCCTCGCGCGTCGCCGCTGGACGGGCGCCTACGTCGCGGTCGCGATGGGCGGCACGGTGATCGTGCTGGCGGCCAACGGGCTCGGCGCCGGCCTCGCGGACGCGATCAACAGCGACGACGCCGGGCGCCTGCCGCGGCTGCTCGCCGCCGGCCTCGCGCCGGTGCCCGCGGTGTGGGTCGTGATCGGGGCGGCGGTCGCGCTGTTCGGGCTGGTGCCGCGCGCGGTCGTCGCCGCGTGGGGGGTGCTGGGCGCCTGCGTCCTGCTGACCGTGCTCGGGCCGCTGCTGAGCCTGCCGGGCTGGGTGCTCGACCTCTCCCCGTTCGAGCACGTGCCGCAGCTCCCGGGCGGCGACTTCAGCGCGGCGCCGCTCGTCTGGCTCTGCGCCGTGGCGGCGGCGCTGACCGCGGTCGGCATGCTGGCCTTCGGCCGCCGAGACCTCGTGCCGTAGCGAAGTCGAACGCGGGGCGGGGGCGCAGCGCCGCGCCGCGCGCCCTCGCGCCGTCGGGCCTCCGCCTCATGACGCCGCCCGTACCCTGAGCGTGTGCCCGCCGACCACAGCGCCGGGGCCCCGCTGGGGCCGGGGACCGTTCGGCTGGTCATCGTGCTGGGGGCGATGAACGCGATCGGCCCGTTGTCGATCGACATGTACCTGCCCGCGTTCCCCGACATCGCGGACGCGCTGCGCACCAGCGCGTCGTCGGTCCAGCTCACGCTGACGGCGTGCGTCGCCGGGCTGGCGCTCGGCCAGCTGCTGCTCGGACCGCTGAGTGACCGCTTCGGCCGGCGGATCCCGGTGATCGCGGCGATGGTGACCTACGCGGCCGCCTCGCTGCTGTGCGCGCTGGCGACCAGCGCCGGCGCGCTGATCGTCCTGCGCTTCGTCCAGGGGCTCGCGGGCGCGGGCGGGATCGTGATCTCGCGCGCGGTGGTGCGCGACCTGCACTCCGGGGCCCGGGCGGTGCGGCTGTTCTCGTCGCTGATGCTGGTCACCGGGCTGGCGCCGATCCTCGCCCCGCTGGCGGGCGGGCAGCTGCTCGCGCTGACGTCGTGGAAGGGCATCTTCCTCTCGCTGTCGATCCTGTCCGCGCTGATCGCGGTGATCGCGGCCCTGGGCCTGCGCGAGACACTGCCGCCGGAACGCCGCATCCCGAGTGGCCTGCGGCGTACCGTGCAGACCATGGGGACGCTGCTCCGGGACCGCTCGTTCCTCGGCCACGCGCTCGCCGGCGGCCTGACCTTCGGCGCGCTGTTCGCCTACATCTCGGGCTCGCCGTTCGTGCTGCAGCGGATCTACGGCCTGTCGCCGCAGCTCTTCAGCCTCGCGTTCGCGATGAACGGGCTCGGGCTGATCGCCGCCAGCCAGGTCAACGCGCGCGTGGTCGAGCGCGTCGGGCCGACGCGGCTGCTGCGGCGCGCGCTCGCGTGCGTGGTGACGAGTGCGCTGACGCTGCTCGTCGTGGTCTCCATCGGCGGCCTCTCCGTGTGGGCGCTGCTCGCGCCGATGTTCGTGATCGTCTCGAGCCTCGCCTTCGTGCTGCCCAACGCGACGGCGCTCGCGCTCGCCGACCACGCGGCCGTGGCGGGCACGGCGTCGGCGCTGCTCGGGGTCATCCAGTTCATGGTCGGCGCGCTCGCCGCGCCGCTGGTCGGCGTGGCGGGGCCGGACACCGCCGTGCCGATGGGCGTGGTCATGGTCGTGCTCGCGCTCGCCGCGCTGGTCGCCCAGCGGTTCGCCGGCCGGCGCCAGCCGTGGAGCCTCGCGCGATGACGCTCGTCACGGTCTCGGCCGCCTACGGCACCGGCGGCACCGTCATCGGCCCGGCGCTGGCCGAGCGGCTGCAGGTACCGTTCCTCGGCCGCCCGCCGGCGCCGGACGTCCTCGATCCGGGCTCGGAGGCGCGCGCCTGCGACGAGTCGGGCGGCTCCGGGCCGGGTCATCTGCTGTCGCGGATCGCCTCGCTCGCCGTCTCCTGGGGGACGCCCGCCGGCATGACGCTCGACGAGCTGCTGCCCGACCAGGCGCTGCGGCTCGAGATCGAGCGGGAGATCCACGACCTCGCCGCCGCGGGCGCCGGCGTCATCCTCGGTCGCGGCGCCGCCGTGATCCTGCACGACGACGAGCGCGCCCTGCACGTCCTGCTCGACGGGCCGCGCGAGGCGCGCGTCCGCCAGGCGATGGACATCGAGGGCATCGACCGGCCCACCGCCGAGCACCGGGCGACCAGCATCGACCGCTTCCGCCGCGCCTACATCGACACCCTCTACGGGATCGACCTGCACGAGCCCGGCGTCTGCCACCTCGTGCTGGACTCGACCGCGATCGCGCTCGACGACTGCGTCGAGCTCATCGCGACGGCCGCGGAGGCCCGAGCAGCGGCCCACTAGCCGTCGGCGGTGATCGTCTCGATCAGGTCGTTGAGGACGATGCCGGCGCCGACGTTCGCGACCTGACACGTGCCGGCCGCGTCGTGGCCGCCGCCGCCGTGGGCGAGCATCAGCTCGCCGACGTTGGTGCGCGACGAGCGGTTGATGATCGACTTGCCGGCGGCGAAGACGGTGTTCTGCTGCTTGAGGCCCCAGAGCACGTGGATCGAGACGTTCGTATCCGGATACAGCGCGTAGACCATGAAGCGGTTGGTGGGGTGGATGAGCTCCTCCTCGCGGAGGTCGAGCACGACCAGGTTGCCCTCCAGCTGCGCGCAGCGGCGGATCTGCTCGACCGCGCGCTCGGCGTGGTCGTTGTAGAGCTCGACGCGCTCGGCGACGTCGGGCGTCCGCAGGATCTCCTCGACGGTCAGCTGCGTGCAGTCGTCGATCAGCTGCATCATCAGCTGGTAGTTGGAGATGCGGAAGTCGCGGAAGCGGCCGAGGCCCGTGCGCGGGTCCATCAGGAACGACATCAGGATCCAGCCCTGGGGATCGAGGATCTCGTCCTCGGAGAACTGCGCGGCGTCGGCCTTGTCGACGGCGTCCATCATCTCGTCGGAGATCGTCGGGAAGCGCTCGGCGCCGCCGTAGTGGTCGTAGACCACCCGCGCGGCGCTCATGGCCTCGGGCTGGATGATGTGGTTCTCGGGCGAATTCTCGACGCGGATCGCCTCGGAGGCGTGGTGGTCGAAGGCGAGCCCGACGCCGGGCACGTAGGGCAAGTTGGTCGTGATGTCACCGGGGCCGACCTCGATCTTGCCGTCCTGCATGTCCTTGGGATGGACGAAGAGGATGTCGTCGAGCAGCCCCAGCTCCTTCAGGAGCGCGGCGCAGACGAGGCCGTCGAAGTCGGAGCGGGTGACGAGGCGGTGGCGTGCGGCGGGAGTGGTGTCAAGGGCCATACAGGTGCTATCGGCACCTCAGCCCCGGCCGATGAACGGCATCGTCGTCGCCATGATCGTCAGGAACTCGATATTGGCGTCCAGCGGCAGCCCCGCCATATGCACGACGGCGGCCGCGGTGTGCGCGACGTCCATCGTCGGCTCGGCCGCGATCGACCCGTCCGCCTGGAGGACGCCCTGTTCCATCGCCGCGGTCATCGCCGTGGCGGCGTTGCCGACGTCGATCTGCCCGCACGCGATGTCGTAGGCCCGGCCCTCGAGCGAGATGGCGCGTGTCAGCCCGGTGACGGCGTGCTTGGTGGCCGTGTAGGCGATCGCGTTCGGGCGCGGAACGTGGGCGGAGATCGAGCCGTTATTGATGATCCGCCCGCCGCGCGGTTCCTGCGCTTTCATCACGCGGAACGCGGCCTGCGCGCACAGGAACGCGCCGGTGAGGTTCGTGTCCACCACGGACCGCCAGTCCTCGACGGCGACCTCCTCGATCGGATTCGACGGGCCGAACGTCCCGGCGTTGTTGAAGAGCACGTCGAGCCGGTCGAGGGGCGAGAACAGCGCCGCGACCGACGCCGGGTCCGTGACGTCGGCGGGAACGATCGTCGCGCGCTCGTCGCCCGCGCGCGTCTCCTGCAGCGGCGCGCGCCGGCGCCCGGTGAGCACGACGCGGTAGCCCGCCTCGAGCAGCCCGCGCGCGACGTGCCGGCCGATCCCGGAACCCGCGCCGGTGACGAGGGCGGTGCGCTCCATCGGGGCCATCTTCCCACGCTCAGGCGGCGGTCCGGCCTTCGGCCCTCGAGCTGCTGGCCAGCCGGACGCCCAGGCTGACCAGCACGAGGCCCGCGACGAGCGGCGCGCGCAGCGGCTCGCCCAGGAGGACGACCCCGAGCACGGCCGCGAGGATCGGCACGCTGAACATCCAGGCGGTCACCACCGACGCCTCGCCGCGGCGCAGCAGCAGCGTGAACAGCAGCTGGCCGCCGGCCGCGCCGAGTACGCTGGCGAACAGCACCGCCCCCACCAGCCGCGCGGACAGCGACGGGGCCGGCTCGGTGGCGGCGGCGAGCGCGAGCAGCACCGGCGCCGCCAGCGCGTGCTGCGCGGCGACCACCGCGAGCACGGGCTGCTCGGGCGTCGCGCGGGTTCCCAGGGTCCCGGCCGCCCAGCACAGCGCGCCCCCCAGCAGCGCGGCGACCGCGCCGACCGACGCCGCCGACACCTCGTGCGCGCTCACCACCGCCACGCCGGCGAACCCGAGCAGGACGCCGGCGGCGCGCGCGCCGGTCAGCCGCTCGCCCAGCAGCAGGTGGGCGCCGACCGCCACCAAGACCGGCTGCGTGTAGATGATCGCCGCCGCCGGGCCGGCGCCGATCGCCTCGAGCCCGACGAGCTGGAGGCCGACGAAGCCGACCACGTTGGTCAGCCCGAGCCCGGCCGCGATCCACCAGCCGCGGCGGCCCAGCGGGCGTAGCGCGGGCGCGAGGACGAGCGCGCCGAGCGTGGTGCGCCCCGCCGCGATCCACAACGGCGGCGCCTCGCGCAGCGCGGTCCGCTGCGCGATGAAGGTGAGCGCCCAGATCAGGCAGAGCGCGGAGGCCACCGCCGCCGAGCTGGGTCGCTCGTGGTCGGGCAGGGTCTACGTGGCGCCGGCGGGCGCGGTCGCCTCCCGGCGCACGGCTCGGCCCCTGACCCGGTGGGCGCCCAGCACGACGGCGAGCGAGATGAAGCTCGGGATCAGCTGCGAGCGCACGTCCTTCACGAGCGCCATCGAGGCGATCACGGTGATCATCGCGGCGATCGCGAAGTAGGTCAGGTACGGGAACGCCCACATCTTCACCTTCAGCCGCTCGGGCGCCTCGCGCTCGAGCCGCCGCCGCATCCTCAGCTCCGAGACGGCGATCAGGAGGTAGACGAACAGCGCGATGGCGCCCGACGAGTTGACGAGGAACAGGAAGACCTTGTCGGGTGAGAGGTAGGAGATGATCGTCGAGGCGAACCCGATCGACGAGGTGAGCAGGATCGCCTTGACGGGCACGCCGCGCCGGTTGACGTCGAGCAGGCCCTTGGGCGCGTCGCCGCGGCGGGCGAGCGCGAACAGCATGCGCGAGCCGGTGTACATGCCGGAGTTCAGGCACGAGAGGACGGCGGTGACCACGATCGCGTTCATGACGTCGGCCGCGCCCGGGATCCCGATCCTCTCGAGCGACGCGATGAACGGAGAGTCGCCGGGCTTCGCGTCGTTCCAGGGCAGGATGCAGACGATCAGGAAGATCGCCGCGACGTAGAAGGTCAGGATCCGCAGCACGACCTGGTTGACCGCCCTGGTCACGTTCTCCTCCGGCTCGGCGGACTCCGCGGCCGCGATCGTCACGATCTCCGCGCCCACGAAGGCGAAGATCACGATCACCACCCCGGACAGGATCGTGACGACGCCGGCGGGCGCGAAGCCCTGATGGCTCGTGAGGTTCGAGAGGCCGGGCGAGTCGCCGCCGCCGATGCCGAGCAGGAAGCCGAGGGCGATCAGGATGAACGCGACGATCGCGACGACCTTGATGCCGGCGAACCAGAACTCGAACTCGCCGAAGGACTTCACCGAGGCGAGGTTGACCCCGGTCAGCAGCAGCATCAGCCCCAGCGCCATCAGCCACAGGGGAAGGTCGATCCAGCGCTGGAGGATCTCCGCGCCGGCCACCGCCTCGATGGCGAGCACGATCGACCAGAAGTACCAGTACAGCCAGCCCGTGCTGAAGCCCGCCCAGTTCCCCAGCGCCCGCCGCGCGTACTCGGCGAACGACCCGACCTGCGGGTTGGCGACCGCCATCTCGCCGAGCATCCGCATGACGAGCACGATCAGGAAGCCGGCGGCGAGGTAGGAGAGCACCGCTGCGGGGCCGGTGGTGTTGATGACCGCGCTCGACCCTACGAACAGGCCCGCGCCGATGACCCCGCCGAGCGAGATCATCGTCATGTGTCGCGACTTCAGTGACTTCTGGAGCTCGGGTGCCTCGTCGTCCGCCATGGACGCACGGCTACCCGCACCCGCGGAGACTTAGCCCGCCGAGAGCACGCACAGCCCCGGGTGCCATCCGCTCGCGGCCAGCGTCTTGGCCAGCGCGGCGCGCTGCGCGGCCTGCGCCGCGCTCGGGGCGGGCGGCGGCGTGACGCCGCCGGTGCCCGCGACCCGCCCCGCCTCCGCGGGCGCGCCGGGGACGTAATGCCCGCCCTTCCAGCGCAGGATGTCGATCCCGCGCTGGTAGTCGATCGAGTAGAGGACGTCGTCCTTGCCCGCCCACTTGGGCGACGACGACGAGCTGCCGAGCGAGAGGAGGTAGCCCTGCTCCTCGATCCCGCCGTCGGGCTTGATCTGCAGGAAACGCACCCCGTCCTCGTACTCGGAGATGGCGACGAGGCCGCCGTCTTTGAAGGTCGGGTGCTCCTGGAACCAGTGGACCGAGCAGCCGAGGGCGCCCGCGACGGGCTTGCCGTCGACGTAGACGCCGTTGCCGGCCGGCGGCACCTGGGCGAGCGGGCCGTCGAACGTGGTCGACTGACCGGCGAGCACCTTCTCGGCGCTGTAGACGGAGAACTCGCTGTTGTTGCGCTCGCAGCGCCCGGTGAAGTTCTGCTCGCCCCCGGTGAGGAGGAACTTGTCGCCGCCCTCGCGCGGCCAGCGCGCGGAGTGCACGAACTTCGCGGCCTCGCCCGTGTAGAGGAGCTTCGGGTGCGCCGGTGAGCCGCCGTCCTCCGCGTTGACCGAGATCGCCGCGAACGGCCGGCAGGCGGTCAGCAGGACGCCGGGGCGGATCTCTCGGATGTGGTGGCAGCTCTGCTCGTCGACGCCCAGCGCCTTCAGCTCGTCGATCCAGTTGCCGATCGCCTTGGGCGCCGTGCCGTCGAGCACGCCGCGGGCGTCGATGATCGTGCCCGCCTGGCCGTACAGGTACTGGCAGTCGAGCACGCACTCGGCCGTGTGGTTGGCGATCGGGACGGTGCCGACCTACCTGATGTTCGCGGGGTCGCGGACGTCGAAGAGCTGGACGCAGCCGGTGGCGGCCATCGCCGCGACGCACTCCGGCACGCCCGCGGAGTAGAAGTCGCTCGCGACAGCGAGCACCTTGCCGTTGGTCGGGACCTCCTCGTTCTCCCACGCGACGTTGGCCTTCATCATGCCCAGCGGCTGTGGCGACGCAGGGTCGGAGATGTCGTAGATCGAGACGTTCTTGCCCGAGGTGACGAACATCCGGTCGCCGACGATCTTCGCGCCGGTCGTGAGGCCGACGTCCTGCTTGAGCGAGCCGAGGTACTCGACGTTGGGAGACATCACCGCGTCGCCCAGCGGGGGCACGGCGGCGGACGCGGGGACGGCCGCGCAGAGCAGCGAGACGGTGGCGAGGAGGACGGCGCGCAGTGACGTGGTCATGCACACGCCAACGCAGCGCGCCGCCCGAACCTGCGGGAGCGCCTACCCGGGGGCGCTCGTGTAGATCGTCGCGTCGTTCTCCTTGAGCCAGATCTCGGGGTTCGTGGCCGGCGTGAACGAGCGGTCCCCACCGGGCTCGCGCGTGGTCGGGACCGTGTCGCCGCTCGGCTTGTGGACGATGAAGTTCACCGGCTTGGTCGCGTCCTGGATCGGGAGCGTCCACAGCACCCCGTAGGCATCGGTGTCCGGATCGGGCGCGCGCGGCGCGGTCCAGTCGGTCGCGACCCCGGGCGCGATCGCGTCGCCCCACAGGTGCAGGCCCCAGTCGGCGTAGTCGCCGCCGCTGCGCTTGTAGTGCACGATCGCCGTCGTGAACGGCCTGGGCTCGCCCGTCGCCGTGCCGGAGCCGTAGTCGAGGATCGCCCTGTAGGCGATCGTCGTGCCGCTCGGGACCGACGGGGGTGTGTCGTAGACGATGTAGACGGGCGAGGAGTCGTCGGTGCCGATGTCGGTCCAGTCCCCGTCGCCGACCTTGCGCTGGAAGGTGACCGCGTAGTCGTTGTGCTCGGGGGTCGCGGTCGCCTTGACCTCCGTCGGGCCGCCGGTCGAGGACGGCTTGACGGTGACTGTGACCGACGGCTTGGCCACGCGCGCCCGCCGCTCGGCGCACTCGCGCTCGTGGCCCGCGTTGTCGAGCACCACCGCCTTGTAGTGGACGGCCGTGCCCGGCCGGACGTCGGAGATGTCGTGGAAGACGCGGTACGGGGCGTTGTCATCGGTCCCGATCGCCTGCCAGTCGCCGTCGCCCACCCGCGCGAAGAAGGTGACCTCGTAGAAGGAGTCCCCGCCGAGGTCGGCGCGGACCTCCATCCGGTCGCGTCCCTCGGCGTTGTGCGCAGGGTCGACGATCGCGATCGACGGCGCCTCCGGGCTCGCCGGCACGCGCGCGGCGGCCTCGTAGACCACGGTCGACAGCGCGGGCACGACGACGTCGAGGTTGTTGTCGGCGTCGCTCGTGAGCACGTTCGCGCCGCTCCCGTAGAGCCGGTCGAAGCGGCCCGAGGTCATGTACGTGGGGATCGACGCCGTCTTCGGCGCCCCGGAGTTGTTGAGCGCCACCACGTACTCGCGCTGCTCGTCACGGCCGAGGCGCGAGAACGCGTAGATCCCCGGCTCGGAGCTCGAGAAGCGGTGCTGCTGGGCGCCGTCGCGCAGCGCCGGATGCTCCCTGGTCAGCTTCGCGAGCGCCGCGATCTCGTTGTAGAGCGGATGGTCGACGTCGAAGTTGTCGTCCATCGGGGTCGCGTCGGAGCCGATGTTGTCGTTCTTGCCGGCGTCGTCGCCCTGGTTGTCGTACTCGGGGTCCTGGCTCGGGAACATGTCCTGGCGCGCGGCCTGGTCGTTGCCCGCGCCGGTGAAGCCCTGCTCGTCACCGAAGTAGACGACCGGGTTGCCGCGCGCGAAGTACATGAGCGCGTGCGCGAGCTTGTCGCGCGCGAGCAGCTCGGACTCCGTCGCCCCGGCGTTGTCGTCGCGCAGGAACATCCCGATGTGCCCGGCGTCGTGGTTCCCGAGGAAGGTCGGCAGCTGGTAGACGTTCGAGTCCGCGTCGGTGTAGTAGTCGTCGTCGCGGAAGAAGTCGCGCAGGCCGGTCGTCGCCAGCGACTTGCCCGCGAAGTTGCGCGCGGCGTCCTGGAACGGGAAGTCGAGCACCGCCTGCACGTCGTTGTGGGTCGTGTAGTGCGACGTCAGCGGGCGGGTGCTGTCGGCGACCTCGCCGAACATGAAGAAGTTCGGGATGCCCTGGGCCTTCGCGTAGTCGAGCACGTGCGGCGAGAACTTTTGCCAGAACTCGTCGTTGACGTGCTTCATCGTGTCGATCCGGAAGCCGTCGATCCGCATGTCGTGGATCCACGTCTCGTAGATCGCCTCCATGCCCTTGACGACCTTCGGGTTCTCCGTGAAGAGGTCGTCGAGGCCGAAGAAGTCGCCGTACTGGGAGTCCTCGCCGGTGAAGGTCGTGTCGCCGCGGTTGTGGTAGAGCGTGGAGTCGTTGAGCCAGGCCGGCTCCTTTTTGATGCCGGTCGTGTTGACGGGCGTATAGGGGAAGCTCGTGGTGCGGCTCAGCGGCGGGAAGCGGTTCGTGCCGGCGTAGTCGCGGTCGTCGAAGGGGGTGCCCGCCGCGGTCCTGTAGGGCTTGACGTCCTTCGGGATGTACGTGTAGGGCGTGTCCTGCGTGTAGGAGATGATGTCCGCGGTGTGGTTGGTGATGATGTCGAAGAAGACCTTGATCCCCTTCGCGTGCGCCGCCTCGACCAGCCTGCGCAGGTCCTCGTTGGTCCCGAAGTGCGGGTCGATCTGCGTGAAGTCGGTCACCCAATAGCCGTGGTAGCCGGCCGAGCGGTTCGGCGGGTCACCCTGGACCGGGCGGTTCTTGAAGCTCGGCGTGAGCCAGATCGCAGTCGTGCCGAGGCCCTGGATGTAGTTGATCTTCGACAGCAGGCCCCTGAGGTCGCCGCCGTGGAAGTAGCCCTTGCTGGTCGGGTCGAGCCCGGTCTCGTCGCGGTCCTCGGTGCCGGGGTCGGAAGGCGTGATCCCGCCGGTGTCGTTGGCCGTGTCGCCGTTCTGGAAGCGGTCGGCCATGACGAAGTAGAAGTTCTCGCCGGTCAGCGGCGCGCGCAGGCTGTGGCGCGCGAGCGAGGGCGGCGTGGGCGGCCCGGGCGGGCCGGGCGGCGCCGGCGGGCCGGGCGGCGTCGGGCCGGGAGGCGTGGGGCGGTCGGTGACCGCGAGGCGCTTGGAGCGGCAGCTGCCCTTGGACTCGCTGCGCGACCGGCGCACGCACGTGCGCAGGTAGTAGGCGCCGGGGCGGGTGATGGTGGGCACCCGGACGCGGAGGCTGAAGCTGCGGCTCCTGCTGCGGCGCGTACGGCTGATCTTGGCTTTCCGCAGGTGGACGAAGCTCGACGCGTTGGGCCGGGTGCGGAGCGTGAGCACGAGCCGCGCCGACTTCTTCCGGCTCTTCGGCAGGTGGGTCACGCGGCCTCGGACGCGGAAGCGCGCGCCGGCCTGGGCGGAGGCCGGCACCGAGCGCACGCTCGAGAGCCGCAGGCTCTTCGAGGCCGCCGCGTCGCCGGCCACGCGCGCGTCCGCGGCGGGAGCCGCGACGAGCGCCACCAGCAGGCTGCCGATGGCTGCACGTGCATGACGAGACATGGAACGGACCCCCTCACCGGTATTCGCACGGTGGTCCCCGCCACCGTCCGCGCATCCTACGTCGTGCGGACTAGGATCGCGCTCACCGTGATCGACCCGCAGAAGCGCTGGCGACAGTACGGGGAGAAGCCCGACTACATGGGGCTGCTCACGTTCGCCGGCGTGCCCTACACCGAGGACGCCGCCGAGCTCGCGGGCTTCGACGTGGCGATCGTCGGCGCGCCGATGGACGACCTCGTCTCAGACCGCCCCGGAACGCGCCTGGCGCCGCGCGCGATCCGCGCCGCCAGCTCCCCGCCCGGGCCGCACCTGGAGGTCAAGCTCGACGCGCTGGCGGAGCTGCGGGTCGTCGACTTCGGCGACGCGCCGGTCATCCCGGCCGACGCCGTGGGCTCGCATGCGGCGATCGAGGCGACGGTGGGCCAGGTGCTCGCCGCCGGCGTGATGCCGGTCGTCCTCGGCGGCGACCACGCGATCACCGAGCCGTCGGTGCGCGCGTGCGCGGCCGTCCACGGGCCGGTCGGGGTCGTGCACTTCGACACCCATACCGACACCGGCGCGGAGGTCTTCGGCGTCGAGTTCTCGCACGGCACCTTCATGCGCCGGATCATCGACGCCGGTCACGTGGACACGAGCCGCTACGCGCAGATCGGCCTGCGCGGCTACTGGCCCGGCGAGGCGGAGTTCGCGTGGCAGGCCGAGCGCGGGATCACGAGCCTGTTCATGCACGAAGTCCGCGACCTCGGCATCCGCGAGGTCGTGGCGCGCGCGATCGGCGCGGTCGGGCCCGGCCCGGCCTACCTGACGGTCGACGTCGACGTGCTCGACCCGGCGTTCATCCCCGGCACCGGCACGCCCGAGCCCGGCGGGATGACCGCGGTCGACCTGCTGCTCGCCGTCCGCACCGTCGCGGCCGAGCTCGACCTCGTGGGCGTCGACGTCGTCGAGGTCATCCCGTCGCGCGTCGGCACCGACGACTACTCGGCGCTGGTCGCGGACCGCGTCATCCGCGAGGCGCTCACCGGGATCGCGCTGCGCCGCCGCTGAACGGCGACTGCGCTCGGTGGGAAAGGTGGCCGGTGCCAACCGGCATTTCGTTCGATTCGACGCGGCGATCTCGGCGGGACCGAACGTTATGCCGGTGGGAGCGGCACTTTGTTCGACGGCGCAGATCGGAGGCGGTCGAATCGAACGAAACGCCGCCTGAAACCGGTCCCTCCCCACCCAGCGCAGTGAGGTTCGCCGGGGCCTGGGGGCGGTGCTCGGGGCCCGGCTGTCCCTCGACGTTGTGATACTCAGGCCATGAGTCGCCGGCGCGCCTGTCTCGTGGTTCCCGCGGCGCCCGCCGCGAAGCTGGCGGCGGGCGCGACGCTCGCGGCCGACGAGGTCGTGCTCGACCTCGAGGACGCGGTGGTCCCGGGCGTCAAGGACGAGGCGCGGGCGGCGGTGGCGGACGCGCTCGGCGGTGACTGGGCGGCCGAGTCGGTGGCCGTGCGGGTGAACGCGATCGGCTCGCCCTGGTGTCACTCCGACCTCGTCGCGCTGGCGGGGAGTGGGCGCGAGCGGGTGACGGCGGTGCTCCCCAAGGCCGAGCACGCCGGCGACCTCGCCTTCGCGGACCGGCTGCTGGCGGGCGCGGAGGCCGCCGCGGGGCGGACGACGCCGGTGCGGCTGATCGCGCTGATCGAGACCGCGGCCGGGCTGGCGGCGGCGACCGAGATCGCGCGCGCCTCGGAGCGGCTGGACGGGCTGGTGCTCGGCTACGCCGACCTCGCCGCCTCGCTCGGGCGGCCGGCCGCGGGCGCGGCGGAGACCTGGCGCTTCGCCCAGGAGAGCGTGCTCGTGGCGGCGCGCGCCGCGGGCATCCAGGCGATCGACGGGCCGCACCTCGGCACGCGCGACGACGAGGCGCTGCGCGCCGGCGCGCAGCACGCGCGCGCGCTCGGCTACGACGGCAAGTGGGCGATCCACCCCGCCCAGCTCGACACGCTGCGTGAGATGTTCACGCCGACCGACGAGGAGGTGGCGGACGCGCGCGAGGTGCTCCACGCGCTCGAGCTGGCGGCCGTCGAGGGGGCCGGCGCCGTCGCCGCAGGCGACAGGATGCTCGACGAGGCGCTGGCGGTGTCGGCGCGGCGGGTGCTGGCACGCGCGGGTGACGGCCGATGAGTGTCGTCGCGGCCACGGCGCGGCCCGCGCCACCGAGCTCGCGGGCCGGACGATGAGCGTCGCCGTCGACACGCCGACCGCGCCGCCGTGGTTCGAGGACCTGCCGCTCGGCACCGTGTTCGGCGCGGCGCCCGCGCTCACCCTCACTGAGGGCCACGCCGCGCTGCACCAGGCGATCACCGGCGACCGCCTGCGCCTCACGCTCGACCGCACGCTCGGCGCGGCGACCATCGGCGAGGGCCTTCCCGTCGCGCACCCGGCGCTCGTGTGGGACACGGCGATCGGCCAGTCGACCGTCGCGACCGGACGCGTCGTGGCCAACCTCTTCTACCGCGGGCTGCTGCTGCGGCGCGCGGTGCGCCTCGGCGACACGCTGCACACGACGACCGAGGTCGTCGCGCGGCGCGAGAACCGCGTGAAGGAAGGGCGCCGGCCGACCGGGCTGGCGCTGCTGCGGATCCGCACCGTGGACCAGGCGCACCGCCCCGTGCTCGACTTCACGCGCTGCGCGATGCTCCCGCTGCGCCACGACCCGACCGGGGCGGGCGGTGACGAGGTCGGCGGGGCGGCGGACCTCGACGCCGAGCCGCTGCGCGCCGCCGCGGCCGGCCTCGACCTGGCCGCCTACCGCACCGCCGTGCCGGGGCCGCACTTCGACGGCGTGCCCGACGGCTGGGCGGTGGAGATCGAGGGCGGTGACGTGGTCGACTCGGCGCCCGCGCTCGCGCGGCTGACGCTCAACGCCGCGATGGCGCACCTCGATGCCGGCTCGACCGCCGACGGCCGGCGGCTCGTCTACGGCGGGCACGCGATCGGGCTCGCCGCCGGCCAGGCCTCGCGCGCGCTGCCGGCGCTCGTCACGATCCTCGGCTGGCACGCCTGCGAGCACACCGCTCCGGTGTTCGAGGGCGACACGCTGCGGTCGCACATCATGCTCGAGCGCCGCGA
This sequence comes from Solirubrobacteraceae bacterium, assembly GCA_039934455.1. Lineage (GTDB taxonomy): Bacteria > Actinomycetota > Thermoleophilia > Solirubrobacterales > Solirubrobacteraceae > DASQFQ01. Next base: position 23,205 of record JBDTMF010000044.1, read on the forward strand.
GCCGCTGCCCGGAGGCGGCGGCCTCCTGCACCTGCGCTCGCGCGTCACCGCCGCCCGCGCGGACGGCGGGGAGG
>JBDTMF010000045.1:0-23206 GCA_039934455.1 Solirubrobacteraceae bacterium
GCTGGAACTTGCCCAGCGACTTGTTGTAGGTCGCCATCTCGCGCTCGCCCTGCAGGACGTGGATCTCCACGCTCGGCTGGTTGTCCTCCGCGGTCGAGAAGACCTCGGACTTGCGGGTCGGGATGGTGGTGTTGCGCTCGATCAGCTTCGTCATCACGCCGCCCTTGGTCTCGATGCCGAGGGTGAGCGGGGTGACGTCGAGCAGGAGCACGTCCTTGACGTCGCCGGCCAGCACGCCCGCCTGGATGGCGGCGCCGACGGCCACGACCTCGTCCGGGTTGACGCCGCGGTGCGGCTCCTTGCCGGTGAGCTCCTTGACCTTGTCCTGGATCGCGGGCATGCGCGTCATGCCGCCCACGAGGACGATGTGGTCGATCGAGGCGACGCCCTTGTCCTTGGCGTCGTCCATGGCCTGGCGGACCGGGCCGACGACACGCTCGATCAGCGGCGAGCTGAGCTCGTTGAGCTTGGCGCGCGTGAGGCGCAGGTCGAGGTGCTTCGGGCCGGACGCGTCCGCCGTGATGAACGGCAGGTTGATCTGCGTCTCCTGGGCGGAGGACAGCTCGATCTTGGCCTTCTCGGCGGCCTCGTAGAGGCGCTGGAGGGCCATCTTGTCGGCGGTCAGGTCGATCGCCTGGTCGCGCTTGAACTCGGCCGCGAGGTAGTCGACGACCGCCTTGTCGAAGTTGTCGCCGCCGAGGTGGTTGTCACCCGCGGTCGACTTGACCTCGAACACGCCGTCGCCGATCTCGAGCACGGACACGTCGAACGTGCCGCCGCCGAGGTCGAAGACGAGGATCGTCTGGTCGGTCTCCTTGTCGAGGCCGTAGGCGAGCGCGGCCGCCGTCGGCTCGTTGATGATGCGCTTGACGTCGAGACCGGCGACGCGGCCGGCGTCCTTGGTCGCCTGGCGCTGGTCGTCGTTGAAGTACGCGGGCACGGTGATGACCGCGGCGTCGACCGTCTCGCCGAGATAGGCCTCGGCGTCGGCCTTCAGCTTCTGCAGGATCATCGCGGAGATCTCCGGCGGCGAGTGCTGCTTGCCGCCCGCCTCCACGCGGGCGTCTCCACCGGGGCCGGCGACGACCGTGTAGGGGACGATCGACTCCTCCTCGCGGACCTCGGCCTCCTTGCGGCCCATGAAGCGCTTGATGGAGAAGACGGTGTTGGTGGGGTTGGTGACCGCCTGGCGCTTGGCCACCGTGCCGACGAGGCGCTCACCGGACTGCGTGAAGGCGACGACGGACGGCGTGGTGCGACCACCCTCGGCGTTCTCGATGACGGTCGGCTCGCCGCCCTCGAGGACGGCCATGCACGAATTCGTCGTGCCGAGATCGATACCGATGGTCTTGGCCATACTCAGGTGCTCCTCAGCTTGTGGACTGAACAAATCTTAGTCGGGCTCGCTGAGATTCTAGCGCAGCTCAAGCGCGGCCATAGCGCTTCTTCAGCCGCTCCTCGTAGGCCCCGACATCGGTCTCCGACAGCGAGTCGTAGTAGCCCCAGTTAGTCGTCCTTGGTCTGCGCAGCCCACCTGCCGACGCGCTCGATGCCGTAGTCGTAGCCAGGGTGGTAGCTCGGGCAGGCCACGCGGTAGAACTCCTTCAGCCGCTCCGCGCCGATCTTCTTGCCGTCGCCACGGTCCTCGTCGCGAACCTTGCCGACCTGGGAGAGCGCGAGCTTGACGATCGCCTCGCGCTTGGCCGGCGCGAGGTGGCGGCGTCGGCGCCCGCCTGGGCGAGCCGGTGCACCTTGCCGTGGGCCTGGAGCGCCTCGATATCGGCCTGGTCGAGCGTTGCCGCGGCGGCAGGGACCGGCGACGTCTCGGTCTCTTGTCCGGCGCGCGCGTGCTCCGTCACGCGCTGATACTCCTCCCGTACGGGCACATGCGCAACAGCGCGCAGTCCCCGCAGGCCGGGCGCTGCGCGTGGCACGTGCGGCGCCCATGGCGCAGCAGGTTGACGTGCAGCTCGAGCCCCTGGCCGCGCGGGGTCAGCGCGAGCATCTCGTCGTGTAGCTCCTCGAACGGGGCGCCGGGCCGGAACAGCCCGAGCCGCGTGCCCACGCGCGAGACGTGGGTGTCGACCGGCACGTCGGGCATCCCGTAGGCGAACAGCAGCACGCAGGCTGCCGTCTTGCGGCCGACGCCCGGGAGCGCGGTCAGGTACGCGCGCGCCTCCTCGACCGTGCCCTCGCGCAGGAAGGCCAGGTCCGGCGGGTCCGGCAGCGCGCGCAGGATCTGCTGGATCCGGATCGCCTTCTGGCGGTGCAGGCCGCCGGGCTGGATCGCGGCCTCGACCGCGGCGGTCGGGACGTCGCGGACCTCCTCCCAGCTGGAGAAGCGGGCGCGCAGGCGGCCGTAGGCGACGTCGCGGTTGCGGTCGTTGGTCGACTGCGAGAGCACGGTGAGGATCAGCTCCTCGATCCCGTGGCCGTGCGGCGGGGCCAGCGGGCGTCCGTAGACGAGGCGCAGCCGGTCGCGCAGCGTGCGCACGCGCCGCGAAGGCGGCCGGGTCCACTGCGCGCGCGGGACGTTCGCCGGACTGGGGTTCACACGCGCCACCCTACGGCCGCCGGGATTGTCTTGATTCGAAAGGCATCGCGCCGTCGCGCCCGCTATGGTGCGCCGCCGCGACGGATCGCGGTTGGCGGCAGGCTCTGGCTCGGACGCTCGGCAGGGGGAAAACCAGGGGCCTGTCGACAGGGGAAATCCAACGGAGGATTCAGCAATGCGTACAGCGCTGCTTGCATGCGGTGTCGTCATCTGCTGCTGCGCCGTGTTGGCCTGGCAGCCCGCCAAGGCCTCGGCGGACCGCGGCAAACTCGACCGTTCCGAACGGAAGGTCATCCGGCTCGTCAATCGCATCCGCACCCGCCACGGGTTGCGGCGGCTGAAGGCGAGCCACCCGCTCGCGGAGGCCGCGGTCGAGCACACCGGCGACATGCTGCGCCGCGACTTCCTGAGTCACGCGTCCAGCGACGGGACCGCCATGGGCGACCGGGTGCGCCGCTACACCGGAGCGAAGCACTGGGTCGGCGAGAACATCGCCGCGATCCCGGGCCGCGCCACCGCCCGCAAGGCCGTGCAGATGTGGATGGCCTCGCCGCCCCACCGGGCCGTGCTGATGTCGCCGGCGGGCCGCCGGATCGGCGTCGGCAAGCGCCGCGGGAAGCTCGGCAGCGCCCGGCGAGCGGTCATCACGGCCGATCTCACCTCGGTCGGCTGAGCGGGACAGCGGGGCGGTGCCGGATAGCATCGCCCCGCGATGAGCTCGTCAGCCCGGGAGTACCAGTCGTTGGTGCGCGATCGCCTGATCGAGTCACGCCTGACGCCCAACGCCATCTCGCTCACCGGCTTCGCGCTCTGCGTCGTCGCTGCAGTTCTTGTCTGGCAGGACGAGTACTTCCTCGGCGGGCTCGCGTTCGTGATCGGCTCGGTCTGCGACATGCTCGACGGCCGCTACTCGCGCATGTCGGGCAAGGGAACGCCGTTCGGGGCCTTCCTCGACTCGACGCTCGACCGCATCGAGGAGGGCGTCGTGCTGACCGCCGTGGCCTACCAGTTCTCCGACCGCGGCGACAACCTCGCGGTCTCCGCCGTCGTCGTGGCCGTCTTGGCCTCGCTGATGGTCTCCTACACTCGTGCCCGTGCCGAGGCGCTCGGCGTGGAGTGCAAGGTCGGCATCGCGGACCGCGCCGTGCGGGTCGTGATCCTCTCGGCGGGGCTGATCCTCGCCAAGGGAGCCGGCGTCGTCGACGTCGAGCTGCTGGAACCGGCGGTCTATGTGCTGGCCGGGCTCTCGGTGATCACCGTCGTGCAGCGCATCTGGCACGTCCGCGGCGAGCTGACTCGCCCCGCCGCTCTGTAACTGCGCACGCGCCGCGGGGTTCCAATCCGGCGATTTCAACTTCGAGGTGACTACGTGAGCAAGAACGGGAGCAACGGGCACAGCCCGGCGACCAACGGGAAGGGGCGCTACCAGGAGGGCAAGGTGCGCGTCGCGATCATCGGCGTGGGCAACTGCGCGTCCTCCTTCGTCCAGGGCATCCACCACTATCGCGACGCCGACGCGTCCGAGTCCGTCCCCGGCCTCATGCACGTCGACCTCGGGGGCTACCACGTCTCCGACATCGAGGTCTCGGCGGCCTTCGACATCGACTCCGAGAAGGTCGGCAAGGACGTCTCCGAGGCGATCTTCTCCGGCCAGAACAACACACTGAAGTTCATCGAGGGCGACCTGCCCCACCTGAGCGTGCCGGTCCAGCGCGGGATGACGCACGACGGGCTGGGCAAGTACCTCAAGGAGAAGATCACGAAGGCCGAGGGCTCGACCGTCGACATCGTCGAGGTGCTCAAGGAGACCCAGACCGACATCGTCGTCTCCTACCTCCCGGTCGGCTCCGAGCAGGCGACCAAGTGGTACGTCGAGCAGGTCATCGAGGCCGGCTGCGCGTTCGTGAACTGCATCCCCGTGTTCATCGCGCGCGAGGAGTACTGGAACAACCGCTTCAAGAAGGCGGGGCTGCCGATCGTCGGCGACGACATCAAGTCGCAGGTCGGCGCCACGATCATGCACCGGACGCTGGCGCGCCTGTTCGCGGACCGCGGCGTCAAGATCCTGCGCACCTCGCAGCTCAACGTCGGCGGCAACATGGACTTCTACAACATGCTCGAGCGCGAGCGGCTGGAGTCCAAGAAGATCTCCAAGACCAACGCCGTGACGTCGATCATGGACCACGAGCTGCCGCCGGGCGACATCCACGTCGGGCCGTCGGACTACGTGCCGTGGCTCGAGGACCGCAAGTGGGCCCACATCCGGGTCGAGGGCCAGGCCTTCGGCGACGTGCCGCTGAGCGTCGAGCTCAAGATGGAGGTCTGGGACTCCCCGAACTCCGCCGGCATCGTCATCGACGCCGTGCGCTGCTGCAAGCTGGGCCTCAATCACGGCCTCTCCGGCCAGCTCGACGGCCCCAGCTCCTACCTCATGAAGTCGCCCCACAACCAGCGCGCCGACGATCTGGCCCGCGAGGCGACGGAGCAGTTCATCGCGGAGTACGCGCGGACCAGGACGCCGTCGCCGACGGCTCGCAAGAAGAAGCGAGGCGAAGCCGGTGGCGAGCCCTCTGGGCGAGACAGGGCCGCGGCCGAGTAGTGGCGCGGCACGGCGGCGGCTAGGCTTCCGCCGCCGTGCCGGAGCGCTTCTCCATCGCCCAGGTCTCCCCGTACCCCTGGGAGGATGAGCACGAGGTCAACGCCTTCGTGGACGCGCTGTCGGGCGAGCTGGCGACGCTGGGGCACCGCGTCGTCGTGCTCGTGCCGACGAGCTCGACCGCGCTCGTGCGCGACTCGCGGCGCCTGATCCGCTCGGGCGAGCTGTTCGGCCCGGAGGGCGAGGTGCGGGTGATCGGGGTCGGCGAGCTGCTGCCGCTGGCGGGCGCCCGCCGCGGCGCGATGCCAGCGCCGCCCTTGGACATCTCGCGCACGATCGAGGAGGCGCTGTCGACCGCGCCGCCCGACTTCGTCCACGTCCACGAGCCGTTCGCGCCCAGCGCCGCCTCGGTCGCACTGCGCCACTCGCGCTCGCTGAACGTCGGCTCCTTCCACGCGCCGGCCGAGCGCGTGCTCTCGACGCAGGTGGCGCGCCGCTTCGTCGAGCTCTTCTTCGGCCGCCTCGACGCGCGCACGGCGTCCTTCGAGGCGACGCGCGACGTGATGCAGCGGGTCTTCCCGGCCGACTATCGCGTCCTGCGTCCCGGCGCGGCGCGGCTGCGGCGCACCGAGCGCGACGGGGGCGGGCGGGGATTGCGCATCGCCTTCTGCGACCAGGAGGAGCGCGGGGCGCTGCGGCTGTTCCTGCGCGCGCTGCGGCGGCTGCCGGCCGAGCTCGAGTGGGAGGCGACGGTGTTCGTGCCCTCGGGGGCGGTGCCGACGATCCGGTCGCGGCTGATCGACCGCGTGCGGGTGCTCTCGGCGCAGGACACGACCCAGGCCGAGGTGCTCGCCGGCGCCGATGTCGCGGTCCTCGCCTCGCTCGGCGTCGCGCCCGCGCCGGGGCTGCTCGTGCGCGCGCTCGGCGCCGGCGCCGTCCCGGTCGCGTCGCACCTCGGCGCCTATGGGGAGGTCGTGAGCCGCGACGAGGACCTCGGGCTGCTGTTCGAGCCCGGCGACGTCGAGACGCTCGCCGCCCAGCTCGAGCGGCTGATCCGCGACGACGGCCTGCGCACGACGCTGCGCGAGCGAGCGCGGGCGCACGAGGAGGATCTCGACTGGTCGCGCGTGGCCAAGGGCTTCGAGGCGATCTACACGGAGGTGGCCGCGCGGCGTCACGTCGCCCCGGACCTGCCCGCCGTGCGCGCGCGCCTGGCCGAGCGTAAGCTGATCGACGTCGACCTGCACATGCACACCGACCACTCGAGCGACTGCGCGACGCCGGTCGAGGTCCTGCTCGCCAGCGCGCGCGACACCGGCCTCGGCGCGATCGCGGTCACCGACCACAACGAGATCTCGGGCGCGCTCGACGCCCGCGCCAAGGCGGCCGAGTTCGGGGTCAAGGTGATCGTGGCGGAGGAGGTCAAGACCGCCGACCAAGGCGAGGTGATCGGCCTCTTCCTCGAGGAGAAGATCCCGCGCGGGATGACGCTCGACGAGACGATCGCGGCGATCCGTGCCCAGGGCGGTCTCGTCTACGTGCCGCATCCGTTCGACCGCCTGCACTCCGTGCCCGACTACGAGCACCTGCTCGCCGTGGTCGAGGACGTCGACGCGCTCGAGGTCTTCAACCCGCGGATCGCGATCAGCGCCTTCAACGAGGAGGCGGTGCGCTTCGCGGCGAAGTACCGGATCGTGGGCGGCGCCGGCTCCGACGCGCACGTCCCCCAGGGCCTCGGGTCCGTGCGCATCAAGATGCGCGAGTTCGACGGCCCGGAGGAGTTCCTCGAGTCGCTGCGCGACGCCGACATCGTCCGCAAGCCGCAGTCGCTGCTCTACGTCCAGGCGCTGAAGTTCCTGCAGACGAAGGCGACGCCGGCGGGCGCGCGGAGGGCGGCGCGGCAGCGCCGCGTGCGCCGGGTCGCGCGCAACCAATGATGCAGGGGCAAGGAGAAGGGGCCGCGGCGGCTAATCCGCTCGGCGGGATGCCGGCCACCGACGACGAGATCCGCGAGAAGTACCTGGAGCGCGCCATCCGCGAGCTCAACGAGTTCACCCGCGACCTGCAGGGCTGCACGGCCTGCCCGCGCGGCAACCTGATGCCGGTCCTCGGGTCGGGCCATCCGCAGGCGGACGTCTTCCTGCTCAAGTACGCGCCCGCGCCCTCGGAGATCGAGGAGGGGGTGGCCTTCTACGGGCGCTCCGGCACCGCGCTGATGAAGTCGCTGCGCCGGCTCGACATCGACCCGCTCGCGGTGTACGGCACCCTGTGCGTAAAATGCCCGGTGGCCGACACCTCGCTCGCCGCGCCCGAGTGCCTCGCCCGCCTGGTCGAGGAGATCGCGATCGTGCAGCCCAAGATCGTCGTGGTGATGGGCGACGAGGCACTCGACACCCTCAACGAGCTCGCGCTCCCGCTCGCCCGCAGCGTCGAGGACCGGCCCGGGCAGGTCCAGGCCCTCACGCCCTCGATCGACGCGCTCGTGGTGCCCGACATCGACCACGCGCTCGACGAGGAGGACGCCAAGCGCGCCTTCTGGACCGCCTTCCGCGCGCTCGGCGACTGGTGGGCGCAGTTCCCTCCCTACTGACGCTTCGGCCAACCCAAAGTGAGTAGCTTTGCCGTCGAGGAAGGGAGTGAGGGGCAATGCTCTTCGTGAAGGACGTGGTCGTTCGCTTCGGGGGCGTGGTCGCCCTCGACGGCCCGACGTTCGAGGTGGCACCCGGTGAGATCTGCGGCCTGATCGGCCCCAACGGCGCCGGCAAGACCACGCTCTTCAACTGCATCAGCCGCCTCGCCGACCCGCAGGAGGGCTCGATCCGCTTCGAGGACACCGACCTCCTGGCGCGCGCGCCGCACGAGATCGCGCCGCTCGGGATCGCGCGGACGTTCCAGAACCTCGGGCTCGCCCACTCGCTCACGGTGCGCGAGAACGTGATGCTCGGCGCGCACCACAGCTCCCGCGGCTCGTTCCTCGCGGCGGGCCTCGCGCTCCCCGCCTCGCGCCGCTCCGAGCGCGAGGGGCGCCGCCAGGCCGACGAGGTGCTCGCCCGTCTCGAGCTCTCCGGCGTCGCCGACCGGCCGGCCGTCAACCTCCCCTACGGCACGCTCAAGCGCGTCGAGCTCGGCCGCGCGCTATGCACGCGCCCGAAGCTGCTGCTGCTCGACGAGCCTGCCGGCGGCCTCAGCCACGGCGAGGTCGAGGCGCTGGCCGACCTCTTGCTCGCGCTGCGCGACGAGTACGACCTCACGATCCTGCTGGTCGAGCACGCGATGGGGATGGTGATGCGCATCTCCGACCACGTCGTGGTGCTCGACTTCGGGCGCGAGATCGCCGATGGCAGGCCCGCCGCGGTCCAGGAGGACCCGAAGGTCATCGAGGCGTACCTGGGAGCGCCCGCGTGAGCCTGCTCGAGGTCGAGGGCCTCGAGGCGGGCTACGGGCCGGTCACCGTCGTGCGCGACCTCGCCTTCAGCGTCGACGAGGGTCAGGTCGTCACGATCCTCGGCGCCAACGGCGCCGGCAAGACGACCACGCTGCGCGCGCTGTCGGGTGTGGCGCGGGCGAGCGGGCGCATCGACTTCGGCGGCACGCCGCTCCTCGGCCGCGCGCCGGAGTGGATCGTGCGGCAGGGCATCGCCCACGTCCCCGAGGGCCGCGGGAACTTCGCGACGCTGACGGTCGAGGAGAACCTCCGCCTCGGTGCCTACGTGCGCAAGGACGGCGGGCGGACGCGCCAGGACATCAAGCGCTGCTACGGCTACTTCCCGCGTCTCGAGGAGCGCAGCACCCAGGCGGCCGGCTCGCTCTCCGGCGGCGAGCAGCAGATGCTCGCGATCGCGCGCGGGCTGATGCTGCGGCCGCGGCTGATGCTGCTCGACGAGCCCTCGCACGGGCTGTCGCCGCTGATCACGCGCGAGGTCTTCAAGATCCTGCGCGAGATCGTCGAGGAGGGCACGACGCTGCTGATCGTCGAGCAGAACGCGAACCTCGTGCTCGAGTTCGCCGACCACGCCTACGTGCTCGAGACCGGGCAACTGGTCCTCGACGGGTCCGCGGAGGAGATCGGCTCCGACGAGGGCGTCCGGCGCTCCTACCTCGGGATGGTGTGATGGAGCGCTTCATCCAGCTCGTGATCGACGGCATCGCCATCGGGTCGATCTACGGCGCGCTGGCGCTCGCGCTCGTCCTGATCTTCCGCTCGACCGGGATCGTCAACTTCGCGCAGGGCGAGATGGCGATGTTCTCGACCTTCGTCGCGTGGGCGCTGGTGCAGGCCGGGCTGCCGCTCGGGCTCGCGCTGCTCGCCGCGCTGGCCGCCTCTTTCGGGGGCGGGATGCTGATCGAGCGCGTGATCATCCGGCCGGTCGAGGGTGAGGACCCGCTGACGATCCTGATCGTGACGCTCGGGCTGTTCATCCTCGTCAACTCCGGCGCGGGCTGGATCTGGGGCTTCAACAACCGCGGCTTCCCGCGCGCGCTGCCCGGCGGGAGCACCACCGTCGCCGGCGTCCGGCTGTCCTACGAGTCGTTGGGGATCGTCGCGGTGCTGCTCGTCGTCGTGGGGCTGCTCTGGCTGCTGTTCGAGAAGACGAAGCTCGGGCTCGCGATGCGCGCTGCCGCGGCGAACCCGGCGTCGAGCCGGCTCGTCGGGATCAGCGTCGGGCGCACGCTCGCGATCGGCTGGGGCCTGGCCGCGCTGCTCGGCGCGCTGGCCGGCGTGCTCGTCGCCCCGCAGCTGTTCCTCGACGTCAACTTCATGGGCGGCGTGCTCGTCTACTCCTTCGCGGCCGCGACGCTCGGCGGCTTCGACTCGCCCAAGGGCGCGGTGATCGGCGGCTGGATCATCGGCGTGGCCGAGACGCTGGCGGGCGATTACATCGGCTTCATCGGCTCGGACCTGACGATCCTCGTGCCGCTGGCGATCATCTTCGGCGTCCTGCTCGTGCGCCCGAACGGCCTGTTCGGCTCGCCGGAGGTCGTGCGCGCGTGAGCCTCTTCACCGTCGAGCGCGGCTCCACGCGCCAGACGCAGCTGAGGCTCGCGGGCCTCACGGTGCTGGCGGTGGTCGCGGTGGCGATCCCGTTCTTGTTCGGCCCCTACCGCGTGTCGCAGTTCACGCTCGTGCTGATCTACGCGATCGCGGTGCTGGGGCTCAACCTGCTGGTGGGCTACTCGGGCCAGATCTCGCTCGGCCACGGCGCGTTCTTCTGCCTCGGCGCCTACACCGGCGCGATCCTGCTCGACAGGACCTCGATCCCTCACCTGCTGACCGTGCCCGCCGCCGGCCTCGTCTGCTTCGCCGCGGGGCTCGCGCTCGGGCTGCCGGCGCTGCGGCTGCGCGGCCTCTACCTCGCGCTCGTCACGCTGGCGATCGCGATCGCCACGCCGGTGCTCATCAAGCGCTTCGACGGGCTCACGGGCGGCAGCCAGGGGATCTCGATCCAGCAGCCCAAGCCCCCCGCCTCGCTCGGCCTCGCCGACGACCAGTTCCTCTACTTCCTCTCGCTCGTGGTCGCCGTGCCGCTGTTCTGGTTCGCCTCCGGGATCGTGCGCCGCAACGTCGGCCGCGCGCTGATCGCGATGCGCGACGACGAGACGGCGGCGCGCACGATGGGCGTCAACCTCGCCACCTTCAAGACGCGCGCCTTCGGGCTGAGCGCTGCGTACGCGGGCGTCGCCGGATCGCTCTTCACCTTCGCCAACGGCTTCGTGGCGCCCGAGTCCTTCACGCTCACCGTGTCGTTCGCGTTCCTCGCGGCGATCGTGGTCGGGGGCCTCGCCACGGTGGCGGGCGCGCTGTTCGGGGCGCTGTTCATCGTCTTCGTGCCCGTCTGGTCCTCGGACGTCGACGAGGCGCTGTCGGGCGTGATCTACGGCGCGACGCTGATCGCGTGCATGTACGTGTTCCGGGGCGGCATCATGGGGCTGCTCCGCAGCGCGTGGGGTCGAATCGCCGAAGTGCAAGGGACAACCACCGGGAGGAGCGATGATGAGGTCGGAGAGGAAGTGGCTGTGGCTGGTGACGTGCGCCGCACTGGCGCTGGTGCTCGGGGCATGCGGTCGTAGCGACAGCAGCAGTGGGGGCGGGAGCGGGAGCAGCGCCAAGTCCGACCCCGGCATCACCAAGACGACGATCAAGCTCGGCGGCTCCTATCCGTTCAGCGGGCCCGCGTCGGCCTACGGGACGATCGGCGAGGGCGCCAAGGCCTACTTCAAGTTCCTGAACTCCAAGGGCGGGGTGAACGGGCGCAAGATCGACTTCACCGCGCTCGACGACGGCTACGAGCCGCCGAAGGCGCTCCAGAACGCACGCCGGCTGGTGCAGCAGGACAAGGTCTTCGCGATGTTCAACACGCTCGGCACGCCAAACAACCTCGCGATCTGGGACTTCCTCAACGAGCAGAAGGTCCCGCAGCTCTTCGTCGCGACCGGCTCCTCGGAATGGGGCAAGGACACGAAGAAGCACCCGTACACGATCGGCTGGCAGCCGAACTACGTGACCGAGGCCAAGGTCTACGCGGACTACCTCAAGCAGGCGAAGCCCAACGCCAAGGTCGCCGTCCTCTACCAGAACGACGGCTTCGGCAAGGACCTGCTGGGCGGCTTCGAGGAGGGCATCGCCGGCTCGGGCATCAAGGTCGTCAAGAAGGAGGCCTACAACGTCACCGACCCGACGGTCGCGGCGCAGGTCGGCCGGCTCGCCCGCTCGGGGGCGGACACGTTCCTGAGCATCACGACGCCGAAGTTCGCCGCCCAGGGCATCGCCGCGGTCGCGAAGTCGAGCTGGCGGCCGCTGCAGATCCTCAACAACGTCGGCGCGGACAAGAACCTCGTGCTCAAGCCGGTCGGCCTGGCCAACGCCAAGGGCATCGTCTCGACCGCGTACTTCAAGGATCCCCAGGACCCGCAGTGGGCCGATGACCCCGCGGTCAACGAGTACCGCGACGCCCTGAAGAAGTTCTCGCCGAAGTCCGACCCCGAGGACGCGTTCAACATGTACGGCTGGACGGTTGCGGGGACGATGGCGAAGGCGCTCGAGCAGATGAAGGAGCCGACGCGGGCCGCGCTCATGGACGCGGTGCGCAACATGGATCTCGAGCAGGACACGCTGCTGCCCGGCAACAAGGTCCAGACCACGCCGGACGACGGCTATCCGCTCGAGGCGATGCAGATCATCAAGTTCGACGGGCAGAACTGGAAGCTCCAGGGCAAGCTGATCGAGGCCAAGGCGAAGTAGGGAGACCGGGATGCTCGAAGGGTTGATGCAGCACGACCACCCGCTGACCCTCCAGCTCGTGCTGGAGCGGATGCGCGGCATGAACGGCGATGCCGAAATCGTCACCCTCACGGAAGACGGCACGGCACGCACGACGTATGCCGAGGTCGGCGAGCGCGTCGACCGCCTGTGCCGCGGGCTGCAGGAGCTCGGCGTGGAGCCGGGGGACCGGGTGGCGACGTTCGCCTGGAACTCCCAGCACCATCTCGAGGCCTACCTCGCGGCGCCGTGCATGGGGGCCGTGCTGCACACCCTGAACATCCGCCTCTTCCCCGAGCAGCTCGTCTACGTGGCCAACCACGCGCAGGACAAGGTGATCCTCGTCGACAGCCTGCTCGTGGACGCACTGGCCCAGCACGTCGACCAGCTCGAGACCGTCGAGCACTACGTGGTGATGGGCGACGACGACGACCTCTCGAAGCTGCCGAACGCGATCGCCTACGAGGACCTGCTCGCGCGCCAGGAGCCGGGCTTCGACTACCCGGCGGTCGACGACAGGGCGGCGGCGGGCCTCTGCTACACGAGCGGGACGACCGGCAACCCGAAGGGCGTGCTCTACTCGCACCGCTCGAACATCCTGCACACGATGGGGCAGTGCATGGCCGACGGGCTCGGCATCTCGCGCGCCGACCGTATCCTCCCGGTCGTGCCGATGTTCCACGCCAACGCGTGGGGCCTGCCCTACGCGGCGTGCATGGCGGGCGCGAGCCTGATCATGCCCAGCCGCTTCCTGCAGGCCGAGCCGCTCGCGCGGCTGATCGAGAGCGAGCACGTGACGGTCGCGGGCGCGGTGCCAACGATCTGGCTCGACGTCCTGCGCTGGTCCGACGAGCACAAGCCCGACCTGTCGAGCATCCGCGTCGTCGCGTGCGGCGGCGCGGCGGTTCCGCGTGCGCTCATGAAGGCGTTCGAGGAGCGCCACGGGATGCAGATCCTCCAGGCCTGGGGCATGACCGAGACGAGCCCGCTCGCGTCGGTCGCGCACCCGCCGGCGGCCAGCGAGGGCGAGGAGCACTGGGACTACCGCTCGACCGCGGGCCGGCTGATGCCGCTCGTGCAGGCGCGGGTGGTGGCCGACGACGGCGCGATCGCCGAGTGGGACGGCGAGACCACGGGTGAGCTGCAGGTGCGCGGGCCGTGGATCGCGCGCACCTACTACGAGGACCCGGACGCGGCCGAGAAGTTCGACGACGGCTGGTTGCGCACCGGCGACGTCGCCTCGATCGACGCGCGCGGCTACATCCGCATCTCCGACCGCTCCAAGGACGTCATCAAGTCCGGCGGCGAGTGGATCTCCTCCGTCGACCTCGAGAACGAGCTGATGGGCCACGACGCGATCGCCGAGGCGGCGGTGATCGCCAAGCCCGACGAGCGCTGGTCCGAGCGCCCGCTCGCCTGCGTGGTGCTCGAGGCGGGCATGGAGGTCTCGCCCTCCGAGCTCCAGGAGCACCTCGCCTCGCGCGTGGTCAAGTGGTGGATCCCTGAGGACTTCGCCTTCATCGACGAGGTGCCGAAGACCAGCGTCGGCAAGTTCGACAAGAAGGTCCTGCGCAAGCGGCTCGAGGAGGGCGACCTCGAGACCGTCAGCGAATCCGCACCGGTGTCCAGCTCCTAAGGGGTCAGGACGATCTTGCCGAGCTTGCCGCCGGCCTGGAAGTGCTCGTAGGCCTTCGCAACGTCGTCGAGCGCGTAGGTGGCGCAGACGGGCACGCTGAGGTCGCCGCTGGCGAAGCCGGGCAGCACCGAGCGCTCGACGGCGCGGGCGGTGGCGGCCTTGTCCTCGAGCGGGCGTGCGCGCAGCATCGAGGCGTGGATGGTCGCGCGCTTGCCCATCATGATCCCGAGGTTGAGCTCGGTCTTGGCGCCCGCGCCGATGCCGATGACCGCGATCCGGCCCCCGCTTGCCAGCGCCTGGAGGTTGCCGGGCATGTTCGGGCCGCCCACGAGCTCGAGCACCACGTCGAACGGGCCGTGCTCCTCGAAGCCCTCGGGATCGATCGCATGGACGTCGAGCGCGTCGATGCGCTTGCGGAGGTCGGGGTTCCGCACGGTGGCGGTGACGCGCGCGCCCGCCATCTGGCCGAGCTGCACGGCGGCCATGCCGACGCCGCCCGCGCCGCCGTGGACGAGCAGGCGCTCGCCCGCTCGCAGGCCCGCCTGCGTGAAGAGGGCGTCGTGGGCGGTGGTGAAGACCTCCGGGACGGCCCCGGCGGCCTCCCAGTCGAGCTCCTCGGGTACCGGCATCGCCGTGCGCTCGTGCACCACCGCCAGCTCGGCCTGGCCGCCGCCCGCCACGATCGACATCACGCGATCGCCGGGCTCGAAGCGCTCGACGCCGGGGCCGACCTCGAGGACCTCGCCGGCCAGTTCGAGGCCGGGGATGTCCTGCGGCGCACCGGGCGGCGCGGGGTAGCGGCCCTTGAGCTGGTGCATGTCGGCGCCGTTGAGTCCGGCGCCGCGGACGCGGACGAGGAGATCCGAGTTCCCGGGGACGGGATCGGGGTGCTCCTCGACGGAGACCGAGCCGTCTCTGATCGTGGCCGCACGCATCGGGCGCGATGGTACCTCTCCCGGCCATTCGTCCGGTCCGCGCGCCATGCCAATGTATTTCTGCGTATCGGCCCGTACTCTCCCGGGTAGATACGCCGGGTCAATATGTCGCTTCTCCCCGCTCTACCGCGCATTCCGCCCATGTGGCGGGAGACGCGAATCGGCCTCGAGGCCGCCGCGCTGCGCCGCAGCCCGGTCTTCCGCGGCCTCGGGCTGCCCCCGGGGGATCGGCGGCCGGTCCTGCTGATCCCGGGCTTCATGGCGGGCGACGCCTCGCTGGGGACGATGGCGCAGTGGCTGCGCCGCGCGGGCTACTGCACCCACCGCACCGGCATCCGCGCCAACCTCGACTGCTCGGAGGAGGCATGCAAGCGCCTCGAGGCGCGGCTCGAGCACATGGCCGAGCGCCACGGCGAGCGGGTCGTGATCATCGGCCAGAGCCGCGGCGGCGTCTTCGCGCGCGCGCTGGGCGCGCGACGGCCGGACCTGGTCTCGGCGATCGTGACGCTCGGCTCGCCGACCCAGTCGATGCTCGCGGTACACCCGCTCGTGCTCGCCCAGATCGGCCTCGTCGGCGCGCTCGGGACCGCTCGCCTCCCCGGCGTTTTCCGCGTGAGTTGCCTGCGCGGCAAGTGCTGCGAGCACTTTCGGTCGGCCATGACCGGCCCGTTCCCGGACGCCGTCGGCTACGTCGCGGTCTACTCGCGCAGCGACGGCATCGTCGACTGGCGCTCGTGCCTCGACCCCGAGGCCGACGAGCGCGTCGAGGTCAGCGCGTCCCACTGCGGGATGGGCGTCAACGCCCAGGCCTTCCTCGCCGTCGCGAACGCGCTCGCCCGCTTCGAGCGCGACGACCCGCTGCTCTCAGCGGACGTCGCCGAAGCGGCCTAGGCCCGGGCGGCCTTCGCGATCGCCTTGTCCATCGCGGCGCCGGGCGCGTCGACGATGGGGCCGTGGCCGACCGCGAGCCGGGCGGGGTCGAGCGCGCGCAGGGCGCGGGCGCTCGCGAGGGCGGTGGGCCTGTGCCAGGTCGCCATCGCGGGCAGCGGGAAGAGCGGGTTGGCCTTAGCGCTCGTGGCAACGCCGCCGATGGTGGAGAACGCGTCGCCGGCGATGAGGGTCTGGTCGCGAGTGTCGAGGAAGGCGACGTGGCCGGGGGTGTGGCCCGGCGCGGCGACGACCTCGAGCGAGCCGACGCGGTCGCCGGGCGCCAGCGCGCGCGCCGGCTTCGTCTTCGCGCCGGGATAGAAGCCCCGCAGCCTGGCCTCCGGCGGCTCTCCCGGGTCGGTCGTCTTGACCTTGGCGAGCAGCCGCGCGTCGCGCTCGGAGATGACGACCTCGGCGTCCGGCAGCGCCTTCGCGAGAGCGTCGAGCGAGCCGACGTGGTCGCCGTGGGCGTGGGTCAGCGCGATCCGCACGATCGGGCGGCCGAGCTGCTCGGCCGCGGCCTGGATCGCCTTCGCGCTCCCGGGAATCGCGGTGTCGACGAGCGTCAGCCCGTCCTCCTCCTCGACGAGGTAGGCGTTGACGAAGCCGAAGCGCGAGACGCGCGTCAGGCTCATGCCCGCTCCAGCAGCGCCACGCACTCGATGTGCGGGGTCTGGGGGAACATGTCCACGGGCTGCACGTGCCTGAACGTCCAGCCCGCCTCGACGAGCTGCGCGGCGTTGGGTGCGAGCGTCGTCGGATTGCAGGACACGTAGACGATCCGCTGCGGCCCGGCCTCGATGATGCGGCGGACGACCTTCTGCGACAGGCCGGCGCGCGGCGGGTCGATGACCGCGACGTCGGGCTTGCCCGCCTTCTCGACGAGCTCGCGCATCGCGAGGCGGATGTCGCCGGCGAAGAAGGAGGCGTTGGTGATCTCGTTGAGCTTGGCGTTCTCGATCGCGTCGGACACCGCGGTCTCGACGAGCTCGACCCCGACGACATCGCGCGCCCGCGAAGCCAGCGAGAGGGCGATCGTCCCGATCCCGCAGTAGAGGTCGAAGACGCGCTCGTGGCCGCGCAGCCCGGCGGCCTCGGCGGCGTGACCGTAGAGCACCTCGGCCATCTCCGTGTTGGTCTGGAAGAACGCCTCGGGCGAGATCAGGAAGCGCAGGTCGCCGAGCTGCTCGTGCAGCTGGGGCGCGCCCGACAGCAGCGAGGTCTCGCCGCCCTGGGTGCTCTCCCCGAGCCCCGCGGTCTGCGTCCACAGCAGCCCCTCGGCGTCGACCGCCTCGATCAGCGCGTCGGCGTCGAGCTTGCCGGGCGAGGTGACGAGACGGATCTGCAGCTGACCGGTGCGGCGGCCCTCGCGAACGACGAGGTTGCGCAGGAACCCCTGCTGCGTGCGCCGGTCCCAGGCGCCGAGCCCCTGCCGGCGCAGCTCCGCCACCACCTGCTCGCGCGCCGCGTTGGAGCGCTCGGAGGCGAGCAGGCAGTCGGTCAGCGGGAGGATCTGGTCGAAGCGCCCGGGGGCGTGGAAGCCGCACACCAGCTCACCGTCCGGGCCCTCGCCGAAGGAGTACTCGAGCTTGTTGCGGTAGCGCCACGGCTCGAGCGCGGGCACGATCGGGGCGAGCTCGTAGCCCTCGAGCCGCCCGATGCGCGTCAGCGCATCCTCGACCTGCTCCTGCTTGACCTCGAGCTGGCGCTCGTAGGGGAGCACCTGCCAGGGCGCGCCGGGGTGGTCGGCGACGGGCGCGATGCGGTCGGGCGAGGCCTCGAGGATCTCGACGGCGCGGGCCTCGGCGTAGGCGCGCTTGGCCTTGCCGACGACGGCGCGGACACGGTCGCCCGGCACGGCGCCGGCGACGAAGACCACGTAGCCGTCCTCACGGCGGGCGACGCCGTTGCCGCCGTAGGCGAGGCGGTCGACGGTGAGCTCGAGCTCGGAGCCCCGGTGGGGGCGGTTCGCGCGGGTGGGGGAAGGGGCGGGGGTGGACACCCGTCCCAGGATGGCAGGCGGTTGCCCGGCCGGTTCAGCCGAGCTTGCGCTCGATGTTCTGGAGCACCGACTTGCGGTTCGCGTTGCGCCGCTCGTAGTCGCGCACCTTGCGCAGCTCGGGCGGGGAGAGGTCGTTGAGGCGCTCGCCGATCTCCGCCGCGGTCAGGTCGTCGTAGCCCGAGACCGGGAAGTTCGAGCCGATGCCGGTGGCGCGGCGGGCGCGGTCGACCTCGCGCACGATGCGCGTCGGCGTCCCGGTCACGAGGCTCTCGATCTGCGAGATCAGGTCGTCGGTCTGCGTCTTGCCGCGCTCGAACAGCGCGGTCACCAGAGCGGTCGCGTCGTTGCGGGTCATGCGCCCGCGCTCGACGGCGTCGTCGACGGCCTCCTGCACACGCTCGCGCGTGAGCACGACGACCTCGCGCGGATCGAGGAAGCGCGTGAGCTGCTCGCGCACGCCGGCGGTCTCTTTCGCGGCGCTGCTCTTGCTCGCGGAGGCGTTGCGCGAGCGCGAGGCCGAGGCCGAGGCCGAGGCCGAGGTGGTCTTCTTGCGGCTCGTCTGGCGTGACTGGGGCATGGTCGGCGCGGACCCTACTCGATTGCTCAGGGCGAACAAACCAGCAACTCGAGCAGCGCCTTCTGGGCGTGCCGGCGGTTCTCGGCCTGGTCCCAGATCCGCTGGCGGTCGCCGTAGAGGACCGCCTCGGTGATCTCCTCGCCGGGGTGCGCGGGCAGGCAGTGGAGGGCGACCGCGCCCGGCGCGCCGCGATCGAGCAGGGCGTCGTCGAGCCGGTAGGGAGCGAGCGCCTCGCGGCGCCGCGCCGCCACTGCTTCGGCTAGCGCCTCGTCACCGGCTTCGCCTCGCTCGCCGTCGCTCATCGAGACCCAGACGTCGGCATAGATCGCGTGCGCGCCGTTGGCCGCGACCGCCGGATCGTCGGTGAGCTGCGCGCCGTGGTCGTCGGGAAGCTGGAACTCGGGCGGCGCCGCGATGCGCACCTCGAGGCCGGCGAGCGTGCCGAGGATGGCGAGCGAGCGGGCCACGTTGTTGCCGTCGCCGACGTAGGCGAGCACCTTGCTCTCCAGGTCGCCGAACGCCTCGCGCAGCGTCATCAGGTCGGCGAGCGCCTGCAGCGGGTGGTGCTGCGGCGAGAGCATGTTGACCACCGGCACGGTCGCGTGGGTGGCGAGCTCCGCCAAGCGCTCCTCGCTGCCCGTGCGCAGGCCGATCGCCGCAGCGTGGCGGGAGAACACGAGCGCGGTGTCGCGCATCGACTCCCCGCGCGTGAGCTGCAGCTCATTGGCGCGCAGCACCATCGGGTGCCCGCCCATCTCGACGATGCCCGCCTCCAGGGACGTCCGCGTGCGCGTCGAGGGGTGCTCGAACAGCAGCGCGACGGTGCGGTCCTCGAACACGCGCGAGGCGGTCGGCTCGGCCTTGAGCTCGAGCGCGCGGTCGAGCAGGCGGTGCAGCTCCTCGGCGGAGAGCTCCTCGCCCGTGAGCAGATGGCGCGGCAAGCCCGCACCGTACTCTCCGGCGATGCCGACACGCGCCCTGATCGCCCTCCTGCTGCTCGTGCTCTCCGCGGGCTGCGGCGAGAAGAAGAGCAGCGGGCCGGGCGCCGCCGGCGGCAGCGCCACGGAGCCCGCCACCGCGTCCGGCGGCAAGACGGTGCAGGTGCGGATGAAGAACATCCTCTTCGTCCCCGAGAAGATCACGGCGCGCGTGGGTCAGACGGTGCGCTGGACCAACGACGACGACGTCGCGCACACGGTCAAGGCGAAGCAGCGCGCGGACTTCGCGTCCAAGGCGATCTCCAAGGGCGGGACGTACAAGGCGAAGCTGACCAAGACCGGCACGATCGACTACGTCTGCACGATCCACCCGAGCCAGACGGGCACGATCACGGTCGTCGCGGGCTAGGCGCGAAGGCCGAAGCCCCGCAGCATCAGCAGCGCCTTCTCCCCCAGCGTGCCCGCCTTCGGCAGCACCCCGAGCTGGACGGCCGCGCCGTAGAGGTCATAGAAGCCGCGGATGCGCAGGAGCCGCTCGTCGCGGAGCTCGCAGTAGAGGACGGCGTGGACGATCACGAAGCGATTCGTGGCAGCGAGCCCAGCGACCTCGCGGCGGTGGGTGGCGAGCACCTTGCAGGGCGCCGCGACGTACGGGCCGGTGACGAGGCGGTCGCCGGTCTTCTGCAGCCGCGCGTCCGGGAACGCGACCCACAGCCGCTCGGCGTGGGCCGCGATCGCGGCCGCGCCCTCGAGCGGCTCGGGGGTCAGCGGGTCCTCGTAGTGCACGTCCTCATGGCACAGCGGGTCGAAGGCCGCCTTGTCGCGGCCGGACCACGCCCGCTCCCATGCGTCGAACAGCTCGTCCTGGGTCATCGCAGTTAGACATCATGGACGCGATGAGGGCAGTGCTGCGTCATCGTGAGTTCCGGCTGCTGTGGCTGGCCTCCAGCGCGAGCACGCTCGGCGACCGGATCGTGTTCGTCGCGCTCGCCCTCTACGTGACCGACATCGGCTCCCCCAGCGACGTCGGGATCGTGCTCGCGGCCAACGCGATCCCGCTCGTCCTGTTCGTGCTGATCGGCGGCGTATGGGCCGACCGGCTGGCGCGCCACCGCGTGATGGTCGCCACCGACGTCGTGCGCGCGGTCCTGCACGGGACGCTCGCGGTACTGATCTTCGTCGGCCCGGTCCCGATCTGGGCGATCGTGATGATCGAGGCCGCGTTCGGCACCGCGGAGGCGTTCTTCAACCCGGCGGTCACCGGGCTGGTGCCGCAGACCGTGCCCGCGGGCGAGCTGCAGCAGGCCAACGCCGCCAGCAGCGTGGTCTTCAACGCGGCCGAGCTGGTCGGGCCGGCGATCGCCACCACGCTCGTGCTCGGCGCCGGCGCCGGCTGGGCGTTCGCGGTCGACGCGCTGACGTTCGTGGTCTCCGCCCTGCTGCTCTCGCGCATGCGACCGCGACCGCGCGGGGAGCGGGCGCCGCGCCAGCCGATGCTGGCGGACCTGCGCGCGGGCTGGGAGGAGCTGCGCTCGCGCCAGTGGGCGTGGGTCGTGATCGGCGCGACCTCGGTGGCGCTGCTCGTCTCGCTCGGCCCGTTCTTCACGCTCGGCCCGACCGTTGCGGAGGACAACTACGGGAGCACGGGCATCTACGGCGCGATCGCGGTCGCCATGGGCGCCGGCACGGTGCTCGGCTCACTCGCGGGGCTGCGCTGGCGCCCGCAGCACCCGATGCGCTTCGCGATGTCCTGGGCCGCGCTGTGGCCGCCGGCCTTCGCGCTGTTCGCGCTCGGGCCGCCGCTGTGGACGATCATCCCCCTGTTCGTGCTCGTCGGCTTCGGCTTCGCGATGTTCGACGTCTCGTGGGACACGGCGATCCAGGAGCGGATCCCGCCGCATGCGATCTCGCGCGTCAGCTCGTTCGACTGGATGGGGTCGCTGGCGCTGCTGCCGCTCGGCTTCCTGCTCGCCGGCCCGGTCGCGGAGGCGTTCGGCGCGGCGGAGGTGCTGGTGGCCGGTGGGCTGCTGGGGTTCGCGGTGGCGGTCGCGGGGCTGCTGATGCCGGGGGTTTGGCGGTTGCGGCGCATCGAAGCCGCATGAACGACGGCATTGAGGAGGTGGCCCGAAGGGGGGTGTGCCGAGTTCATGGCAATAGTTCCCACAAACTCAGCACACCCCCCGAACCGACCCCTCGATGCTGGGGTTGACGTTCGGCTCAGAACTCGGAGCGGCCTTCCTCAGGCGTCGACGCCTGGGCGTAGAGCCGCCGCGGAATCCGCCCCGCCCGGAACGCGAGCCGCCCCGCCTCGACCCCGAGCCGGATCGCGCGCGCCATCGTGGCCGGGTCCTCGGCGCGGGAGATCGCGCTGGCGCACAGCACCGCGTCGCAGCCGAGCTCCATCGCCAGCGCGGCGTCGGAGGCGGTGCCGACGCCGGCGTCGAGGATCACCGGGACGCCCGCGTGCTCGCGGATGAGGCGCAGGTTGTAGGGGTTCAGCAGGCCCTGGCCGGAGCCGATCGGGGAGCCGAGCGGCATCACCGCGGCGCAGCCGACGTCTTCGAGCCGGCGTGCGAGGATCGGGTCGTCGTTCGTGTACGGCAGCACGGTGAAGCCGCCGTCGACCAGCTCCTCGGCGGCCTCGAGCAGCGCGGGCGCGTCGGGCAGGAGCGTGTGCTCGTCGCCGATCACCTCGAGCTTGACCCAGTCCGTCTCGAACGCCTCGCGGGCGAGCTTGGCGGTCAGCACCGCGTCGCGGGCGGTGAAGCAGCCGGCGGTGTTGGGGAGCAGCCGCACGCCGGCGGCGGCGAGCACATCGACGAGCGAGCCGCGCGCGCCGGGGTCGATGCGCCGCAGGGCGACGGTGACGAGCTCGGCGCCGCTGGCCTCGATCCCCGCCGCCAACGCCTCGAGCGAGCGGAAGCCGCCCGTGCCGAGCAGCAGCCGCGAGGTCAGCTCGCGGCCGCCGATCGTGAAGGTGTCCTGGTCGACTGCCTCGGCCGGAGCCTCGTCATCGCTTATGGCCGGCGCCATGTCACGCGCCAACGTCATCCCCCCTGGATCGCGCGCAGGACCTCGACCCGCGCGCCCTCGCTCAACTCGTGCGCGGGCCACTCGCCGCGCGGGACGACCTCGGCGTCGACAGCCACGGCGACCCCGCGATCCGGCAGCTCGAGCGACGCCAGCACGGCCTCGACCGTCGCGCCATGCTCGAGCTCGGTCGGCTCGCCGTTGACCAGCACGTTCATGCCGGCACCCGGGCGAAGCGGGCCGGGTCGCATGCCGCCGCCCACTGCGGCAGCCCGTCGCCCGCGAGCACGGACACGACCGCCTCGGCGGTGACGTCCGCCAGCAGGATCCCGTTGCGGTAATGGCCGGTGGCCCACACCAGGCCGGCGGCCGAGCCGATGATCGGGAGGTTGTCGGGCGTCCCGGGCCGCAGGCCGGCGCCGAGCTCCTCGATCTCGAGCTCGAGCACGCCCGGCACGACCTCGGCGAGGTCGCGGATCAGTTCGAGCGTCGCGCCGCTGGTCGGCGCGGTGTCCCACCCGCGCTCCTCGACGGTCGCGCCGAGCACGTAGCGGCCCCCACCGCGCGGGACGAGGTAGCCCTCGCGGGTGCGGATCGTGCGCGTGACGAGGTCCTGGCCGGCGGGGTCGCGCAGGCGCATGATCTGGCCCTTGACCGGCCGGATCGGCAGCGCGCCGAGCTTGCCGCTCCAGGCGCCGGCGGCGACGACGACGCAGTCGGCGCCGACCGTGGTGGGAGCGTCCGGGGTCGCGG
>JBDTMF010000046.1:0-23106 GCA_039934455.1 Solirubrobacteraceae bacterium
CGCGATCTCCTTGTCCTCGGGGCTGCGCTTCAGCTCGTTCTCGAGCTTGGAGTACGCGCGCTCGATGGCGCGCGCCTTGGCACGGACCGAACGTGGCACCCAGTCGATCGAGCGGAGCTCGTCGATGATCGCGCCCTTGATGCGGGTGATCGCGTACGTCTCGAACTTGATCTCGCGCTCGGGATCGAAGCGCTCGATCGCGTTGATCAGCCCGATCAGCCCGTAGGAGATGAGGTCGGCCTCCTCCACGTGCGCAGGCAGGCCGGAGGACATCCGGCCGGCCACGTACTTCACGAGCGGGGAGTAGGCGACGACGAGCTGCTCGCGGGCGCGATCAGAACCTGACGCCTTGTAGCGGCGCCACAGGTCCCGCAACTCGATCGCCTTCACATTGGTTTCCAGAACCGCCTCCCGTGCCTAGGCCCGCGGATGACTGCGGGCGTACGCGTCCCTCAGCCGTGCCGACTCTATCCGAGTGTAGAGCCGGGTCGTGGATATGGATGGGTCGCCGTGGCGTGCGGCGTGACCCGCCCAGACCCGCAGTCGGCGACGCACGTCGGAGGTCGAGAGGCGGCGTCCGGACTTCGAGAGCAGCAGCGCGGAGCACCCTTCGGCCCCGCCCAGCCCGGGGCGGCCGCGCTCGAGGTAGCGAGCGACGGAGCGCAGCACCGGCTCGCCGGCCGCCACGGTGTGGGTCTTGCCCCCTCTTCCCTCCACCCGTACACGTTCGGCATCGAAGTCGATCGACTCAAGTTCCAGCTGCACGATCTCCTCCGCCCCCAGCCCGCACGCGTAGGCGAGCTCGAACATCGCGCGGTCGCGCAGTTCGAGCGGCGTGGTCGCCGGGATCCGGTTCAGGAGCGCGGTGAGGTCGTCGGCCTGGAGCGTCCGCGGCAGCCGCTGGGGCTGCTCGGGGGCGGCCAGCAGGTCGGCGGGGTTCGCCGTCATCTCTCCGAGCTCGACCATCGAGGTGTAGAACGAACGGATCGCCGCAAGCTTGCGGGCGACGGCGCGCGGGCCCGCGCCATGACGGGCGAGCTGGGCGGCGTAGCGGAGCAGCGCCGAGTGATCGACGCCGGTCGGCTCCACGCCGTTGGCGCTGCTCCAGAGCGCGAGCTGGCCAAGGTCGACGCCGTATGCGCGGCGGGTCCGCTCGGCTGCCCCACGGCGCTGGAGCTCGCGGTCGAACAGCCGCATCACCGCCCGCCACTCGTCGCTAGCCTGAGGCGTCGTGGCCTCGTTCTTCATCGATACCGGCACGGGTCAGGTCGCCACCCTGCGCCAGCTCGACGACGGCGGGCTGGTCACGATGGGCCGGCCACCGAAGCCGTGGTTCCCGATCCAGGGGACGCGTGACGCCACGACGCTCTGGTACGCCGTGATGCGGAAGCGGGTGCAGGACGTGTTCATCGGTGCCCTGTGCATTCGCCACTCCGACCATCACGCCTCCCTCCTGCAGAAGGGATGGCAGGAGGTGTCCGTCGACGAGATCCGCGCTACGCGATGTACACCGGCGCGTTGACCGGGACCTGCGGGTAGAGGTCGACCACGTCGGAGATCCGCATGCGGATGCAGCCGTGGGAGGCCGCGGTGCCGATCGAGTCCACGTTGTCGGTGCCGTGGATGCCGGCGCCGGCGAAGATCCCGAGCCAGCGCGCCTTGAGCGGGTTCTCGGCCGTGCCGCCGGGGACCACCTTGCCGCGGTCCTTGGGCGCCACCCAGGATGAGTTCGGCATCGTCCAGGCGGGATCGACCGCCTTGTTCTGCACGTGGTAGAGCCCGGCGGGCGTCTCGAGGCCGACCTGCCCGATTGCGACGGAATAGGTCCTGGCGAGCTTCAGATTCTTGTAGAGCGAGAGCTTGAAGGCGCCGCGGTCGACGATGACGATCGCCGGATACTTCTCGGCCAGCTTGTCGGTGGTGACCGCGGGCTTGACCGTCTTCGCGCGCACGCGCACCGTGCGCGGGCCGTCGGTCGAGAGCAGGGAACGTCGAAGCTGCGAGCGCAGGCTCGCGGTGCGGACCGCCAGGCCGTCGGCCGAGGGGGTCGGGTTGACGTCGCCCTCCTCGAGGTTGACCGCCGCGTCGCGGGCGGGCTTGTCGATGCTGGCGCTGACGCGCTTGGCCAGCTTCCGGATCGCAGCCTTGTTGTAGGAGATGTCGAGGTTGAGATCCTCGTTCAGGCTCGTGCCGCGGAGATTGCGTGAGGTGCGCGCGAGGATGTTGCCCGAGCGCGAGCGGTGCAGCGCCTGGGCGACCGAGCCGTCGATGTCGACGCCGACGCGCGCCTGCTTCGGGGTCAGCGTGAAGTGCTTGCCGTGGTACCTGGCGACCACCGGGCGGTTGAGCTTCTCGAGCACGGCCGCGCGGAGGCGGTGCTCGGCCGCCGTGGCCTTGAGGCCGCCGACGTCGACACCGCCGACCGTGACGCCCTTGGCGATCTGGTCCTTGCGGCCGGAGTCATACGCATAGACGCCACCCGCCGCGACGAGCAGCAGGACGAGGACCGCCGCGAAGATGAAGAAGGACCGGGAGCGCACTGTCTCGAACTGATGGTAGGACGGGAGGCATACCCGCTACCAGTCCTGCAATTTTACTGGCGGGGAGCCTGAGGACTCGGCGGACGGCTCGACGCCTCGGCGGACGCTCGGGCTGTAGCGCAGGAACTCCTCCACTTCCCGCTCGTAGCGGTACGGGACGGCCTCTCCGCTGCGGATCGCGGCGATCCGCAGGTGCTCGGCGAACGCCTGCACGGTCTCGCGCGTGGTGTGGCGCAGCGGCGCTCCTGCGGCCTTGAGCTTGCGGTTGTCCACGGCGCGGCCGAAGCGCAGCTGGCTGAGCATCTCGGGCGGGAGGTTGAGGCCGAGGCGGCGCAGCGCGATCGCAGCGAGGCCCGTCCCCCACGGCGACAGCAGCGGCGCGAACGGCCTGCCGAGCAGCCCGGCGATCTCCGACAGCGCGAGCACGCCGTCGCCGCCCGCGTTGTACACACCCGGCAGGTCCTCGCGGACGGCGTGCTCGAGCACGCCGACGATGTCGTCCTCGTGGATGAACTGGTAGCGCGGGTCGAAGCCGAGGATGCCCGGGACGACCGCCAGCGAGAGCAGCGCGGTATGGCCGGTCCGCAGGTCGGGCCCGAGGCCGTTGACGAAGCGCAGCGTGGTCACGGTGACGTCAGGGTTGCGCTCGGCGAAGGAGAGCACCGACTTCTCGGCCTCGAGGATGTCGCGCTCGATCCGGGTGTGCGGCGGGTGCGGGCGCTGCATCCGCTCGGTGAAGAAGGCCGGGTCGTCCTGCTCGCAGCCGTAGTAGTACGCGGAGGACTTGAAGACGACCTTGCGCACGGGCGAGTCCGGCCCCGAGCAGGCGGCCAGGATGTTCATCGTGCCGATCACGTTGGCCTCGTGCGCGGCGCGCGCCGAGGTGGTGGTCGAGTCGACGATCAGCCGCGAGTCGACCACGGTGTCGATCTCCGCGGCCTGCACGATCCGGCGCAGCAGGGCGTGCTGGGTGCCGACGCGGACGAACTCCGTGCGCTCGAGCTCGCAGGTCGGGTCGTCCGGCGAGACGCCGACGATCACCTCGATCGCGGGGTCGCGCTCGAGCGTCTGGGCGAGCTTGCCGCCCCAGAAGCTCGAGAGGCCGGTGACGAGGACGCGCTTGGCCACTCAGTGGTTCCTCCGGCATGTCCACGCGTGCATGGACGGGATGCAGGCGGAGGCCTGGCAAGGACGCAGGGAGGGTGCCAGGACGGAGTCCTTGCCCCGACCGAGGACACAGCCAGGCGCCGGCTGCGCCCGTCCAGGCACGTGGGGATGTGTCGGAGGGACCACTCAGTACCAGACCGACTGGCGCTTGGCGAGCATGTCGTAGAGCTCCTCCTGGATGCGGGCGCGGATCTCGTCGGAGACGCGCTGCACGAGCCCGCGGTCGTTCCAGGGCTCCGGGCCCCACTGGTCGGTCGGGACGGGCTCGAGGAAGCGGATGCGGAACTTGGCCGGCAGGTAGCCGAGGAAGCCCGCCGGCCCGAGGTGCGGGAAGGTCGGCGTGATCGGGAAGTACAGAAGACCGGTGAGGCGCTGCAGGGCGCCGATGTGAGCGAAGATCGGCATCGCCTCCTCCGCCCCCACGAGCGCGATCGGGACGATCGGGACCTGCGCGCGCATCGCCGCCTCCACGAAGCCGCCACGCCCGAACCGCCGCAGCCGGTAGCGGTCCTTGTAGAGCTTCTCGGTGCCCTTGCGCCCCTCGGGGAAGACGAGCACGAGCTGGCGCTCGTCATAGAGCAGGCGCTGCACGTTGGCCGGGTGGGCCGGCACGCCGCCGATCTTCGCCACCAGCATCGAGAACAGCGGGTTGCCCTTGAAAAAATGCTCGACTGTCAAATGGACCGGACGGGGCCGCGCGTGCTCCTCCTTGACGGCCTTGAGGATCATCGTCGCGTCGGGCGGCAGGGCGCCGGAGTGGTTGGAGACGAGCAGGGCGCCGCCGTCGGCCGGGACGTTCTCGATCCCCTCGACGTCGCAGCGGAACCAGTAGTGGTAGAGGAAGTCGTAGAGCGTCTTGTCGAGCACGCCCTCGACGCGCTCGGAGCGCCCCCAGTCCGAGACCTGGCGCTCGGGCTCGATCGCGGGCAGGTAGTCGCGCAGGTCGTCGCTCGGGGCGGGGAGCTGCTTCACGCTGAGAGGACCGTGTCGAGGTTGCGGGCGAGCTCCGGCCAGTCCTCGCCGCAGACGACGTCCTCGGTCTCGCACAGCTCGCGGTTCCATGGATGCAGCAGCGTGGCGGCGGCGATGCCGGCGTCGATCGCGCCGCGCAGGTTGTCGGGCGAGTCGTCGATCAGGAGCTCGATCCCGATCTCGTGGCAGCGCGTGACCTTGTCGTAGGAGCAGTAGAGCTCGTGGTGGGGCAGCCCGATCTGGCGCAGCCAGCGCTCGGTCGCGTCGTGGGCGTCCCCGGAACGGTGCGAGGTGATGTGGATGAAGTGACCGGCCTCGTGCCAGGCGCGGACCGCCTCGACCGCGCCCGGATAGGGCTCCGAGCCGAGGATGTGCGGCTCCGAGTGCGACTCCTTCACCACCGCCGAGAGCTGCTCGGGCTTGAGGCGGTCGATGTGCCACACGACCTGGTCCTCGTAGGGGATCGTGACGCCGAAGCGGCGGTGGGCGATCTCCTCCAACTGGTCCCAGTAGTGGTGGAGGGTCGAATCGATGTCGATGGCGATGCGCATCTGCAGAGGGGGGTACGGTAGAACGCGATGCCCGATACGCGCGCGGTCAAGTCCATCGGCGGCCTGCTGCATCCGGGACCTGACAGCGACTACGGTCGCCGCGGGCGCTCGGAGTGGCTCGACTTTCCCTGGGAGCGCCACCAGCACCAGATCCGCATCGATGGCCGCGATGCCCACTACGTCGACGTCGGCGAGGGCCCGGCGCTCGTCTTCATCCACGGGCTCGGCGCGTCCTGGCAGTCATGGCTGGAGAACATCCCAGAGTTCTCGCGCGACCACCGTGTCGTCGCGATGGACCTGCCGGGGTTCGGGTGCTCGGATACGCCCGAGGACATCTCGATCGAGTACTACGCGGACTGGACCTTCCGCCTGCTCGACGAGCTCGGGATCGAGAAGAGCGCCGTGGTGGGCAACTCGATGGGCGGGTTCATCGCCGCGGACATGGCGATCTTGCGGCCCGAGCGCATCCACCGCCTGGCCGTCGTCTCCGCCGCCGTCTTCTGGCAGGAGTACCGGCGTGCCCAGCCGCTGGTGCAGCTCGCGCGGATGTCCGACGCGATCGTCGCGCGGGCGCTGACCCGCGTCACCGACGATGTCGCGACGCGCCCGCGGCTGCGCTCGTGGGCGCTCGCCACCGCCGGCTTCCGCTACCCGCACCTGATCGAGAAGCAGCTCGCCCACGAGATGGTGCGCAGCGCGCGCCGCACCGACGGCTTCCTCCCGGCGCTCGAGGCGATGGCCGACTTCCCGCTCGAGGAGCAGCTGCCGAAGATCTCCTGCCCCGCGCTGATCGTCTGGGGCGCGCACGACACGCTCGTCCCGGTCAAGGACGCCAAGCGCATGGAGGACCTCATCCCGGACTCGCGGCGCGTGGTGTTCGAGCGCACCGGGCATGTCGCGATGCTGGAGCGCCCCGAGCGCTTCAACACGTTGCTGCGCGAGTTCCTCGACGAGGACCCCGAGCAGCGCGAGGGCGCGGCGGCCGAGCGGGCCGCCTAGGCTCCTAGCACGTCACGGCGCCTTCGGAGGCGCTGGAGACGAGCTTCGCGTACTTGCCGAACACGCCGGTGGTGACGGTCGCGGGCGGCCGCACGTAGGCGGCGACGCGCGCGGAGATCTCCTCGTCGGGGAGGTCGACGTCGAGGCGGCGCGACGCGACGTCGATCGTGACCGTGTCGCCGTCCTGGACCGCCGTGATCGGGCCGCCGTGGGCGGCCTCGGGCGCGACGTGGGCGACCATGAAGCCGTGGGTCGCGCCCGAGAAGCGCCCGTCGGTGATGAGCGCGACGGTGTCGCCGAGCCCCTGGCCCACGAGCGCGCCGGTGACCGCGAGCATCTCCCGCATCCCGGGGCCCCCGGCGGGACCCTCGTTGCGGATGACGACGACGTCGCCGGCCACGATCCCGCCGGCGCTGACGGCCGCCATCGCCGCCTCCTCGTTCTCGAACACGCGCGCCGGGCCCTCGGCGTGCACCCGCTCGTGCCCGCTCAGCTTGACCACGCAACCCTCGGGCGCGAGGTTGCCGCGCAGGATCGCCAGGCCGCCGGTGGCCTTGATCGGGTCGCTGACGGGGACGACGACGCGCTGCCCCGGCGTCTCCTTGGCCTCGCGGGCGTGCTCGCCGATCGTGCGGCCCGTGACGGTCTGGGCGTCGTCGTGGAGCACGCCGAGCTCCTGCAGGCGCTTGGCGACGACGGGGATGCCGCCCGCCTGGTGCAGGTCGGCGGCGACGTAGCGCCCGCCCGGCTTGAGGTCGCACAGCATCGGCGTGGCCTCGGCGATGCGGTCGAAGTCGTCGATGTCGAGCTCGACGCCGGCCTCGCGGGCGATGGCGAGCAGGTGCAGGACGCCGTTGGTCGAGCCACCGCTGGTGGCGACGGCGGCGATCGCGTTCTCGAGCCCGTCGCGGGTGATGATGTCGTTCGGGCGCTGGCCGCGCGCGAGCACGTCCATGATCAGCTCGCCGGTCTTGTAGGCGACCTCGGCCTTGCTCGGGTTCTCGGCCGGGACCATCGCGGCGCCGATCGGCGATATTCCCAGCACCTCGAGCGCCATCGCCATCGTGTTGGCGGTGAACTGGCCGCCGCAGGCGCCCGCGCCGGGGCTCGCGACGTTCTCGAGGTCGATCAGCTCCTGCTCGGTGATGCGACCGGCGGCGTGGGCGCCGATCGCCTCGAAGACCTCCTGGATCGTGACATCCTCGCCCTTGTACCTCCCGGGCATGATCGAGCCGCCGTAGAGCATCAGGCCGGGCAGGTTCAGCCGCGCGAGCGCCATCACGGTGCCGGGGAGGGTCTTGTCACAGGCGGCGAGGGCGACGATGCCGTCGAAGAAGTGCCCGCGGGCGACGAGCTCGATCGAGTCGGCGATGACCTCGCGGCTCACGAGGCTCGCGCGCATGCCGCTCGTGCCCATCGTGATGCCGTCGGAGATCGCGATCGTGTTGAACTCCATCGGTGTCCCGCCGGCCGCGCGGATGCCCTCCTTGACCTTGGCCGCGAGCGCGCGCAGCTGGTAGTTGCAGGGCATCGTCTCGATCCAGGTCGTGCCGACGCCGATGATCGGCTTGGTGAGCGCCTCGTCGTCGAAGCCGATGCCCTTGAGCTGGGCCCGGGCGGCGGCGCGCGACGGGCCGTCGAGGAGCTGGCGCGAGTTGTGGCGGGGATCGAGTTCAGCCATCTAAAGGTCGTGAAGCCTACCCGGGCGAGGCCGTGGGACTGCTGTCGCACCGCCTTCGCGCACTACCGCTGGTCGCTCCGTTCCGCCGCGGTCGCGCCGGAAATGCTGAGTGAGGGAATGAGGTGAGAAGCCCCAGCGCCCCGCTGCGTTCGCAGCTCGCATGACGTCGGTCTCGACCCGCCTAGCCGATCGACCGGCATTTCGTTCCCCTCGAAACGCCGTCTCCATCCGGACACCCTCCGTCACCAGCCGCCGTTCGCCGGCTCCCTCCACACACTCGGCACCGAGACGGCTGCCCCGCCCCGGTCGCGAGTCGTCGATCAGCCGTCGGGCGAGCCGGCGGCGCGGCGGGCGGACTGCGCCGCGCCGTCCTGGCGCTGGGCGCGGGCGAGCCGCGCGCGCTCCCATTGGCCGAGCCGCCAGAGGTCGCGCTGAGCCTGCTTGGGATCGACCTGCCGGCCGGGCAGATGCAGGTTGGCCTCGGCGATCAGGCGCCGTTCGTCGCCCTGCAGCGCCATCCACTTCGCCAGCACGTCGTCGGAGTCGGGCAGGCGCGCGGAGCCGTACGGGCGGGTCTCGTCCGGGAACTCGACGCAGTACTCGTTGAGCAGCTGGCCGGTCTGCGGGAGGTAGGCGACGATCGGCTTGTGCGGGTAGACGAGGTAGGCGTACGGGACGCCGCCGAGGTCGCGGCGCGGCTGCGTGGCCGCGGGCCCGGACGCCTGGCCGCCCCACACGCGCAGGAAGCCGAGGTCGCGGTACATCGCCCACTCCTCCTCGTTGACGCAGGAGCGCAGGAGCTCGCGGGCGCGCTGCTCGGCGCGGCGCTCGCGGCCGGGGTCATAGGCGCCGGGGGCGCCGAGATGTCGCGCTTCCTTGCGGGCGCGGCGGGCGTCGAGCCGGCGGTCCATCCACGGCGTCGTGATCTCCCACAGCAGCGCCAGGACGACGATCGCGGAGGCGCACAGCGCAACGGTCACGCGCCCGCGCCTCCCCGCACTACCTGGCGCCGCCGGCGGCGCGCGGGAAGAAGATGACCCGGTCGGTGTCCCGCGGGATCTCGTCGAACGCGCGCACCATCTCCGCCTGGCGCCGGCCCGTCTCGGTGATCGTCGGCACGGCAGCCCACATCCCGTCGTCGAGCTGGCGGCGGAACATCTCGACGAGACGCTCCTCGTCCTGCGAGACCTCGACATCGCCCTCGGCGATCAGCTGCTCGCCGTGTCCCGGGCGCATGCGGAGGAACTTCATAATCCGATTATGCCAGAGGAGCCGTCTCCGGCCGCTGCCCGGGCGCGCCAGCAGCAGCGCGGTGTCGGAGCCCGAACACGTCCACCGGGCCGGGGCCGCCGCCGAGCCCTCGCAGGCCGTCGCGCACGGCCTCGGACGCGATCTCGCGCGCGGCGCGGGCCGCCTCGAGCGGCGTGCGGCGAAGGGCGAGGTGGGCGGCGAGCGCGCTCGAGTGCGTGCAGCCCGACCCGTGGGCGGCGCCGTCGGGATGGCGCGGGCCGGTGATCTCCTCGAGCGCGTCGCCGTCGAAGTAGACGTCGACCACCTCGTCGCGGTGGCCGCCGGTCACGACCACGGCCTGCGGACCGAGGCGATGCAGGGCGCGGACGAGGTCGTCGGCGCCGGCGTCCGGGTCGCTCTGCGCGAGCACGCGCGCCTCCGGCAGGTTCGGGGTGATCACGGTCGCGAGCGGGAGCAGCTGCTCGATCAGCGCCGTCCGGGCGGGATCGTCGAGGAGGACGGCGCCGGACTCGGCCACCATCACCGGGTCGATCACGACGGGGGTGCCGGGCTCGAGCAGGCCCAGCGCCTCGCGGACGGCGGCGACGGTCTCCGCCGTGCCGAGCATCCCGATCTTCACCGCGTCGACCCCGATGTCCGACGCGACCTGACGGACCTGCTCGACGATCATCTCCGGCGGTGTCGTGTGAACCCCGCTCACGCCGAGCGTGTTCTGCGCCGTCAGCGCCGTGATCGCGGTCATCCCATGGACGCCGCAGCGGGCGAACGCCTTCAGGTCGGCCTGGATGCCGGCGCCGCCGCCGGAGTCGGAGCCAGCGATCGAGAGGACGGCGGGGATCCGGCGCTCGGGCATGAGCTTCAGGGTAGGAGGCGCGCGTCATGGGCACCGCACGTACCGCCCCCCGAATCCGCGCCGCACGAGCCCGAGCAGCTCGAGCTCCGACAGCGTCCGCGAGGCGGCGCGCGCCTCGTCCATCGTGCTCGCCAGCTCGGCGAGCGTCCCGCCACCGCGCTCGACGGCGTCGAGCACGCGCCGCTGGGCGGGGTCGAGCGGCGGCCCCGGCGCCTCGGGCAACGGCGGGGCGTCGGCGCCGAAGGCGAGGTCGAGCACGTCGCGGGAGCCGCGGATGACGGCGGCGCCGGCGTACAGCAGCTCGTTGGCACCGGCCGAGTAGCGCGAGGTGACCGGCCCGGGCACCGCCGCGACCACGCGGCCAAGGTCCGTGGCGAGGTCCGCGGTGATCAGCGAGCCGGACCTGACCGCTGCCTCGACCACGATGGTAATCGTCGAGAGCGCCGCGATGATGCGGTTGCGCGCCGGGAAGCACCAGCGGTGGCCGGTGAAGCCGGGCGGCATCTCCGACACGACCGCGCCCGCCTCGATCAGCCGAGCGTGCAGGCCGCGCATCCGCGCTGGGTACGCGGTCTCCGCGCCGCCGGCGAGGACCGCGACGGGCGGCGCCGCGCGGGTCGGACCCCGAGCCGCGGCTGCGGGCGAGGCCGCGGGAGTCGGACCTCGAGCCCCGGCTGCGGGCGGCGCCGCGCGGGTCAGACCTCGAGCCGCGGCTGCGGGCGTCAGCGGAGCAGCCGCCTCGAGCGCGCCGGCGTGGGCCGCCGAATCGATCCCGAGCGCCATCCCGGAGACCACCGGCAGTCCTGCGGCGGTGAGACCTCGGCCGAGCGAGCGCGAGACCGCGAGCCCGTACGGCGTGGCCCGGCGCGCGCCGACGACCGCCACGGCCTCGCCCGACGGCAGCGCGGCCGGTGACCCGGCGACGTGGAGCACGGCCGGCGGATCGGGCAGCTCGCGAAGTCGCGCGGGGTAGCCCGGGCCACAGCGGCAGACGGCGGTGAGGCCGGCGGCGGCGATGCGGTTGCGCGCGCGGGCGGCGTCGAAGCGCTCGTAGCCGACGGACGCCGAGGGATCGAGGCCGAGCAGGGCCTCGTCGGGCAGCGCCAGCACCCGGGCGGTACGCCCGCGCTTCTCGCGCCACGCGATGTCGATCGACCCCGCGACCGCGACGATCAGGTCCGTGCGGCGCAGGCACGCGTCGCAGGCCGCGCCCGTCATCGCGGCGCCACAGACGGCCCGGCGCCGCGGGCCGGCAGCGTCGCGAGTGAAGTGCGGGCGCGGCTCACGCCGCCGCCTGATCGGGCGCGGCCTCGGTGCGGTGCGCGAGCGCGGCCGCAACGTGCTCGGGGCCGACGGCGTCGGAGCCCTCGAGGTCGGCGGCCGTGCGGGCGACGCGCAGGACGCGGTGGTGGCC
This sequence comes from Solirubrobacteraceae bacterium, assembly GCA_039934455.1. GTDB lineage: Bacteria > Actinomycetota > Thermoleophilia > Solirubrobacterales > Solirubrobacteraceae > DASQFQ01. The sequence goes on from JBDTMF010000046.1 coordinate 11,429, forward strand.
GCGGGCGCTGAGGCCGTCCCGGTCGTGGAGCTCGTAGAGCAGACGCAGCGCGCTCGGCGTCGCGCCGACCAGCTCGCGGACCATGCGCGGGGTCATCTGGGCGTTGCAGGCGGCCTCGAGGCCCGCGAAGCGGCGCGACTGGCGCTCGCGCGCGGCGACGACCTGCTCGCGCAGCACGGCGGAGGCGGGGGAGCGCTGATCGCGCAGCGCCCGCGCGGAGGGGCGGCCGACGGCGACGGTGACGTCGATGCGGTCGAGCAGCGGCCCGCTGAGCCGGCGCTGGTGGCGGGAGAGGTCGGCGGCCGAGCAGCGGCAGCGATCGTCGCCGAGCCCGCACGGGCACGGGTTCGATGCCGCGACGAGCATGCAGCGCGTCGGGAACGACATCACCCGCTGGGAGCGGACGATCACGATGCTGCCGTCCTCGAGCGGCTGGCGCAGCGCCTCCAGCGCGGAGCGCGGGAACTCGGACAGCTCGTCGAGGAACAGCACCCCATGGTGGGCGAGCGTCACCTCGCCCGGCACCGGCAGCGCGCCGCCGCCGACCAACCCGGAAGGCGAGATGGTGTGGTGCGGCGCCCGGAACGGCCGCGCCTCGACGAGCCCGCCACCCGAGTGCAGGCCCGCGATCGAGTGGATCCGGGTGACCTCGATCGCCTCGACCCGGCTGAGCGGCGGCAGGATCGAGGGGATGCGGCGCGCGAGCATCGTCTTGCCGGTGCCCGGCGGTCCGTGGAGGAAGAGGTTGTGGCCGCCCGCCGCCGCCACGATGATCGCCGGCAGCAGGGCGTCGTGACCGCGGACGTCGGCCAGGTCGGGCGCGTCGAACCCGATGCGGGCGTCGTCCTCGGGCTCGATCTCGGGAAGCGGCGGGACCTCACGCCGCCCCGCGAGGATGTCGACCGCCTCGTGGAGCGCCTCGACGCCGATCACCTCGACTTGGTCGACGAGCGCCGCCTCCCGCGCCCGTGACGCCGGGACCATGACGCGGCGGATGCCGAGCGCCGCGGCGCCCTGGGCAACGGCGAGCGCTCCCCGCATCGGGCGCAGCTCCCCCGTCAGCGAGAGCTCGCCCGCCAGCGCGCAGTCGGCGATCGCGTCCGCCTCCACCTGGCCGCTGGCGGCGAGGATCGCCATCGCGAGCGGCAGGTCGAAGCCCGGCCCGATCTTGCGCAGGTAGGCCGGCGCGAGGTTGATCGTGATCCGCTTCTGCGGGAACTCGAAGCCCGAGTTGGTGATCGCCGAGCGGACCCGCTCGCGCGCCTCGCGGACCGCCTTGTCGGCGAGCCCGACGATCGTGAACGCGGGCAGGCCGATCCGGATGTCCGCCTCCACCCAGACGCGGCGGCTGTCCACGCCGTCGAGCGCGAACGCCGTGACGTGGGCGAGGCTCACTCAGAACGCACCTTCCAGATGATCGAGCGAGACGAGGGCGCCGTGGGCGTCGAGGATCACGCCGACCGCGTCGAAGCGCAACCGGGACGTCCGGGGCCGGTCGTGGGCCTGGGACAACCACGCGACGGCCATGCTCCGGACCTGGCTCTGCTTGGTCTCGCCGAGCGCGTCCCACGGCGCGCCCGCGCCCGCCCGGCGCGTCTTGACCTCGCAGAAGACGAGCGTGTCCGCGTCGGCGATCACGAGGTCGAGCTCGCCGAAGCGGGTCCGGTGGTTGCGCGCGATCACCTCGTAGCCGAGGCGCTCGAAGTGCTCGGCCGCGAGCTGCTCGCCGTGGCGGCCGAGCTCATGGCGGGGGTCGGTGGACATCACCGACCAGACGCTAAGCATGACCCCGTAACGGATCTCCACGTGACTGTTGAGACTCTGTGCCGCGGGTGCACCATGTGACCGGGCGACCGGGTGCAAGCCTCCTTAGCAACCTGGGTTGACAGGCTGCCGCCTTGTCAACTAAGGTTGCCAGCCATGCCCTCGACCGCCGCCGACCTGACCCACCCCGAGGACCCCGAGGACGGGCTCGCCGCGGTCGTCGCGCTGCGCCGCCTGGCCGACCAGATCGACGACGCGCAGGTCGAGCGGGCGCTGCGGGACGGGTGGACCTGGGCGCAGGTCGCCGAGGCGCTCGGCGTCACGCGGCAGGCTGTCCACAAGAAGCACGCGAGGAGGCTGCGGGATGTTTGAGCGATTCGTCGGCGAGGCGCGCCAGGTCGCGCTCCAGTCCCACTCGATCGCGGCAGGGCTCGGCGCCTCCAGCGTCGAGGCCGAGCACCTGCTCGTCTCGCTCGCGGGCACGCAACATCGCGCCGGCGCCGCCCTGCGCGAGGCCGGCCTCGAGCCGCAGGAGCTCCACGCCGCCATCCAGCGCGACTTCGAGCGGGTGCTGGCCGAGGTCGGCATCGATGCCCGCGGCGTCGACGTCTCCTCCAACTGCCGCCGCACGAAGCTCGGCTGGGGCGCCTCGGCCAAGCGAAGCCTCGAGCGGGCGGTCGAGGAGGCCAAGCGCCGCGGCGACCGCAAGATCGGCTGCGAGCACATCCTGCTCGGACTGCTGCGCGCGGAGCACGGGACCGTGCCGCGGCTGCTCGCGGCCGAGGGGATCGATCGGGACGAGCTGACCGGGCGGTTGTAGGTGGACAGCGGCCAGCGGTCGCCGACGGCGGGCGCGGGGCGCACCTTACGGCGGCTGGGTGGGAGTGGTCTGTTCCGGCGTGAGTGGTCGGATTGGGCCGGGTGCTCCCTCCTCAATGCGCCGTTCGCCGAGCCCGCCGCAGCGGTCGACGGGCTAGGCCCGCACGACGACGAACCACGGACCGTCGTGCAGCACCTCTCCCCCGCCGAGCTCCTCGGCCAGGCCCGAGCCGGTGAAGTAGCGCTTGTAGGTCGTATGGCGGGAGCCGTCGTTGAGCACCCGCTCCTGCCACTGGACGGGCGCGACCCCCTCACGCAGCGCCGAGTCGGCCACCACCAGCTCGCCCGCCACCCGCCGCGCCTCGGTGAGGAAGCGCTCGCGCTCCTCCGGCTGCAGGTGGTCTAGAAGTGGCCGGTGAACACGCGGTCGAACTCCCCGTCGGCGAACGGGAGCGACAACGCATCGCCCACCGCGAACGTCGACTCCGGCCTCCGCGAACGGGTGCTCTCGATCATGCCCTCGCTCGCGTCGAGGCCGGTGACCTCGCCGCGCAGGTGGCGCGTCAGGAACCCGGTGCCGCAGGCGACGTCGAGCGACCGTGCCGGTGGCGACGCGGCGACCACGCCACGCAGCGCCGCCACGTCCTCCTCCCAGCCCGGGCGATCGCGCGAGGCGAACACGCCCGTGGCCTCGTACCACTCGTCGTACTCGCGAGCGCGCTTCTCGTCGTACGCCTTCAGAGCGCCAGCTGCTGGTAGGCCATCGACTGGAACGAGAGCCGGTGCAGCGGCGAGACGCCGAGGCGCTCGATCGCCGCCCGGTGCTCGGGCGTGGAGTAGCCGACGTGGGCGGCGAACTCCCAGCCCGGATAGCGCGCCTCCATCCGGCGCATGAAGCGATCGCGTGTGACCTTGGCGATCACCGAGGCGGCGGCGATGGCGGCGCTCGTCGCGTCCCCGCCCACGACCGGCCGCTGCTCGAACCCGGTGGTGGGCACAGGGAAGCCGTCCGACAGGCAGATGCAGCCCTCCACCCCGACGCGCCGGAGCGTGTCCGACAGCGCGGCGAGGTTGGTGACGTGCAGTCCCCGCTCGTCGATCCCGCGCACGCAGCGCGAGGTGATCGCGACCTTGGCGGCGATCCGCAACACGCGCGGGTAGAGCTCCTCGCGGCCCTCCTCGGTGTGCTGCTTGGAGTCGTTGAGCGCGGTCAGGGCGCGCAGGTCGGCGAGCCCGATCCGCTCGTAGTCGAACAGCACGGCCGCGGCGACCAGCGGCCCGGCCAGGCATCCGCGCCCCGCCTCGTCCGCGCCCGCCACGAAGCGATGCCCGAGGGCACGGTCGTAGGCGAACAACCGGCGTCCGGTCCGGCGTCGCTTGGCGGCTCGACGCATGGCCCGGGTTTCTACCGGTTCAGAGGAGGCCGATGCGCTTGGGAGGCCAATAGGTCCCGAACGCGGCGCCGATGATCCACTTCTTCGGGACCGGCCCCCAGAACCGGCTGTCGTCCGACGAGCCACGATTGTCGCCCATCATGAAGTAGTGCCCGGCCGGAATCGTGACCTCGCGGGGGTAGTCGCAGCCGTCGCTCCCGGGGCAGGGCCGGATGAAGGGCTCCTTCTGGCGCTTGCCGTTGAGGATCACCCGACCGTTGCGGATCTGGAGGCGATCGCCGGGGCCTGCGACGACCCGCTTGATGAAGTTGACATCGGCCTTCTCCGGCGTCGACTTCAGGCACACCTGCCCGTTCGGCGGCGGGGCGCCGCACATGTCGTCCTGCTCGGCGCCGGTCGGGGGGTGGAAGACGACGACGTCGCCGACGCTGGGATCCGAGAAGCGGGCGCCGATACGGTTGACGAGCACGCGCTGGCCGATCTGCAGCGTCGGGACCATCGACTCGCTCGGGATCTTGTACGGCTTGATCAGGAAGGCCTGGATGCCGAGCGCGAGCCCGAGCGCCACGGCCACGATCAGGACGAGCTCGAGGAGCGAGCCGGAGGCTGACGAGCCTTTGGAGGACACCTAGACGGTGTCGTCGGTGCCGCCGGCGGTCGCCTCGGTGGCGTCCGTCCCGGGGGCGTCGTCGAGCGCCTGCGCGTCGACGGCCTCGCCCGGCACCTCGGAGTCCGCCGCCGCAGCGGCCTCGGCCGCGGGATCGTGCAGCAGACCGGCCTGCACGACCTCTTCCGCCTGGCCGGTGTAGCGGCGCTCGCGGACGCGGGCGCGCTTGCCGACGCGGCCGCGCAGGTAGTAGAGCTTGGCCCGGCGGACGTCACCGCGGGCGGAGACCTCGATGCGCTCGATCTTCGGCGAGTGCACGGGGAACGTGCGCTCCACGCCGACGCCGAAGGACTGCTTGCGGACCGTGAAGGTCTCGCGCACGCCCTCGCCCTGGCGCTTGATGACGACGCCCTCGAACACCTGGGTCCGGCGGCGCGTGCCCTCGACGACCTGGAAGTGCACCTTCAGCCGGTCTCCAGCCTGAAAGCGGGGGACGCGGCGCAGCTGTGCGCGCTCGAGGGAGTCGATGACGGTGCTCATAACGAGAAGGCTTCCGCGGGCGTTGACCCACCGCGGAAGCGGCGGCCTATGGTAGCGAACGACCGGAGCCACCGGCCCCGCGGCGGCGGCTCTGCTCGAGGCGCCACTGACGGATCTGCTCGTGGTGGCCCGAGAGCAGGATGTCCGGTACCTCCCAGCCCCGCCAGTCGGCCGGGCGCGTGTAGTGGGGGTACTCAGGGCTGCCCTCCAGGGCGGCGCTGAAGGACTCCTCGGCCGCCGAGTCGGCGTGGCCAAGCGCGCCCGGCAGCTTGCGCAGGACGGTGTCGGCGACGACCATCGCCGCCAGCTCGCCGCCCGCGAGCACGTAGCGGCCGATCGAGAGCTCCTCGGTGCAGAAGTGGTCGATCACACGCTGGTCGAATCCTTCGTAGCGGCCGCACAGGAGAGTGATGTCCGCTTCGCCCGCAAGCATGTCGGCGAGCGCGTCGTCGAGCAGCGGCCCGCCCGGCGTCAGCGCGATCACGCGGCGCTGCTCGCGGAGCTCGACCGGGTCGATCCGGTAGCGAGCGCGCAGCGCCGCCTCCACGACATCGACGCGCAGCACCATCCCTGCCCCGCCGCCGAACGGGACGTCGTCGACGCGGTTGTTCTTGATCGGCGTGGTCGCGCGGTAGTCGATGGTCTCGAGCTCGTGGCCGAGCTGGAGCGCGTTGGTCACGTGGCGCTGGGTGCGGAACCAGTCGAACCAGTGCGGGAACAGCGTGAAGACGTCAATCCGCACCGAGGAACCCCAGGTCGATGTCGATGCGCCGGGCCGGCACGTCGATCGAGCGAACCGCGTCGCCGACCATCGGCACGAGCAGCTCCTCCCCGCCCTTGCGGACCACCTCGAGCACCTCGACCGAGGGCAGCTCGCGCATCTCGCGGACGGTGCCGACCGCGCGCTCGCCGTCGGTCACGTCACAGCCCTCGAGCTCGTGGGCCCAGTACTCGCCCTCGTCGAGGGCCGGCGCGTCGGCGAGCGCGACCCGCAGCACGGTCCCGTGCAGGCGCTCGACCCCCTCGCGCGTGTCGCAGCCGCGCAGGCGCACGACCGGCTTCTCGTCGGTGCCGGCGCGGCGCACGATCTCGCCCGCGTCGGTGCGCGTCCCGAGCACGAGCAGGCGCGGGCGCGGGGCGATGACGTGGAAGGAGCCGTCGCGGCCATGGGCGCGCCCGACGCGCCCCGCCTCGAGGAACCGGACCACCTACTCCACGATGTCGAGGAGGACGCGGCGGTTGTCCTTGACCGCGGCGGCCTTGATGACCGTCCGCAGCGCCTGCGCCGTGCGACCCCCGCGGCCGATCACGCGGCCGTAGTCGTCGTCGTCGACGGACAGCTCGAACACGAGCGTCCCGTCGTCCTCCTCGAACTGCTCGACCTTGACCTGGTCGGGTTTGTCCACGAGCGCCCTCACGAGGTACTCGAGCAGCTCGCGCACGAGGAGCTAGCGCGCGGCGGGCTGGATGCCCTGGGTCTTCAGCAGCTTGCGCACCGCGTCGGACGGCTGGGCGCCCTGGCCGAGCCAGTGGCGGGCACGATCCTCGTCGATCTGGATCGTCGAGGGCTCGGTCTGCGCGTTGTAGCGACCGATGGTCTCGATAACGCGGCCGTCGCGCGGCGAGCGGGCGTCGGCGACGACGACGCGCCACACCGGATCCTTCTTCCCGCCTACGCGGGTGAGTCTCATGCTGACGGACATGCCGGGCAGGTTAGCGAAGCCACCGCGACTCGCCGAGCGGGAGCGGGCTGTCCGGCTTGAGCGCGCGCAGGCGCAGCAGCGTCACGACGCGCTGCGCGCCCCCGCGCGTCGACAGCGCGACGAGCACCTGCTGGAGCTCGGCGAGGTCGCGCGCGACGACGGTGAGCAGGGCATCGGTCTCCCCCGCCACCCACGCCGCGGCGGTCACCTGCGGCAACTCGTCGACCACCTTCTCGAAGCGCCGCTCGAGCGCCTCCTCGTGGCGGCCGAGCGTGACCGAGACGTAGACGCAGAGGCCGAAGCCGGCCGCGGACTCGTTGACCTTCGCGCGGATCCCCTCGATCACGCCCGATTCCTTGAGGCGGCGGATGCGGTTGAGCGTCGCGGCCGGCGACAAGCCGGCGATGCGGGCGAGCTCCACGTTCGGCCGGTCGGCGTCGCGCTGGAGCTCATTGAGGAGAAGGACGTCGGTTTCGTCAAGTGTTCGTGCCATTTCAGTGAAGAATATTTCGTTTGAGGGCCAACCCGCAAGGTCGCTGGGCCGTCTGTGCCACGTTGGATGCATGAACCGCTCCGCCCTCGCCGCGCTGACGGCCGCCGGCCTCATGTTCGGCGTCACCGTGCCGCTCTCCAAGCTCGCCCTCGGCTGGCTCGATCCCACCTGGCTCGCCGTCGTGCGCTTCGGGCTGGCCGCGCCGGTGCTGGCGCTGGTGGCGCGCACGACGCTGCGCGAGGCGGTCACGGTTTCGGTCGCCGCGTGGGGCGCTCTCGGCTACGGCGCGATGGTCGTGCTGCAGAACCTCGGGGTCGAGCAGACGAGCGTCACGCACGCCGCGCTGATCTTCGGCGCCGTGCCGGTGCTGGTGGCGGCCGGCAGCGCGCTGGCGGGCCGTGCGCTTGCCGGGCCGGCGGCGTGGGCCGGCTTCGGGGTCGCGCTGGGCGGCGTCGCGCTGGTCGCCGGCTCGGGCGGCGGGGCGTCGCTGCTCGGCGACGCGCTCGTGCTCGCCTCCGCGGTGCTGGGCGCCGCGCTGATCGTGGTCCAGGGCGGGCTGCTCGAGGGCCGCGACCCGGTCGCCGTGACCGCTGTGCAGATGGCGGCCGCCGGGCTGTTCGCGCTGCTCGCCGCGCTGCCGGCGCCGCTGCCCGTGGGGCCGCCGACGCCGGACCAGGCGATCGCGCTGGGCGCGCTCGTGAGCGTCGGCTCGCTGATCCCGTTCGCGCTCTATGCCTACGGCCAGGCGCGGGTGCACGCCGAGCTGGCGGGGGCGTTCGTGAACATCGAGCCGGTGGTCGGGGTGGCGGCGGGTGTGCTCGCGTTCGGCAACCCGTTCGGCGTCCCGCAGGCGCTCGGCGCGACCCTCGTGATCGCCGGGCTCGGGCTCAGCGCTGGCGCATCAGGGCGCCGAGATCCGGCATCTTCCCCTGGGACAGGCCGCGCATCATCTTGCGCATCTCCTGGAACTGCTTGACGAGCTGATTGACCTGCTGGACGCTCGTGCCCGAGCCCCGGGCGATGCGCAGCCGGCGTGAGCCCTTGATCGCCTCGGGATGACGGCGCTCCCAGGCGGTCATCGAGGTGATGATCGCCCCGACGCGGTCGAGCTCGCGCTCGTCGACGTTCATCTTCGAGAGCTGGTGGCCGGCGAGCCCGGGCATCATCCCCAGCAGCGAGGTCAGCGGGCCCATCTTGCGGATCTTCTGGAGCTGGTCGAGGAAGTCGTCGAGCGTGAACTCGTTGCGGCGCAGCTTGCGCTCCAGGGCCTTCGCGTCCTCCTCGTCGACCTGCTTCTCGGCCTTCTCGATGAAGGAGAGGACGTCGCCCATCCCGAGGATGCGCTGCGCCATGCGGTCGGGGTGGAAGCGCTCGAAGTTCTCGAGCTTCTCGCCGGTGGAGGCGAACAGGATCGGCTTGCCGGTGACGGCCTTGACCGACAGCGCCGCGCCGCCGCGGGCGTCGCCGTCGAGCTTGGAGAGGATCACGCCGTCGAACTGGGCCGCCTCGGCGAACTGCTCGGCGACGTTGACCGCGTCCTGGCCGGTCATCGCGTCGACGACCAGCAAGACGTTGGTGGGCCGGACGACCTTCTTGATCCGCGTCAGCTCGGCCATCAGCGCCTCGTCGATGTGCAGGCGGCCCGCGGTGTCGACGATCAGCACGTCCTTGCCGTCGCGCTCGGCCTGGTCGCGCGCCCAGGCGGCGATCTCGACGGGGTCGGCGTCGGTCCCGCGCTCGTAGACGGTCGCGCCGGCCTGGGCGCCGACCTTGATCAGCTGCTCGACGGCGGCGGGGCGGTAGACGTCGCAGGCGGCGACGCCGACCGAGGAGCCGTTCTCCTCGCGCAGGAAGCGGGCGAGCTTGGCGGTGGCGGTCGTCTTGCCCGAGCCCTGGAGGCCCGCCATCAGGATCACCGTCGGGGGCCGTGGGGAGAAGGCGAGGCCGGCCGAGGCGCCGCCCATCAGCGCGGTCAGCTCCTCGTTGACGATCTTGACGACCTGCTGGCCGGGGTTGAGCTGCTTTTGCACCTCGGCGCCGAGGCAGCGCTCCTTGACCGAGGACGTGAACTGCTTGACGACCTTGAAGTTGACGTCCGCCTCGAGCAGTGCAAGGCGGATCTCGCGCATGGCGCGGGTGATGTCGTCCTCGGTCAGTGCGCCACGGCCGCGGACGCCGGAGAGGGTCTCCTGGAGCTTCTCTGAGAGGGAGTCGAACACTCCCTAGAGCTTAGGACTCAAGCGCCGGCGGCTCCTCAGGCGCCGACGGGGCAATCTGGCGCGGCCCTGCGATGGTCGCGTCCTGCGCCTCGGCGGTGGCCTGGCGCGCGGCGGCGGCCGCGGCCTCGGCGTCGGCGGCGGCCTTTGCGTCGATCGCGTCGGACCGCGGCGAACGCTGGCGCGGCCGCGGCGGCAGAGTTGGGCCATCCGTCTCTTCGCCTCGTGCCTGGCCACCCCCGAAGGCGTTGCCGAGCTGACCCAGCGCCTGGGTGATCTCACCGGGGATCACGAAGACGGTGTTGGCGTCGCCCTGGGCGAGCTGCGGCAGCATCTGCAGGTACTGATAGGAGAGCAGCGGCTGGTCCGGGCCGCCGTCGTGGATGGCCTGGAAGACCGTCTCGATCGCCTTCGCCTCGCCTTCGGCGCGCAAGATCGCCGACGTGCGCGCGCCCTCGGCCTTGAGCACCGCGGCCTGCTTCTCACCCTCGGCGGTGAGGATCTGCGACTGGCGGGCGCCCTCGGCGGTCAGGATCGTGGCCCGGCGATCGCGCTCGGCACGCATCTGCTTCTCCATCGCCTCCTGCACGGTGCGCGGCGGTTCGACCGACTTCAGCTCGACGCGGTTGACGCGGATCCCCCACCCGCCCGTGGCCTGGTCGAGCACGAGGCGCAACTGGGTGTTGATGTTGTCGCGGCTGGTGAGGACCTCCTCGAGCGTGAGCCCGCCGATCACGTTGCGCAGCGTCGTGACGGTGAGCTGCTCGATCGCCTGGAGGGGATTGGCCACCTCGTAGGTCACGGCCTTGGCGTCCGTGACCGTGAAGTAGATGACGGTGTCGATCCCCACCACGAGGTTGTCCTCGGTGATCACCGGCTGGGGCGGGAAGGTGACGACCTGCTCGCGCAGGTCGATCAGCGGCTTGACGCGGTCGACGAAGGGCACGATCAGCGCCAGCCCCGGATCGAGGGTGCGCGCATAGCGGCCGAGCCGCTCGACGACGCCCGCCCTGGCCTGCGGGACGATGCGCACGCCTGCGGCGGCGACGAAGAAGACGAATACCGCCAGGACGATCAACGCAATGATTCCGGCGCTCATGCCGTACCTCCCTACTCGCTCACGAGCGCCGTGGCGCCCCGGATCTCCAGGACCTGGACGCGCTGGCCCGCCTCGATCACATCATCCTCATCGTAGGCGCGCGCCGTCCAGACCTCGCCCTCGATGCTGACGCAGCCGACGCCCTCGTGGTTGGCGATCCGCTCCACGACCGTTGCCGAGCGACCCACCAGCGCCGCGGTACCCGTACGCAGCTGGGCGGGCATCTTCAGATGCGCGCGGGCCAGCGGACGGAGGGCGGTGAGGGCCGCGATCGAGACGCCCAGGAAGACGATCAGGCTTATCACCGTGCCGGCTCCGACCGCGCTGATCAGCGCAGCTAGGAGTGCGCCAACCGCAAAGGGAGCCAAGAAGAAGCCCGACGTGGCGATCTCGCCAAGTCCGAGGATGGCCGCGGCGATGAGCCAGAGAACCCATGGGTCCATTGGACCGAATCTACAGACTGGGGTTGCTCAGGTCAGCAGGGCGCGCGCGAAGTCCTGGGCGTCGAACGGCCGCAGGTCCTCCAGCTGCTCCCCGATCCCGATCAGCTTGACCGGGATCCCGAGCTCGTCGGCGATCGCCAGCGCGATCCCGCCCTTCGCGGTGCCGTCGAGCTTGGTGAGGATCACGCCGGTGACGTCGACGGCCTCACCGAACAGCTTGGCCTGCCGGACGCCGTTCTGGCCCGTCGTGGCGTCGACGGTCATCAGCGTCTCGTGCGGCGCGTCAGGCATCTGCTTGGAGATGACGCGGCGGACCTTGGTCAGCTCGGCCATCAGGTCGGTCTGGGTGTGCAGCCGGCCCGCGGTGTCGATGATCACGACGTCGACGCCGTGCTCGCGCCCGCGGGCGATCGCGTCGAACGCGATCGCGCCGGGATCGGAGCCCTCCGGGCCGCGCACGAACTCGCAGCCCGCGCGCTCGGACCAGCGCTGGAGCTGCTCGACGGCGGCGGCGCGGAAGGTGTCGGCCGCGGCGACCAGCACGCGCTGGCCGAGCGTCTGCTGGAGGTGCCAGGCGAGCTTGCCGATCGTCGTCGTCTT
>JBDTMF010000047.1:0-23104 GCA_039934455.1 Solirubrobacteraceae bacterium
AGGTCCGTCGCCGTGACGCCCGGCGTCGACAGCGTCTTCGCGTGGCGCGAGCCCGGCGCCCGCACCTCGATGTCCTCGTCCTCCGTGATCAGCGCGCCGTTGGCCGCGACGCGGAACGGCGGCGCGGTGTCGTGCCAGCCGGCATCGGCCTCGACCACGGTGCGCCGCGTCTCGAGGTCGACCACCGCGAACCAGCCCTCGCCGCCGCCCTCCCCGTCGGAGGTGTGGTAGGAGCCGAGATAGCGCCCACCGCCGAACGCGAACGCGAGCGTGTCCAGCGAGCCGGTGCCGCCGTTGCTGCTCACGACGCCGACCGGCAGCGGGCGGCGGCGTGCGCCCAGGCAGGCGTACTCGTCGGAGCCCCACTCGCCGCCGCCGTGGAAGGGCACGCCGAAGACGCGCAGCCTGCCCTCGGCGTACAGGGTCAGGCCCGCGCTGCAGCGGAGCTTGGGGCGCTTGGCCTCGGCGGCCGCCAGCACCGCCGCGAGCAGGAGGACGAGGGCGGCGACGGCGCCGCGGAGCCCGGCCACCGTCAGAGCTCCGCGGACCGAGGCGTCGTGTCGTCGTGCATCCAGTACGCGCGGTCTCCGTTCTCGGCAAGTCCGACCGAGCCCGAGCCGAGCACGGGGCCAACGGGTTCGTCCGCCGCCGCCGAGTCGAGCAGTCTCGGCCGCCCACCCGGCTTGAAGGCGACGATCTCCTGCCGGTAGCTCGCGATGCCCGGCGCGCAGGAGTAACTCGTCCCCCACGCGACGCGCCCCTTGGGCGCGAGGACGAGGCTGTCGACGTTGCGCCCGTCGCCGGGCGCGCAGGCAGCCTCGCGCACGACCGGGGAGACGCCCTTGAGGAGGAAGCGGCCCTTCTTGACGTCGCGGAGCCAGACCTCCCCCACCGTGTAGTCGACCCCGTCCCACGAGATCACATAGGCGACCTTGGTGCCCACGAGCTGCAGGTGCTCGAGGTTGTAGGAGCCGTCCGCGAAGAACTCCGAGCCGCGCCCGATCTCGAAGCGGCGACCGTTCGCGTACGCGCACGCCCAGTCGTTGTGGTGGAGGAAATAGATCCGCACCTCGTCATTGGCCAGCACCGTCTGCGAGCCGCGTGGGTTGCACGGCGAGCGCTTCGCCTGCGCGCTCGCCGGCGCGAGGCCGGCGAGCACGACGAGCGCGAGAGCGAAGGTGAGCCGCGCGCGCGTCACGCCCCGGCCTTGGCGCGGTCGAACGCGTCCGCGACGCCCTTGGCGTCGGCCTTCGCGTTGACCTCGAGCTTGAACGGCACGCCGCGCACGGTCACGGTCACGACCTTGCCGAGCAGCAGGCGCTTGATCTCGATCGCATCGACGTCGGCGTGCGGCGCCGCCCCGACCAGCTCCTCGACCTTCCCGCGCGCCGAGGCGGCCTTGAACGACAGCAGCCGCCGCTGCGTCACCGCGAGCACCATCGGGCTCGCGAGCTGGAAGCCGGCCGCCTCCGCCCCGTTGCGCGCCTTGCCCTGCTGCGCCGCTCCGAGCATCCCCGAGCCCGCCATCGACTGCGTCCACCCGCGCGGGCGCGCGACGAGCGCCGCGAGCACCTCCTCCCCATCCTCGAGGAACGGCTCGGCACCCTCCGTGATCTTCGTCATCGCTGACTCCTCTCCGTTGTGATCGACAGTACTCATGTGACGTGCACCGCCGGGAACTTCGTCGGCCGCAGCGTGAAGCGGAACGTCTCCTTGACGAGCCCCAGCTTCGAGACGACGATGGTGATGACGGCTCCTGCGCGCAGCTTGCGGTGCTTGAAGCGCTTGCCGAGCGCGAGCTTGGCGTTGTTGACCACCAGGGCGGCACGCCTGAACGGGCAGCCCTTGCGCTTGCTCTTGCACGTCATGGTCACCGTCGCGCCCTCGGGCGCCCGGACCAGCGTGAGCTTGTTGACGCGGGTGCGAGCGCCGAAGCGGGTGAAGAACGTCTGGACCACCGCGTGGATGTGCCCGTCGCCGCCGTCCCCGGTGCCCGTTCCCGTGCCCGTTCCCGTGCCCGTGCCCGTGCCCGTGCCGGTCCCATTGACCGTGAAGTCTCGCTTCTCCGGCGTCGCATCGGCGTTCCCGAACGCATCGGTGGCCACCACCTCGAACGTGTAGCTGCCGGGAGCGAACCCGCTCGCCGTGTGGGTGCCCGGCCCCGTGCACGGCCCGAAGGCGCCCGGCGTCAGCGCCGCCGGGTGGACGCGGCAGCCGAACCTCGCCGCCGCGTCGTCGGACGAGAACGTGAACGTCGCGCTCGTGGCCGTCGAGGAGGAGCCGTCCGCCGGGCCGCTGTCGATGCGCGTCGACGGTGGCGTGGCGTCGATGGAGAACGTGCGCACCACGTCACGCGCGTTGCCCGCCCCGTCGGTCGCCCGGAAGCGTGCGGTGTAGCCGCCCTCGGGCCGGCCGCCGACCGAGTGCGAGCCCGCGCCCGGCGCGCAGGGCGCGAATGACGGCGCGGCGCCGGTCGGCGTGACGCTGCACTGCACGGCCGGAGGGCCGCTGGTGGCGTCAGACGCGGAGTAGCTCCACGTCTGCGTCGAGCCCGGCCCGAAGGTCTGGCCGTCAGGCCCGGTCACGGTCAGGCCCGGGAGCGTGTTGTCGATCGTGATGCCGACCGAGGTGTCCTCGTGGTCGCCGTCGCCGTTGACGGCGTGCGCGCGTACCGTGACGGGACCGTCGGGCCGCGTGGTCGTGTCGAAGCCGACCGAGTAGGGCGCGGTCGAATCCGTCCCGACCGAGACCGCGCCGACGAAGAACTCGACGCTCGCGACGCCCGACTCGGCGTCCGACGCCGTCGCGGACAGCGACACCACCCCGCGGCGGGAACCGGCCGCGGGCGAGGTGACCGAGAGCAGCGGCGCGCTCACGTCGTCGTAGTGGACGGTGATGCTGGCGGTCGCCGACGACGCGACCGTGCAGTCGGGGGTCGTGTTCGTCCCCTCATCGCAGCCCGGGCCCGCCCACGTGACCGCGAAGCCGCTCGGGATCGTCGTGGTCAGCTTCGGGCGCACCGCGTCGGCAGCCTTGGTGCACTCACCCTCGGCGTTGTAGGTCAGGCAGGCCCGCGCATAGGAGCCTGTGCACCCGGGACCGTCGCCGCAGTTGATCTTCCCCTTGTCGTCGGTGACCGTCCCGACCTGGACCCCGGTCTTGTGTACGGTGAGCCTCGTGTTGGGCGGGGGCACGTTTGCGGCGGCCACCGACGCCGCACACGTCCACAGCAGCACCGAGAGCGTGCTGACGGCGGTCGCGCGCATGCTCAAGTCCATCCGCATCACTGCATCACCTCGGTCATCGGAGTTGGATCCGGCTCCACGCCCGTGTCGGGCCGGTTTCGGGTGAAGCTAGGCGCGGGGTGGGCGGCGTCGCTTCCGGGGGCCCCCTAGTGCTTGATGTGGGGGTGGGGTGGCACCCCCACGATCGAGCCGCGTGGCTGCACATCACCTGCAATTCGGCAGCAGCCGGCTGCCCGGCTATTGACGTTGCGCCAGTAGGACGCCGGCTCGCTGCTCACGGACGCAAGATCGCTCGTCGCCGGCCGGTCACCGGTCGACCCTGCCGTCGCGCCCCATAGGCTCCCCGGCATGGCCGTGAAGGCACTGTCCCGTTGAAGGTGCGGCGTGTCTGACGCCTTCGCCAGGGCCATCGTGGCGGCGCGACTGCCCATCGTGGTCGGCTGGATCGCCGCGGCGGTCGTGATGGCGGTCGCCCTGCCGACGCTGGAGGAGGCCCAGACCGGCGCGCTGGGTCAGCTCGTGCCGGCGAACTCGAGGGCGCTCAAGGCCGAGAAGCTGTCCGCCGAGCTGTTCCGGTTCCCGCTTGCGAGCCGCACGACGGTGGTCGAGCGCGACGCCGCCGGTCTGGCGCCCTCTCGCATCCGAGCGACCGTGGCGTTGATCCGGGACGTCAATGCGCAGCGTGTGCCGGACGTGCGCGCCTCGGGCGCGTATGGGGTGACGAACCTCGGCGTCGAGCTGCCCTTCGCGCGCGAGCAGGGCACGGCGACGGTGAGCTCGCTGCTGTTCAGCCTCGACTTCAACCAGCGCAAGCGGACGAAGGCGGCACGCGGCTACGTGCACGAGCTCGACGCGCCCCCGCAGAGTTACGTCGGCGTCACGGGCGCGATCCCCGCCAGAGCCGAGCAGGCCGGGCTGATCAAGGACAACCTGCCGAGGATCGAGCTCCTGACCGTCGCGATCGTCGCGCTGATCGTCGCGCTCAGCCTGCGCTCGGCGCTCGCGGCGCTCGTCACGCTGATGACCGTGGCGGTGGCCTACGTCGTCTCCGTCCGACTCGTGGCGGTCGGCGGCCAGCACGTCGGCATCTCGGTGCCCCCGGAGGTCGAGCCGATCATGGTCGCCCTGCTGTTCGGCGTCGTCACGGACTACGCGCTGTTCTACATGTCCCGGTTTCGCCGCCGGCTGCAGGAGGGCGAGCCGTCGCGGGAGGCCGCGCGCGCGACGACCGCTGAGCTCACGCCCCTGATCCTGGCCTGCGGGGCGGCGGTGGCCGTCGGCTCGGCGGCGCTCGTCGTCGCCGACCTCGGGTTCCTGCGTGCCTTCGGGCCGGGAATGGCGTTCGCCGTGCTGGTCGGGCTGGTGGTCACGGTGACCTTCCTGCCGGCGTTGCTGGCGCTGGTCGGCCGGGCGCTGCTGTGGCCCGGCGCGCGCCGGGGCGCGGCCCGGACGGCCGTCAGCACCGGCTGGCTGGACCGGCTGATTCGCATCTCGGTGCGGGCGCCGCGCCGCACGCTGCTGATCTGTCTCGTCGTGCTCGCCGCGATGGCGAGCGGGCTCGTCTTCCTCAAGGTGGGCAATCCCCTGATCCGCGGGCTGCCGAGTGACAGCGGGCCCCACCGTGCCTACGACGAGCTGTCGGCGGCGTTCGCTCCCGGCACGATGTCGCCGGCCACGCTCGTCGTCTCCGCGCCCCACATCGCGACCCGCAAGCGGGCGCTCGCCGACCTGCAGACCGTGCTCGGCAACCAGCCGGGCGTGGCGGGAGTGATCGGCCCCGCCTCGAAGCCGACGCAGCGAGCGTTCGGCATCGTCAGCTCGCCGAGCGGCGATGCCGTGCGCTACGTGCTGATCTCCGAGAACGATCCGCTCAGCGCCGATGCGGTGCGCCTCCTGCGCAACCTCGACGCACGCACCGCCGGTTTGCTCGAGGCCGTCGGGCTGAAGCATGCGCAGGCACTGTTCGCCGGCGACACGGCGATCACCGGCGAGCTCATCCACACGGCCGGGCGCGATCTGCTCGTCGTCGCGCCGCTCGTGCTGTTCGTGGTCGCGATCGTGCTCGCGGTCTTCCTACGCGCGCTCGTCGCACCGCTCTACCTGGTGGCGATCGCCGCGCTCGCGCCGCTCGCATCGCTCGGCCTCGCCGTCGTGTTCTTCCAGGGGGTGCTCGGCCAGCCGGAGATCACCTACTTCGTGCCGCTGGCGGCGGGGGTGCTACTGGTCGCGCTGGGCTCGGACTACAACATCTTCCTCGTCGGACGCATCTGGAGCGAGGCCGAGCGGCTGTCGTTGCGCGAGGCGATCGTCGCGGCGGGCAGCGGCGCCTCGCACGCCATCTCGGCGGCCGGGCTCGTCCTGTCGGCCTCCTTCGCGGTGCTGGCCCTGGTGCCGGTCGGTGCTTTCCAGCAGCTCGCCTTCGTCCTCGCCGTCGGCCTGCTCATCGACGCCTTCCTCGTGCGCTCGATCCTCACCCCGGCGGTCATCACGCTCGTCGGCGAACGCTCGAGCTGGCCCAGCGACCGGCTCGCCGCGCCGGCACGCGCACGCGTGCCGGCCCCGGCCCTCGACAAGGAGAGCCCGGCGCCGGAGCCGGCTATCCCCCCCGCAGCAGGTCGGTGAGCCGGCCGAGCACGTCCTTGCCCCTGCTGGTCTTGAGCGCATCGATCAGCGTCGCCACCGGCACCACGTCACGGGCGCGCCGCAGCAGCCCGGCCTCGAGGCCGGAGATCGCGCCGGCCCGCTGGGCATCGGCGATGGCGCGGTCAAGACCGGCCTTGATCGCGTCCTCGAGCGCGGCGTCGCCGCTCCGATGCTGCTTGGCGAATGCGGCCCGCGACTGCTCGGTCGCGAGCGCGAGCACGAGGTCCTCGCGCGTCACGCGCAGCCGGCAGGCCGCGCCGTCGAGCGCGGCGAGCGCGAGCCGCTGCAGGCGCTGGTCGCCGCCCTTCAACCGGTCCGCGGAGCGGGGCCGGCACGGGTCGGCGACCTCGCGCGGCTGGTAGTGCGCGCCGCCGGAGGCGAGGTAGACGCCCGCCAGCCCCGCGCTCGATGCGACCGCAAACGCGACCGCCACAGCGCCGCCGCGCCGCCGCGGCGCTGTCACGGCGGGCGGGCCGCCGCCGCCGCCCATCGCGATCGGCACGAGCGCCAGCAGCGCGAGCGCGGCCGCCAGCAGGAAGACGAGGCTGAAGGCGTGGGTCGCCGAGCGGTCGACCTCGTCGGCCAGCTGCCGCTGCAGCCGCCGGTACTCCCCGCGTGCCTCAGCGGGAGGCGTCACCGCGCGGAACGCCGGGCCGAGATCGGTGAGGCGCCCGTCCGCGCGAGCGACGCGCTCGCCGATCGCCTCGCCGAGCGCGATCTTCGTCTTCGGCGAGAGCCCGGCGTCGAGGATCAGCGCGGTCCCTGCGCGCTGGGCGGCCGCGCTCTCGTGGATGAGCTGGGCGCTGAACACCGGGGTCAGCACCAGCAGCCCGAGCACGATCCCGGCGTGGCGCGCGGCGATCGTGCCGGCCGCGCGGCGGCCGGCCGGGTCCGCGCCACCCAGCGCCCGGGCCGTGAGCCCCGGGAGCGCGAGCGCGATCCCCGCGCCGATCAGGACCTGCGGCCCGAGCGTCCAGACCGGCTCGGCCCCCGGCAGCAGCCCGAGCGCGGCCAGGCCACCGGCGAGCAGCACCGCGCCGGCCGCGATCACCAGGCCGTCCTGCCGCAGGCTCCGCGTGGCCACCCGGGTCAGCAGCGTGGCCGCCGGCATCACCGTGATGATCAATGCCGCCTCCAGCGCCGAGTGCCCCCACCCCTCCGTCAGCATCACGACGAGCAGGAAGAGCGCCCCGGCCAGACCGGCGGAGATCAGGCCGAGCGCCAACTCGGGCGCCAGCCGCGAGCGCCCGGGCCGCCCGCGCTCGGCGGCCCCCGCCGGCGACCTTGACGCGCCGGCGATGAGCAGGACGACCGGCACCTGGACCGCGAAGATCGACTGCCAGCTGATCAGCTCGGTGAGCAGCCCGCCGACCGCAGGGCCGACCGCGAGCCCCGCGAGCCCGGCAGCGCCCCAGAGGCCGGCGGCGCGCTCGTGCGAACCGCGGCTGCGCGCCAGCAGCTCGATCGCACCCGCGATCACGCCCGCACCGCCCAGCGCCTGCACGCATCGGCCGGCGATCAGCATGCCCACGCTCGGCGCGAGCGCGCACACCAGCGAGCCCAGCGCGAACACCGCCACCCCGCCCTGCCACACCCGGGCCGCGCGCAGCGCACCGCCACGCGCCGCGAGCGCCGCCGCCGGGAGCACCGCGAGCGTCAGCACGACGTTGAACGAGGTCAGCACCCACGACACCCCGAACACCGTCGTGCCGAAGCGGGCCAGGATGGCCGGCAGCGCCAGCGTCACCACCGACGAATCCGCGAGGACGATCCCGACCGTCGCGGCCCAGATCAGCTCGCGCCGCCGGGCGCGCGGGTCTGCGGACATCCCTCCATCCAAGCAGGCACGCATCCCCGGCACCGCCCGGCTTCCACCCTCGTCCGACGGTCGGCGCAGCTACGCTTCAAGCGCTCTGCTGCATCAACCCGCTGGGACCCATTCGTCTTCGAAGCCGCCCGGCGGGTGCCGATGAAGGGCATCTGGCTCCGGCTGCGAGACGAGTTCTGGGCGATACCGCTGCTCTGCGCGCTGCTCGCGCTCGCCCTCGGCATCGTCCTGGGCGGGATCGACCGGTCGCTGGACACGTCCCGGGAACTTCCACTTTTCTTCGGCGGCGGACCTGAGGGGGCGCGGGCGCTGCTGACGGCGGTGATCACCGCGATGATCTCGTTCACCGGCCTGGTGTTCTCGATCACGATCGTCGTGCTGCAGCTGACGAGCAGCCAGTTCTCCCCGCGCGTCATCCGGACGTTCCTCCGAGACCGATTCATCCAGCTCGCCCTGGGCGTGTTCGTGGCGACCTTCGTGTACGGGATGGTCGTGCTGCGCTCCGTACACGGCACCGCCGGCCACCAGCCCGAGGTTCCTCAGCTGGCCATCACGGTCGCCTTCATGTTCGTCCTGGCCAGCGTCGTGGTCTTCCTGTTCTACATCCACCACATCGCGCAATCCATCCGCGCCGCGACGATCATCACCCGCATCGGCGACGACACCCGCGAGCTCCTCGAGCAGCGACATCCGGCGGACGCCGACCCCGCCGGCGCGCTCTCCCGCCCGGCCGGCACCGGCCACGAGGTGGCGAGCGTGTCACTCGGAGTCGTGTGCGAGGTGGACGACGCGGTTCTTCGCCGGCTGGCCGAACAGCACGGCTGCGTCGTCTGCGTGATCCCCGCGATGGGCGCCTTCGTGCCCGCCGGCGCTCCGCTCGTACGGGTCTTCGGCGACGACCCGCCGCGCGACGGGGATCTGCGCTCGGCCGTCACGCTCGGCGACGAGCGCAGCCTCGATCAGGACGTCGGCTTCGGATTGCGCCAGCTCGTCGACATCGCGGAGCGCGCCCTGTCACCCGGGATCAACGATCCGAGCACCGCGGTGCAGGTCGTGGACCAGCTCCACGACATCCTGCGACGACTCTGCACCCGGCCCATCGTCCCTCGCCAGCACCGAGCGGACGACGGTGCGCTCGCCGTCGACGTCCCGCAACCCGCCTTCGCCGACTACCTCGACCTGGCCGTCGACGAGATCGCGCACTGGGGGTCGGACTCCGATCGCGTCATGCGCCGGCTCGAGACGATGCTGGAGGATCTGCGATCAGCGGCGCGGTCAGAGCACCGTCCGGTGCTGATGGGCAAGCTCCAGGCGATCCACCGCGCCGGCGACGAGCGCTGACGAGCGGCCCGCGGGACGGTCAGGCTCAGCGGTCACGTCCGTGACGCGGCGAAACTCCTCGGCGGTCGTGGCGGCGACTCACCAGCCGGTCTGGAGGAGGTGCTCGACGGCGAGCGCGACGGCGACCTGGAGCACGAGGCCCCCGCGGCGCCAGCGCTCGGGCAGAAGCGCGCAGCCGAGGAGGATCCATGGCACGAAGGGCAGCCAGATGCGCTCCACCTCGGCCTTGCTCATCTGCGTGGCGTCGGCGACGAGCACGGAGGCGGCGGCGGCGGCCGCGAGCGCGGCGACCGCGCGCGTGGACTCGTCGCGGAGGCGTGCGCGCGCGTGGCCGAGGAGCTGGGCGAGGCCGGCCCCGGCGAGCGGTCCGGCGCTGAAGGCGAGCGCCGCGAGGCTGCCCCAGGTCCAGTAGGTCGCCGGGCGCCGCCCACCGACTCCCTGCAGGTAGCGCGCCCGGAGGGCGGGCAGCGCGTCGAGGTAGGAGAACCCGAGCGCGGCGAACGCAGCGAGGACCGCTAGCGCGGCGGCGGCGGCGATCGGCAGCGAGCGCCACGAGCGGCCCAGGACGAGGACCGTCACCGCCAGGATCCCGAGCAGCGGCAGGCCGTAGGAGAGCATCACGGCGGCGCCGAGCAGCAGCCCGCCCGCGATCGGCAGGGCGACGCTGCGGCGCGTTGCGGCCAGGGCGAGCGCCGCGAGGCCCCAGGCCGCGACGGCCGCGAACATCGCGTCGGCCGAGACGGCCTGCCACACCGCCGCGGGGCCGAAGACCAGGAAGGGCGCGGCCCGGCGGGCCATCGCCTCCGCACCGAGCGCCCGGACGGTGACGAGCACGGCGACGGCGGTCGTGGCCGCGATCGCCGTGACGACCATGCCGGCGGCGAAGCCGCCGCCGAGGCCGAGGCGGTCCAGGCCGACGAAGACGAGCAGCGCGCCCGGCGGGTGGCCCGCGACGTGCACCGGCCACAGCGGCAGCGGCGCGGACCGGGTGTCGATCCGGCCGACGAACTGCTGCAGCAGCTGATGGACGTCGCCGACCCTTCGCGCGGTGCGCAGGTACTCGTAGGGCGTCTGCAGGATGTCCCCGATCCCGTGCGCGCCGTCGACGAAGGCCAGCGAGAGCATCCACGCGAGGCCGGCGGCGAACGCGGCCGCGAGCAGCCATCGCCACGCCAACCGCTCCGCGAGGTCGACGGCGAAGCGCGCGGCGAGGACCGCGAGCAGGAGCGCCGGCACGGTGCCCGCGCCGAGGCGCGGGGCCCACTCGGCGTGCAGCGGCGGGAACGACCTGACGTGCACGTCCCAGCCGATGGCGGTGGGGACGATCATCGCGATCGCCATCAGCGCGACCGTCGCGGCGAGCCCGCGCGTCGCGGCCATCAGCGCAGCGGTGAGCGCGCGAACGCGCGCATCCCCGTCGCGAAGTCCGCGCGGGCGCGGAAGCCGAGGACGGCGGCGGCGCGTTCGGCTGACGCGACGATGTGGCGCACGTCCCCGGCGCGCCACTCGCCGCAGACCTGCGGCCGGGGCGCCCCCTCGAACGCGTCGGCGAGCGCCTCGGCCATCTCGAGCACGGTGTGTGGCGTACCGCTCGCGACGTTGAACGGGCCGGGGATCGGCTCGGGAGCGAGCAGCGCGCGCAGATTCGCGCGCGCGACGTCGTGGACGTGCACGAAGTCGCGGCGCTGGCCGCCGTCCTCGAACACCTGCGGCGGCCGCCCGGCCTCGAGCGCACTGCGGAAGATGCTCGCCACGCCCGCGTAGGGCGTGTCACGCGGCATCCGGGGCCCGTAGACGTTGTGGTAACGCAGGGCGGTCACGGGGATCCCGGTCTCGCGCGAGAACGCGGCGCAGAGATGCTCCTGGGCCACCTTGGTGGCGGCGTACACGCTGCGCGGGTCCAGTGGCGCGCCCTCTTCGACGGTCCCGGAGGCCAGCGGCTCGCCGCACACCGGGCACGGCGGCTCGAAGCCGCCGGCGTCGAGCGTCTCGGGGCGGCGCGGACCCGGGCTCACCTGGCCGTGGCGCGCGCAGCGGTAGCGGCCCTCGCCGTAGACGACCATGCTCGACGCCAGCACGATGCGGCCCGCAAAGCCGCTGCGGGCGAGCGCGCGCAGCAGCACCGCCGTCGCGAGGTCGTTGTGGCCGACGTACTCCGCGATGTCGCCGATGTCGGCGCCGAGACCGACCATCGACGCCTGATGGCAGACCGCGCCCACGCCGGCGGCCGCTCGCTCGGCCACCGCGGGATCGCGCAGGTCGCCCTCGATCCAGTCGGCGGCGGGGTTCAGGTAGTCGGGGCGAGCCGCGTGCGCGGCGGGCAGCAGCGCGTCGACCGCCCGCACGGCGTGCCCGTCCTCGACGAGGGCGTCGACCACGTGCGATCCGATGAAGCCGGCGCCGCCCGTGACGAGGATCGGGTGTTCGCTCATGCCCCGTAAGCCTCTGGCAAGGCTGGCAGGGTACGGTCGACCGGGTGCACCACGTTGTCCTGCCGGTCCTCGACGAGCGCGCGGCGCTGCCGTGGGTGCTCGAGCGCATGCCCTCGGGCTATGAGCCGATCGTCGTCGACAACGGCTCGACCGACGGCTCGGGCGAGCTCGCTGCGGCGCTCGGCGCCCAGGTCGTGCACGAGCCGCGGCCGGGCTTCGGCGCCGCCTGCTTCGCGGGGCTGCTCGCAGCCCGCAGCGACGTCGTATGCTTCATGGACTGCGACGCGTCCTTCGACCCGCGCGAGCTGCCGCGGGTGGCCGGGCCGGTCGAGGCGGGCACGGCCCAGCTCGTGCTGGGAGCCCGCAGCGCGCGGTCCGGCGCCTGGCCGCTGCATGCGCGCGTCGCGAACCGCGCGCTGACGGCGGAGCTGCGGCGGCGCACCGGCGTCGAGCTGCGCGATCTCGGCCCGATGCGCGCGGCGCACCGCGAGGCGCTGCTCGGCCTCGCACTGCTGGACCGGCGTTTCGGATGGCCGCTCGAGATGGTCGTGCGCGCGGCCGCGGCGGGCTGGCGCATCGAGGAGGTGGATGTGACCTACCTTCCCCGCCGGGGGCGCTCGAAGGTGACCGGGACCGTGACCGGCACGCTTCGCACCGTCCGCGACATGGTGGCGGCGCTGTCGTGAGCGCCGCGCTGATCGTAATGGCCAAGGCCCCCGTGGCCGGCCGCGTGAAGACCCGCCTGACCCCACCGCTGCGCCCGGATCAGGCGGCCGCGCTCGCGCGGGCCGCGCTCGAGGACACCCTGGCGGCGGTCGCGGGCTCCAGGCTGGCCGGCCGTCGCGTGGTGGCGCTCGACGGCGCGCCCGACGGGTGGGTGCCCGAAGGCTTCGAGCTCGTCGCGCAGCGTGGCGAGGGGCTCGCCCAGCGCCTGGCTGCGGCGTTCGACCACGTCGGCGGCCCGGCGCTGCTGGTCGGGATGGACACCCCTCAGGTCACCTCCGAGCTGCTCGACACCGGCCTGGCGAGCCTCGCGAACGGCGCCGGCGCGGTCTTCGGAGCCGCGCCGGACGGCGGCTACTGGGCGATCGGGCTCACGCACCCCGATCCACGCGTGTTCGACGGCGTGCCGATGAGCGAGCGCCACACCGGCGCGGTGCAGCGCGAGCGTCTGAGCGCGCTCGGGCTCGCGACGCACTATCTGCCGTCCCTGCGTGACGTCGACACCTACGAGGACGCCCGCCTGGTCGCCGCGCTCGTGCCCGGGGGGCGCTTCGCGGCCGCTCTGCGCGACCTCACGACGTACAGCGCGCCCGACCCGGCGCACAGCGCGCCCGTGATGAGCAGCCAGCGCCCGAGGTAGTCCCCGGCGGGCGCGCCGCTGACCCGCTCGAGCTTGGGGGTGCTGAGCCCCAGGATCAGCGGGAAGTACACGAGCAGCAGCAATGCCGAGAACCCGGCCGGCACCCGCAGGTGGTTGACGGCCGGGACCCGCCCGCCGATCGCCTGCGCCGCCCGGTCCAGCCCCGAGTAGAACGGGAGCAGGACGAAGTCGTGGAGCACCACGGCTCCGATGAACCACACGAGCACGTTGCCGGCGTCGCGCGCGTCGACGAGCTGGAGCAGGGCGAAGCCCGCGAGCGCGAACGCGGCGAGGTGCGCGAGCGCGTGCAGCGGCGACGCGCCGTAGCGACGCCGGAACCGGCTCAAGTCGTGCCCTTGAAGGTGATCGCCGCGACCCACTTCGTGTTGTGCACGCCGGGCAGCGCCGGCACGATGACGCGGGCCGGGAAGCCGTGATCGATCGAGAGGTCGGCACCGTTGACCTTCAGCGCCAGCAGCGCGCGCTCGTTGCCGAACTGAGTGCGCGTCAGCGTCACCTGCCTGAACGTGCCGCTTGCCTGCAGCGACTCGACGAGCAGCTCGCCCGCGCCGGCGGCGCCCACCGCGTCCGCCAGGCTCGTGAGCGGCACGCCGGTCCAGTGCTGTGTGGTCGTCCAGCCCTCGACGCAGGCGATCGGCAGCTCCTCCGTGCGCTGCTCCAGCGCGAGCAGCTCGGCGCGGGTCAGCCGCAGCTCGCGGTCGCCCGAGCGCAGGACGAGCCGGTAGCCGTCTCCGGTCATCTCGGGCCTGATGCCCGCCACCTTGGCGGTCTTGTTGACCTGAAAGCCGTTCGGTCCGGGGCCCGGGTCGCCGCTCCGCGGGGCGAGCAGCGAGAGCGGGCGCAGCGGTCCGCCGATCGACTCGCCGACGTTGGCCAGCAGGAGCAGCCCCGAGCCCGCGCCGACGAAGCCGAGCAGCCCCCGGCGGGTGATCGTCGGCGCAGCGGGCGCGCGCGCCACCAGGCCGTCGGGATCGGGCGGCTCGGGTCGCGTGGCCGCGAGGTCCTCCCGCAGCGGCCCGAGCACCCCGCGCTCGCGATAGGCGCGGACCATCACCGGCAGCTTGACCACGATGTGGACGGCCAGCGACGCGACGAACACGACCGCGCCGTAGTAGTGCGCCACGACGAAGCGGAAGTGGAAGGCGTAGTAGTTCTGCGCGTTGATGACCCCGGTGGCGAACTCGAACACGCCGCTCGAGACCAGCAGCGCGATCGACGCGCGCTCGATCGCCTGCGCGGCCGAGGCGACCGGCGGCCAGGCGAACAGACGCGGGATCACCGACCACAGCTTCGCCAGCAGCAGCGGCACCGTGACGAGGCCGACGTTGACGTGCAGTCCCTGGGTGAGCCCATAGAGCCACGCGGGCGCGGCGGGCCAGCCGATCCCGAGCGGGAGGTCGCGGGCCGGGTCGACGATGCCGTTGTGCCCGATGCCCGGCTCGTAGGCCGCGTGGGAGAGGAAGCCCGTGATCGCGACGACCGTGACGCCGCACAGCAGCAGCGTGCCGAGCACCGTGGTCAGCCACGGTCCGCGCAGCGGGCTGCGCCAGAAGCCGGGGCGGAACGGGCCGGGCGGCGCCTTCACCCTGCGACCTTCCGCAGACGCGCGAACCAGCGCCCGTCGCCCTCGAGGCGGCCCGCCACGCGCAGTCCGGCGCCGCGCGCGACCGCGCCGATCGCGTCGGCGTCCACGCGCGCCCAGTCGAACCACGGCCCGACCGCGCCCGCGCCTTCGAGCCGCATGCCGACCACGCTCGCCCCGCGGCCCGGCGGCTCGAGCTCGACGACAGCCTCACCGCCGGCCCGCAACAGCTCGGCGGTGCGTGCGAGCAGGCGCTCGGGATCGCCGCCGATCCCGATGTTGCCGTCGAACAGCAGGATCGTCCCCCAGGCGCCGGCGGGCACCTCCGGGGAGAAGACGCACGCGCGGATCGCATGGCCGCCGCGGCGCCGCGCGAGCCGCACCGCCACGGGCGAGACGTCGATGCCGGTCGCCGCGCGGCCGCGGGCGGCGAGCGCGGCGAGCAGGCGGCCCGGCCCGCAGCCGACATCGAGCACCGGCGCGACCGCGGACTCGAGCGCGAGAACGTCGGCGGCGTCGGCGGGCCCGAGCCAGCGCCGCAGCGGGAGCGCCGTCGGCGGTCCGGCGGCGCTGCGCACGCGACCGTCGTGTTCTCCGCCGGCCGCGTGGTCGAGCAGCCGCCCGTAGAGCTCGATCGTGGTCACCGCCGCCGTCACGCCCATCAGGACAACGCTACGTGCGAGATCGAACGCGGGGCTTAACTCCGCGGCAGCGAGAAGCGCACGCGCGTCCCGCTCGGCGAGTCGGCGAGCCAGATCCGCCCGCCGTGCGCCTCGACGATCGCGCGCGAGATCGCGAGGCCGAGCCCGGCGCCCGCGCGCGTCCGCGCCGCCTCGCTGCCGCCGCGGTAGAACGGCTCGAACACCCGCCCGCGGTCGTCGTCGCCGATCCCGTCGCCGGTGTCGGCCACCTCGATCTCCACCCGCCCGTCGGCCGCCTCGGCGAGCACGGTCACCGAGCCGTCCGCCGGAGTGTGGCGGATCGCGTTCTGAATCAGGTTGAAGAGCACGCGCTGGACCTTCTCGGGGTTCGCGCGTGCGGGCTCATGCGCCCTTACGTCGGCGCGCACGCTGACGCCCTTGGCCTCCGCCTGCGGTCGCAGCGCGTCGACCGCCTCCTCCACGAGCTGGCCGAGCGGCACCTGCTGGAGCGTCCACTGGATGTCACCGGCCTCCAGCCGCGACAGCTCGAACAGGTCGTCGATCAGGGCCGACAGCACCTGGATATGGGTGCTCATCTGCTCGAGGTAGCCGCGGCGCGTGGGCGCGTCGACGATGTCGTCGCCGACCGCCTCGGCGAGGAGCCGCAGCGACGTGATCGGCGTGCGCAGGTCGTGCGAGACGGCCGCGATCAGGTCGCGCTGCACCGCCTCCGCGCCGTCGAGCTTGGCGATCGCCGTGTTGACCGCGCGCCCCAGCTCCGCCAGCTCGTCGGCGCTCCCCGTGACGGCGACGGGTGCGCGCGAGCCTTCGCCCACCGCCACGAGCGTGTCGCGCAAGGTCTCGACGTCCCGCATCGCCGTCGCCGCGAACAGCTGCGCGGCGCGTACGGCGACCACGCCCGCGAACACCACGATCACCATCAGCAGCAGCGCATCGTGGGCGGAGACGAACATGAGCTGCGCCGCGGCGGCCGCGAGCACGACGAGTTGGCCCACGGCGATCGCGACCCCGACGGTGAACTGCCGCCGCAGCGACCCGAGCCGCGGGCGCCGGCGCGCGAGCGCGTGCGCCAGGCCGAGCACCGCGGCGCCGACCGCCGCGAGCCCGGCCCACACGGCCGCGCCGTCGTGGACGCCGTAGCCGATCGCGACGGCGCCGGCGAGCGCGGTCGCCGTGACGAGCAGCAGCACGAGCGAGCGACCGATGCTCATGGCTGGAACCGGTATCCGACGCCCCACACCGTCTGCAACTGCTGCGGACGGGCGGGGTCGAGCTCGATCTTCGCCCGCAGGCGGCGGATGTGGACCGTCACCGTCGAGGTGTCGGAGTAGAAGGAGTACTGCCAGACCGCGTCCATGAGCTGCTCGCGCGAGAACACCCGGCCGGGATGGCGCGCGAGGAACAGGAGCAGGTCGAATTCGCGCTGGGTCAGCGTCGCCTCCTCGCCGCGGACGAACGCGCGCCGCGTGCCCGGCTCGATCCGCAGCGCGGCCAGCTCGATCGGCGCTTCCTCGCCCGCGCCGCCGGCGGGGCCGGAGCGGCGCAGCACCGCGTCCACGCGCGCGACCAGCTCGTTGGGCGAGAACGGCTTGACGACGTAGTCGTCGGCACCCAGGCGCAGCCCGACTACGCGATCTGACTCCTCGCCGCGCGCGGTCAGCAGGATGATCGGCACGCGCGGGCGCACGCTGCCCTCGTCCAGCGCCCGCAGGCGCCGCATCACCTCGAGCCCGTCGAGGCCCGGCAGCATCAGGTCCAGGATCACGAGGTCGGGGCGGTGGTCGCCGGCCAGCTCGAGCGCCCTCGGGCCGTCGGCGGCGACCCGCGTCTCGTAGCCCGCGCGCTCGAGGTAGCGCGAGAGCACCTCGGTGATCGTCGGCTCGTCGTCGACGACGAGGAGAGACCCGCGCGGGTTGCCGTTGGACTCCACCCACCGATTGTCGCGGCCGCCGCGCGAATGGCAAGCTCCGCAGGGGCCGCGTTCATCAACTCGTAAGGGGAAAGACGGACGCTCGTGCGTACCTTCACCTGATGGCGGCGGTGCACGCACGGGGGCTGGTCAAGACGTTCGGCGAGGGCCGGGCGGCGCGGCGCGTCCTGGACGAGCTGGACCTCGACGTCGCGGCCGGCGAGGTCGTTGCCGTCCTCGGCCGCTCGGGCTCTGGCAAGTCGACGCTGCTCCATCTGCTGGGCGGCCTCGACCGCGCGGAGTCCGGCGTGATCGAGCTCGGCGGCGAGCGCGTGACCGGCGCGTCCGAGCGGGCGCTGAGCGCGCTGCGGCGGCGCCGGGTCGGCTTCGTCTTCCAGTTCTTCCACCTCTTGCCGGAGCTGAGCGGCGAGGCGAACGTGCTGCTCGCCGCGCGGGTGCGCGGCGCCCACCCGGACGCCGAGCGGCGCGCCCGTGCACTCGTCGACGGGCTCGGGCTGCGCCCCGTCGCCGAGTCGCTGCCGCACCAGCTCTCCGGCGGTGAGCAGCAGCGCTTCGCGATCGCGCGAGCGCTCGTCAACGACCCGGAGGTCCTGCTCGCCGACGAGCCGACCGGCAACCTCGACGTCGAGGCGGGTGCCGGGGTGCTGGAGCTGCTGCGCGCGGGCGCCGACGAGGGCCGGGCGGTGGTGCTCGTCACCCACGAGCGGGCCGCGGCGGAGATCGCCGACCGCGTGTTGCGTCTCGACGCGGGCCGGTTGGTCGCGGCGTGACGCGGCGGCGATGGCTGGCGGCGGCGGGCATCGCGGCCGCGTCGGTCGTGGTCGGGACGGCGACGACGGTTGGCTTCGGCCTCGAGACCGGTTTCGATCGCGCGGCGCAGCAGGCCGACCTGCCCGACGTCGTCGCGCGCTTCGACCGCGAGCGGCGCTCGACGCTCGATGCCCGCGTGCGCGCGCTCCCCAACCTCGCGGCGCGCTCCTACCGCCGCGAGCTCACCGGCTTCCGGATGGCCGACGACCACGGTCACTCCCTGCGCGGCGCGACGGTCCAGGTCGTGCTCGGCGGCCGGCGGGGCTACGCGATCACGCGCGGGCACGACCTCTCGGCGCGGCCCCGCGAGGTGGTGATCGAGCGCGGGCTGGCGGGGCAGTGGGGCCTGCTGCCCGGCGACACGCTCGCGGTCCAGGGCTTCGGGGACCTGCGCGTCGCGGGCATCGCGCTGTCCCCCGACAATGTCGCCTACCCGCTCGCCCGCGCCGCGCGCGTCTACGTCGGCCGGCAGGAGGTCCACGACGCCTTCGACTTCACGCAGGAGATCCGCCCCGACCTCGCGCTCCTGTGGCTGCACGATCCCGCGCGCGCGGACATCACGCTCGCCCAGGCGCGCGTGACCTCGTTCGGCCTCGGGTCGCTGTCGTTCGTGACCCGCGAGGGCGTTCGGGTCCTGCTCTCCGAGGCCGCGGGCACCGTGATCTCGCTGCTCGTCGCATTCTCGCTCGTCGCCCTGCTCGCGGCGGGGACGATGCTGGCGGCGGGCGCCCACGCTGACGTCCAGCGCCGGCTGGTGACGATCGGGGTCCAGCGCGCACTCGGCTTCACGCCCGCCGCGATCGCCGCGCGCGGAGCGCGCGAGGCGGTGCTGGTCGCGGTCCCGGCGGCGGCAGCGGGGATCGCGGTCGGCGCGCTCGCGGTCGGCGGGCCGTCGGCCTCGCTGCTCGATGCGCTGAACGAGCAGCCACCGGGCCTCGCGCTCGCGCTGCCGCTGCTGGCGGGCCTGGCCGCGGCCGGCGCGCTCGTCACCGCCGCGGCGACCTGGCCCGCCTGGCGCGCCGCGCGCCGCGCGCCCGCGGCGATCCTCCGCGGTGGCGACGTCGCGGTCCCGCGCCGGGCCAGCGGCGCGGGCGGGCTCGTCGCCGTCGGCGCGCGCTTCGCGCTCGCCTCGCGCGGTCGCTGGCTGGCCTCCGTGCTGACGATCGCCGTCAGCGCCGGTGTGGTGATCCTGATGCTCGCGCTCGCCGCGCTGCTCGTGCGCCTGCGCGACGACCCCGGGACGGTCGGCAAGCGCTACCAGCTGACCGCCCGGCTCGACCCCGCGCGGCTGCCCGCGGTGCGGGCGCTCCCCGGGGTGCGCGACGCCGCCCCGCGCTACGTGCTCTCCGGCGCGGACGCCTTCCGCCTCGGCCAGCCGGTGCGGCTGATCGGCTATCCCGGCGACCACACGCGCTTCGAGGCGCCGCCCTTGGCCTCCGGGCGACGGCTGCGCACCCGCAACGAGGCCGAGGTCGGGCTCGGGCTGGCGGACGCACTCGGCCTGCGGCCGGGCTCCACGCTCGCCGTGCAGGCGGGCCGCGGCGACGAGATCCGCCTGCGCGTGGTCGGCGTCGTGCGGGCGCTCGAGAACCAGGGCCGCATCGCGTATACGCGCGCTGCGCCGCTGCTCGCCGCCGACGCCGGCCTGGAGCCGACGCTCGCGATCCGCCTCACCGCCGGCGCGGACCCCGCGCGCGTCGCGGCGGGGCTGACCGCGCTCGGCGCGCCGCCGACGCGCGTGCGCGGCGCCACGACCGGCAACGCCCAGTTCCTCGGCATCCTCGCGGGCGTGCTGCGCGGCGTCGGGCTGGCGATCGGGCTCGTATGCCTCTACGCGCTCGTCCAGGCGCTCGCCATCACCGCACGCGAGCGCCGGGCCGCGGTCGCGCTGCTGCGCGCGACCGGCGCGGACCGGGCGAGCGTAGCGCTCGTGCTCGGCGGCGCGGCGCTCGCCGTCGCGCTGCTCGCCGCGCTCGTCGCGACCGTGATCGAGCGGGTCGCGCTGGGACCGCTGGTGGCCTCGCTCGCCGCCGGCTTCGCCTCGCTCGAGCTCGTGCCCACGCTCGCCCAGGTCGTGCTCGTGGTGGCCGGCGTGCTCGTGCTGTCGGCGCTCGCGACCGCCGTCGTCGCGCGCCGCGTCATGCGCGAGCCGATCGTCGCCGGGCTACGGGAGGAGTGATGCGCACCGCGTTCGCAGCCGTGCTCGCCGCCGCCTTGTTCGCGGCCGGGTGCGGCACGCAGCCGCTTCCGCGGGCGGGCTCGACGCTGACCGCGACGCTCGTGGACCGCGACGGCGACGGCGCGCTCGAGCGCGGCCCCGGCGAGCCCCTGCGCGACCGCGACGAGCTCGGCGGCGGGGGCCGGCGCGGCGCGACGCTCGCGACCTTCGCGCAGATCACCGACGCCCACGTGCGCGACGAGGAGTCGCCCGCGCGCGTGCCGTTCCTCGACCGGCTCGGCGGCGTCTTCAGCCCCACCTTCCGCCCCCAGGAGGCGCTCACCGCCCAGGTCCTCGCCGCCGCCGTGCGCTCACTCAACCGCCTGCGCCCGCTGTCAGTCGTGGTCACCGGCGATCTCGCCGACAACGCGCAATCCAACGAGCTCGACGCCGCCCGCGCGGTGCTCGACGGCGGCCGCGTGCACCCCGACTCCGGCGCCTCCGGCTACGCGGGCGTGCAGCGAGCCGACAGCCCGGACCCCTTCTACTACCGCCCCGACACCGATCCGCCGCGCCATCCGGCCCTGCTCCAGGCCGCCCAGCGGCCCTTCACCCCGCCCGGCCTCGACGCGCCCTGGTACCCGGTGCTCGGCAACCACGACCTGCTCGCCCAGGGCGAGGTGCCGGCGACACCGGCGATCCAGGCGGTCGCCACCGGCCACCGGATGGTCGAGTCGCTCGACCCGAGCGTGCGCCCCACCGCCGGGATCGACGCGCGCGCAGCGGTCGCCGCGCTCCTGGCCGACGGGCTCCCCGGGCGCACGCGCACGGTGCCCGCCGACCCCGCGCGCCGCCTCCTGACCCCCGCCGAGGCGATCCGGCGGCTCGGCCGCCGGGGGCGCGACGGGGGCCGGCTCGACTACACGTTCGACATCGGCGCGTCGGTGCGCGGCATCGCGCTCGACATCGTCAACCGCGCCGGCGGCGAGCGCGGCCTCGTCACGCCTGCGCAGGTGGCCTGGCTGCGCGCGGAGCTGCGGCGCGCCGGCCGCCGCCACGTCTTCGTCTTCTCCCACCAGCCGCTCACGGCGTCCGCCGGCGGGGAGGCCGCGCTGCGCGCGCTGGACGCCTCGCCCCGCGTGGTCGCCGCGATCGCCGGCCACACCCACCGCAACGCGATCACCCCGCGCCGCTCGGGTCCCTACTGGCTGATCCAGACCGCGTCGCTGGCCGACTTCCCACAGCAGGCGCGCTTCTTCCGGCTTCTCAGCACGGCCCGCGGCGGCGTCGCGCTCGAGACCTGGATGGTCGACCAGGACGGCTCGGGGCTCGCGGGCATCTCGCGCGAGCTCGCGTTCCTCGACGCGCAGGGCGGGCGGCCCCAGGGCTTCGCCGGCCGGCCGCAGGACCGCAACGCCCGCCTGCTGCTGCCGCCGGACCGCGCGAAGTGACGCTAGCCGCTCGGTCTCCCAGTCAACGGTGGAGCGCCGAGTGCAGCCACACGCCGCCCGAGGTGGTCGCTCATCCTCCGGCCCCGAGGCGTACGCGAGTGGGCTGCTGACCGCCACCGGTTGCCCTGCAGCCGTGCGCTGACGGCTCAGCCGGCGAGCAGCGCCTCGAGCTCGCGCGAGCAACCCCAGCGTGTGACGCTCTCCATCGCGGGCGCGACGAGCTCGTCGAGGATCTCGGCGGCAGACAACTCCGCTGACGCCTCTCGCACGATCTCCAGCGCATGGCCGAAATCACCGGCGACAAATGCCAGTCGCATCGCGACCATCCATTTCCTGGTCTGCGCGGCGGCGCTCATCGTCTCCCACCGTTCTCGGTCGGGGATACACACTTGCGCAAGTCAGCACTCGCGCGCTCGTCCGCGGAGTGGCTTTGCGCCACCGCGCTGTCAGTCGAGGCCGTCCCCGACGCCGAGTGGCATCGGATCCGGCGTGGGAGCCACCGCGATCTCACCGCCGCCACCGCGCTTCACGGCATACATGACCTGATCTGCGCGGTGCACGAGCTCATAACCGGCCTCGACTCCATTCCACGTCGCGATGCCCGCCGAGCAGCTTTGGCTGGGCGGCACGCTGCTGAGCAGTCGCCGCGCGATCTCTGATGCCGTGTCGGCGGTGCAGTCCGGGAGGAGCACGACGAACTCGTCGCCGCCCAGGCGCGCGAGGTAGTCCGATTGCCTGAGCTCGTCGGCCCAAGCGTGTGCGCAACGCTGGATCAAGCGGTCGCCCTGCTCATGGCCATTCGTGTCGTTGACGTGCTTGAGCTTGTCGAGATCGATCACCACGACGTGCAGCGGCTTCAGCGAGCGCGCGGCCCGGCTCAGCTCCCGCACCAGGCGGTCGTCCCATGCCCGGCGGTTGGGAAGCCCGGTGAGGTGGTCGCGCATCGCCGTCGCCTCGAGCTTGACGATCAGCCGTTCGTGCTCGTGCTGGAGCTTGATCCGGCGCTGGGACTGGAGACCGACGAAGACGCCGATGCCTCCGAACGTCGCGGCCCGCGCCGCATACCCGACCACACCAAGCGGAACATCCTGGGCGATCGCCCAGAAGATCGTCAGCGCCATCGCGCCCATGGCGGCGATCAGTCCGCCGCGCAGGCCCAGTTGAAACGCCAGGAAGCTGATCGGGATGACGTAGAGGAACCCAACGGCCTCGATCGGGTTGCCCACGGCCAGGCGGAGGGCCGTGATCAGCACGAGCAGCACCGCGCACACGAGCAGCGGACCGCGTCCGGCGCGCGAAGGGTCCTGGAGATCGGCCGAGGAAGCCATCTTGCTCGGTGTCGGCTCAATATGGCTCGGGCTTGACAGGGATAGACCAACGGTTCGCGAAGTCACCAACCCTTCCCGAGCCCTGATCGGGGACGGACCATGTGCGCGCGATCAGTCATTCGCCCCGGTATCGCGCTGGGTGAGCCGGCGTGTGAGCGGCGCGGCGGTCAGCCCGTGGACGATGATCGAGCTGACGACGCAGACGACCGTGGTCCAGACCACGATGTGCTGCTCCCGGGCGGAGAGCGCACCGGCGTCGACGACCACCGCGGCGTAGAAGAGCGCGGCCACGCCTCGCACCCCGAAGAAG
>JBDTMF010000048.1:0-23087 GCA_039934455.1 Solirubrobacteraceae bacterium
GGTCGGGGCGCTCGAAGTAGTACTGCTCGTCGATCAGGAAGTACTCCTGCTCGGGCCCGACGGTGGTGAACACGCGCACGGCGTCGTCGTCGCCGAGCAGGCGCAGCGCGCGGATGGCCGACTTCGAGAGCGCGTCCATCGAGCGCAGCAGCGGGATCTTGTGATCCAGCGCCTCGCCCGTCCACGACGCGAACGCGGTCGGGATGCAGAGCAGCGCGCCGTTGGGGTTCTCGAGGATGAAGGCGGGGGAGGTGGGGTCCCACGCGGTGTAGCCGCGGGCCTCGAACGTCGCCCGGATGCCGCCGGTCGGGAACGACGAGGCGTCGGGCTCGCCCTGGATCAGCTCCTTGCCGGAGAACTCGGCGATCGCCGCGCCGTCGCCCGTGGGGCCGTAGAAGGAGTCGTGCTTCTCGGCGGTCGAGCCGGTGAGCGGCTGGAACCAGTGCGTGTAGTGCGTCGCGCCCTTCTCCATCGCCCATTCCTTCATCGCAGAGGCGACGGCGTCGGCGAGGATCGGGTCGAGCGGCGAGCCCTCGTCGAGGGTCTCCTGAAGACGCTTGAAGACCTCCGACGGGACGCGCTGGCGCTGGACCGACGGGGAGAAGACGTTGGCGCCGAAGACCTGGTTGCCGGGGACGGTGAGGTCCGGTGCGCCCAGCGCGCCCCCATTGGGGCTCCACTGCGCGGCGGTGACGTTCTGCGTGCGGGTTCTGGGCATGCGCGCCAGCCTAGACACGGCGCGGGCCCACGCCATTGTCCACGTGGCTAAACATCCCTCGCCCGTGTTCGCCCGAGGAGACGAAATTCCGCAGTTTGCGGGCAGATCGACCCTTTGGAGAATCCGCCCCGGTGATGTTTCGACCGGTGTCCAAAGACCCGAGGACCCCTGGCGCCGACACTCATCCTCGCTCCCTTACGACCGAGGAGGTTGTTGTCTTGCGACGTTCGTGGCTGGGCCGGGGGTTCCTCTTGGGACTCGTGGCGGCGTTGGTACTTCCGGCGGTGGCATCCGCCGACACACTCGATGCCGCCGAGAAGGGCGCACTCCCCGACTCCGTGGCGATCAACTCGCTCTGGGTGATCCTCGCGGGCGTCCTCGTGATGTTCATGCAGGCCGGGTTCGCGTTCCTCGAGATCGGGTTCTCCCGCGGCAAGAACGCGGGCACCGTGGTGGCGAAGATCCTCACGAACTTCTCCATCGCCGCGCTCTGTTACTGGGCCGTCGGGTTCGCCTTCGCGTTCGGCAACGGCAAGATCATCGGTCACGCGGGCTTCTTCCTGCGCGACTACGGCGACCCGCAGCAGGCGTTCGCCGTGATGGGCCTGTCCGACGCGACGATCGAGTCGAAGTGGTTCTTCCAGTTCGTGTTCTGCGCCGTCTCGCTCGCCATCGTGTGGGGCACGACGCTCGAGCGGATCAAGTTCGGCGTCTACATCATCTACGCCGTCGTCTTCTCCGCCCTGATCTACCCGATCGCCTCGCACTGGGTGTTCGGCGGCGGCTGGCTGCAGTCGAGCCTCGGCATGCAGGATTTCGCCGGCTCGACGGCCGTCCACCTGATCGGGGCCACCGGCGCGCTCGCCGTGCTCTTGCACCTCGGGCCAAGGCGCGGGAAGTACGGCGCCAACGGCGAGCCGCGGGCGATCCCGGGGCACAACATGCCGCTGTTCGGGCTCGGCGTGCTGATCCTGTGGCTCGGCTGGTTCGGGTTCAACCCGGGCTCCACGCTCAACGCGCTCGACGGCCGCTTCCCCGAGGTCCTGCTCGTCACGCAGCTCGCGGCCGCCGCCGGCGTGCTCGGCGCGCTCATCACCGCGCGCTGGAAGACGAAGTCGATCGACATCGGCATGGCGGGCAACGGCGCGATCGCCGCGCTCGTCGCCATCACGGCGCCCTCCGGCTACGTGGAGCTGTGGACCGCGCCGATCATCGGCGGCGTCGCGGGCCTCATGGTGCCGCTCGCCATCTACGCGATCGACAAGAAGATCGACGATCCGGTGGGTGCGTTGTCGGCCCACGGCATCGCCGGGATCTGGGGCACGCTCTCGTGCGGCATCTTCACCGCGCCGCGCTTCGCCGACTACAACGGGGTCGGCGACCCGGGCCTGATCTATTCCGGCTCCTTCGGGCAGATCGGCGTGCAGGCACTGGGCGTCGCCGTCGTGTTCGCGTTCGTCTTCGTGCTCTCCTACGGCACATTCTGGGCGATCAAGAAGACCTACGGCCTGCGCGTGACGGCAGAAGAAGAGGATGCAGGGCTGGACATCTCCGAGCACGGCATGTACGGCTACCCGGAGCAGTTCATCCCGGCGCCCGAGCTCATTGGTTACGCCTCCTCCCCAGGTTCGCGTGACATCCCGAAGCGGGCGCCCGCCCACCAGGAGGTCCCCGCAACATGAAGAAAGTCGAAGCATTCGTCCGGCACGAGGCGTTCGAGCCCATAAGGACGGAGCTCCTCGAGCTCGGCTTCCCCTCGCTCTCCATCTCGGAGGTCAAGGGGTCTGGCCGGCAGAAGGGGATCACGGAGCGCTACCGCGGCGCCGAGCTGACGAACTACCTGCGACCGAAGGTGAAGGTGGAGTGCGTGGTCGCGACGGGGGACGTGCAGACGGTGGTCGACACCATCCTCAAGCACGCGAGGACGGGCTCGATCGGCGACGGGAAGGTCTTCGTCATGCCGGTCGAGGAGGCCTACAGGATCCGCACCGGGGAGTCCGGTGAGGAGACGCTGCAGGCCCATCCGGACCTCGCGGCGCAGGCGTAGGACGGCGTGGGCGCCGCCCACGACCCGATCGACGGGGCGCGCCCGACCCGGCCGGATCCGGCCGGGTCGGCGCCCCTCGTCGAGCGCCTGCGCTCGGTCCACCTGAAGATGGTGGACTCGGTGCTGGCCGGCGAGGGCCTCGAGCTCGTCGCGGAGCTGGCCGCCGAGGCGGCCGGCGCTCCCGTGGCGATCGTGATCCCGCGGCTCGGCCCGGCATCGCTGTCGCCGGGTGCGGTCGCCGACATCGGGACGCTGCGTCGTTACGTCAGCGATCGCGCCCGCGGCCGCCCGGCCCCGGTGCCGCCGCACGTCGGCGGCGAGGTGCCGATCACGACGGGCGACGAGACGATCGGTCGCGTGCTGATGCTCGGCGAGGCCGACAGCACCGCGCTCGAGTTCCTGCACCTCGCGGCGGTCGCCTGCCTCACGGAGGTGGCGGTCGAGGAGGCGCGCGAGGAGGTCGAGCAGAACCTGCGCGGCTCGTTCCTCGAGGAGCTGCGCTCGCGCCCCGACATGGACCCGATCGAGATCGTCCGCCGCGCCGGACGGCTCGGCTGTGACCTCTCACGCGGCGCGGTCGTGCTGTGCGCCGAGCTCACCACGGACCGGCCGCGCCACGTCGTGGCGACGATCGCCGGCGAGTACCCGGGCGCGCTGGCGCAGCACATGGAGGGCCGCGTCTACGCGGTGCTCCCCGCGGACACCCCCGAGACGACGCAGGCCGCCGCGCGCGACCTCGCCACCCGCCTGCAGCGCCACGGCGTCGTGGGCGTCTCCTCCTTCTACAGCGAGCCCTCCGAGCTCAACCGCGCGTTCCAGGAGGCCGAGCTGGTGCTCGACGTCCTGCGCCGCTCCGACGGCGCCGGCGGCCCGATCCCCGAGGACATCGGCCGCGGCACCTACCGCCTGCTCTTCCGCGTCCTCGCCTCGCATCCGGAGGAGGTCAAGTCCTTCTACGAGGACACGGTCGCGGCGATCGTCCGCTACGACGACCAGTACGCGACCGACCTCGTCGGGACGCTCGAGGCCTACCTCGAGCGCAACTGCAACATGAACGCGACGGCGGCGGCGATCTACGCCCACCGCCACACGGTCGCCTACCGGCTCGAGCGCGTGAAGGACCTCACGGGGCTCGACCCGATGCAGTCCGAGGACCGTGAGCGGCTGGGGCTCGGGTTGAAGGCCTACCGCATCATCGCGCCGGGACTGCCGCGCTGACGCCCGCCACGAGGACCGGCTAGTCCTTCGAGGCGCCGGGTGCTTCGCCGCGGACGACGTTGCCGTTGCCGTCGACGCGGGCGGGGACGGGCTTGTCGTCGATGTTGACCTTGAACGAGCCGTCGGTGCGGCCGCCGGAGGCGAGGCGGGCGCGGCCGTCGAGGCCGGGGGAGATGCGGTACTTGATCGTGTAGGCGCCGGGCTCGACGGCGGTCACCTTCCAGCGGAACTCCTTCGTCTGGCCGGCCTTGAGGCGGCCGAGCGCCCAGGTGTTGGTCGCCGCGGAGTCGCCCCCGGCCGGGCCGTTGTCGACGACCCAGATCGGGCGCTCCGGATCGGACAGGCGCGGGTCGTCGACGCGCTGCCCGAAGGCCGAGGTGCCCTGGCCGGGCTTGCTGGCGTCGGTCTCGACCGTCACGGCGACGTTGGGCGCGGCCTTGGTGTCGGCGTTGCGGACGCGGATCGACATCGTCGTGCTCTGCGCGATCGACTGGGACGCCGGGAACTTCGCGTCGGCGACCTCGAGCTTGTAGCTGCCCTTGGGCTCGTTCGCGTCCTGGCGCGGCGATCCGCCGCAGCCCGTGGGGAGCAGCGCCGTCGCGAGCGCGACCGCGGCCAGCCATGACCTCCGGCGCGAGTGCCTTCCCGTCATCCGGGGGCGAATGTACCTCATCGGTTCGAGAAGTACCCGCATTGGGCATATTGAGCGCCAGTTACGGCGGCGCCGAGCGTTGGCGCTGTCACAACCGACCGCGTAGGCTCTCGTGCCGATCGCGGCGGAGGCGCAAGATGCGCATCCGCACACTGGGGAGATAGATGGTCAGAGGCGTCGCGGACCGAGCGTTCCTACCGGCTAAGAGCCTGCTTGAAGAAGTGGGCGACATGATGATCCTCACGGGGAAGACGATCATGTCGGCGCTGCGGCCCCCCTATCCGTACGGCGGCGAGTTCGTCTCGCAGTTCCTGTTCGCGCTCAAGCTGTGCTGGTTCCCGCTCGTCGTCTCGACGGTCGCCTTCGGCTACGGCGCGCCCGGCCTGCAGGCCGCGAACTTCCTCGTCCTGTTCGGCGCCCTCGACCGCCTCGGCGGGTTCTTCGTGCTCGCCTCGATCCGCGAGTTCGCCCCCTTCGTGACCGCGATCGTGCTCGCCGGCGTGGCCGGCACCGCGATCACCGCCGACCTCGGCGCGCGCAAGATCCGCGAGGAGCTCGACGCGCTGCAGGTGCTCGGCGTCGACCCGGTCAAGAACCTCGTCGTCCCGCGCTTCCTCGCGCTGATGCTCGTGACCGGCCTGTTCGACATCTACGCGCTGCTGTTCGGCATCTTCGGCGGCATCCTCGCCACGCTCGTCAACGGCGCCCCGCTCGGCCCGTTCTGGGCGACCTTCTTCACCAACGCCTCGGTCACGGACCTCTGGGGGTCGGTCCTCAAGTGCACCATGTTCGGCGCGATCATCGCGATCGTCTGCTGTTACAAGGGCATGACCGCCTCCGGCGGCGCGGAGGGCGTGGGCCGAGCGGTCAACCAGGCGGTGGTCATCGCGATCATGGGCGTGTTCTCGTTCAACTACGTGTTCACGCAGACGCTGCTCGCCACGCACCCCGAGATCACGGTCATCAAGTAGTGGCTCCTCCGACGACCCCGAGGAACCACTGATGGGCTGGCTCGCGGTTCCCAAGGACTGGATCAGCTCCTTCGGGGAGATCATCAAGTTCTGCTCGAGGATCGTCGGCGAGGTCTTCGGGCTCAAGGTGCTGCGCTTCTTCGGCGAGGCGCTGCGCCAGGCCGGCGTGCTGATCCTCTCGTCGACGATCGTGATCTGGGGCCTGATCTTCATCATCGGCCTGCAGTGCGGGATCGAGGGCGCGTACTTCAACCGCTCCGTCGGCTCCCCCGCGTACGCGGGCGTGTTCGCGGCCTGGTGCGACCTGCGCGAGCTCGTCCCGTACGCCTTCGGCTACATGATGGCGGCGAAGGTCGGCACCGGCATCGTCGCCGAGCTCGGCTCGATGCGGATCTCCGACGAGATCGACGCGCTCGAGGTCATGGGCATCCCGTCGCTGACCTTCCTGTGCGCGACGAAGATGCTCGCCGCCTGGCTCGTGCTGCCGTTCATGTACCTCGCGGGGATCGGAGCGGGCTTCTTTGCGAGCTACCTGGCGGTGGTCCAGCAGATAGGCGAGGTCTCCTCGGGCGGGTTCTTCCTGATCTTCTGGATGTTCCAGAACCCACCCGACCTCTTGTACAGCCTGATCAAAGCCATGTCGATGGCCACCGTGATCGTGCTCGTCGGCTGTT
This sequence comes from Solirubrobacteraceae bacterium, assembly GCA_039934455.1. Taxonomy (GTDB): domain Bacteria; phylum Actinomycetota; class Thermoleophilia; order Solirubrobacterales; family Solirubrobacteraceae; genus DASQFQ01. The sequence goes on from JBDTMF010000048.1 coordinate 6,281, forward strand.
ACTACGGCTACAACGCGAGCGGCGGCCCGGTCGGGGTCGGCACCGCGACCGCGAAGTCAATGGTGCTCAACATCGTGCTCGTGCACCTGATCGGCATGCTGGGAACCCAGCTCTTCTGGGGCGCCAATCCACGCGCCCCCATCGGCGGTTGAACGGAGACAAAATGGGACGCTTCTTCGGCAAGGACAAGGACGACGACACGACGCGCGAGCAGCAGGGCGCCTCCCAGGCCGACGCGCCGCAGAGCGAGCCCGAGCCGCCGACGCAGCAGCAGCAGCAGCAGCACGACACGCACGCGACCGAGCACGTCTATGGGCAGCAGCAGGAGCAGCAGCCCGAGGCGGAGCCGGCGCAGGCGCCGGCCGCGCAGGCCGAGCCGCGCGAAGAGGTCGGCCGCGAGGGCGGCAGCAACGACCCGCAGGCGACGCCCGAGGAGCGCGACCCCCACCTGGAGCGCGACTTCGCGCAGGCCAAGCGCGAGGGCGGCCCCGACGACGAGTACCAGTGGCACACGGGCGCCCAGCGCCCGACCGGCGTGCCGGACGCGGTCGAGTTCGTCGAGGTGCACAAGGCCTTCGGCCGCAACAAGATCCTCCGCGGGCTGAACATGGGCATCCCCGAGGGGAAGATCTCGATGATCCTCGGCCCGTCGGGCACCGGCAAGTCCGTGTGCATCAAGCACATGGTCGGGCTGCTCTACCCCGACGACGGCGACGTGCTCGTCCACGGCGAGTCGGTGCCGAACATGGCCGACGACGATCTCTTCGAGATGCGCAAGAAGTTCGGCGTCCTGTTCCAGGACGGCGCGCTGTTCGGCTCGATGAACCTGTTCGACAACGTCTGCTTCCCGCTGCGCCAGCACACCGACAAGGGCGAGGACGAGATCCAGGAGATCGTCGGCCGGCGCCTGCGCGAGGTCGGCCTCGAGGGCGCGCACGACAAGATGCCCAACGAGCTCTCCGGCGGCATGCGCAAGCGCGCCGGCTTCGCCCGCGCGCTCGTGCTCGACCCCGACATCGTGCTGTTCGACGAGCCCGACTCCGGCCTCGACCCGGTCCGCACCGCGCTGCTGTGCGAGCTGATCAAGGAGATCCACGAGGAGAACGGCGGCGCCTACGTCGTGATCACCCACGACATCATGTCCGCCAAGCGCGTGGCCGAGTACATCGCCGTGCTGTGGAAGGGCCGGATCGTCGAATCCGGGCCGGCCGAGGAACTGTTCAACTCGGACAACATGTTCGTCCGCCAGTTCCTCTCCGGCGCCTCGCGCGGCCCGCTCGGCATGGAGTAGCTCGTCCATGCGTCCAGAGCGGGCGCAATGACTCCGGGCTTGTAACGCGAAGTAAACGAATCACAAGTAGTTTTCCGCGCTCGCACGGGCCTTTGCCCGTGCCTGAAACGCGGGTCACATGCGAGAGGGTTCTGGATTGAGGACGCAGGCCGAGGGCTTGCCCTACGGGGGTGATGGATGACGATCGCGAGGGGCGTGGCCGTCGCCGCCCTGGCGCTCGCGATCGTGCTCGTGGCCGTGCTCCTCCTGCGCGGGGGTGGCACGCACCAGTACGACCTGCTGTTCCAGAACGCCGGCCAGCTCGTCAAGGGCGACGACGTCCAGGTCGGCGGCCGCCGCATCGGGGCGATCAAGAAGATCACGCTGACCGACAACAACCAGGCGCGCGTGAACGTCCAGATCCAGGAGCCCTACGCGCCGCTGCGCGAGGGCACCAAGGCCACGATCCGCCTGACCTCGCTCTCGGGCATCGCCAACCGCTATATCGCGCTGACGCCGGCGCCCAACTCGGCGAAGAAGCTCGACGACAAGACGACGCTGCCGGCCGGCTCGACCACCGACGTCGTCGACCTCGACCAGCTCTTCAACACGCTTGACCCGGCTGCGCGCAAGGACCTCCAGGGCGTCATCACTGGCTTCGCCGCGCAGTACCAGGGCAAGGGCCCGCAGGCGGCCAAGTCCGCCGAGTACTTCAACCCGTTCCTCTCGACCTCGCGCCGGCTCGTGAACCAGCTCACCCAGGACGAGGGCACGCTGACGGACTTCATCGTCAACTCCTCGCGCGCGGTGACGGCCGTCGCCGAGCGCCGCGGAGACCTCGCCGACCTCGTCGGCAATACCAACGCGACCGCGCGCGCGATCGGCTCGGAGAACGTCGCGCTCGGCCGCGCGCTGGGGCTGCTGCCGACCACGCTGCGCCGCGCCAACACGACGTTCGTGAACCTGCGCGCGACGCTCGACGACCTCGACGTGCTGGTCGCCGAGTCCAAGCCCGCGACCAAGCGCCTCGCCCCGTTCCTGCGCGAGCTGCGCCCCCTCGTGCATTCCTCGCGCCCCACGATCCGCGACCTGCGCCGGCTCGTGACGCGCCCCGGCGCCGACAACGACCTGCTCGACGCGACGCGCAAGCTGCCGCGCCTGCAGCGCGTCGCCAGCCCGACCTTCGCGCACTCGACCCAGGCGCTGCAGAAGAGCCAGCCGGTGCTCGAGTTCATCCGCCCCTACACCGAGGAGCTCACGGGCTGGTTCCACGACTTCGGCCAGGCGACCTCCAACTACGACGCCAACGGCCACTTCGCCCGCATCCAGCCGATCTTCAACGCCTTCTCCTTCACCGACAACCCCGCCGGCGGCGTGCTGCGCCCGCAGGGCCTCAACGACAAGTTCGCGGGTCTCCAGACCAACATCGCCCGACGCTGCCCGGGCGCCGCCAGCCAGCCCGCCGCGGACGGCTCGGCGCCCTACACCGACCAGGGCAACCTCGGCCCCAACGACTGCGACCCGAGCCTCGCGCTCCCGGGGCCGTGACGTGAAGCGCGTCGCCGCCGTCACCTTCCTGCTCGCCGTGGCCGCCGCCGCGATGCTGACCATGGGCGCGGGCTCCGAGGGGGGCTCCTACAAGGTTCGCGCGATCTTCGACAACGCCGGGTTCACCATCGCCGGCGAGGACGTCAAGGTCGCCGGCGTCAAGGTCGGCCGGATCGACTCGCTCGACGTCACCAAGGACTTCAAGGCCGTCGTCGTGCTCGACATCCAGGACCCCGGCTACCGGGACTTCCGCTCCGACGCGAGCTGCCAGGTCCGCCCGCAGTCGCTGATCGGCGAGCGGTTCGTGGAGTGCTCGCCGACGCAGAAGCGCGCGGTAGACGCCCCCGCGCCGCCGGCGCTCAAGAAGATCGACAAGGGCAAGGGCAAGGGCCAGTACCTGCTCCCGGTCACCAACACCTCGAAGGCGGTCGACCTCGACCTCATCAACGACGTCATGCGCCTGCCCTACCGCCAGCGGCTCTCGCTGATCGTCTCCGAGCTCGGCACCGGCCTCGCCGGCCGCGGCTCCGAGCTCAACCAGGTCATCCGGCGCGCCGACCCGGCGCTCAAGGAGGTCGACAAGGTCCTCGCGCTGCTCGCGTCGCAGAACAAGACGCTGTCCGACCTCGCCCGCGACTCCGACACGACGCTCGCGCCGCTGGCCCGCGAGCGCAAGCACGTCTCCTCCTTAATCGTCCACTCGAGCAAGGTCGCGGCGGTCACCGCCGAGCGGCGCGCCGCGCTCGAAGGCGACATCCAGCGCCTGCCGACCTTCCTGCGCGAGCTCAAGCCCACGATGCGCCGCATCGGCGCGCTGTCGGACGAGATGACGCCGGTGCTGTCGGACCTCGGCGACGTCGCGCCCGACGTCAACCGCCTGCTGCTCGAGCTCGGCCCGTTCTCGAGGGCCGGCATCCCGGCGCTGAAGTCGCTCGGCGAGGCCGGCAAGGTCGGCACCCCGGCGATGCGGGACGCGCTCCCGGTCGTCCAGGACCTGGGCCGCCTCGGCAAGGTCTCAAAGCCCGTCGCGAGGACCGCGCGGCTGGTGCTCGAGTCCTTCGAGAAGGGCCGCGGCATCCAGCGCGCGCTCGACTACGCCTTCTACCAGGTGGCCGCGATCAACGGCTATGACTCCTTCGGCCACTACCTGCGGGCGCGCCTGATCCTCAACACCTGCTCGCGCTACTACACGCGCGTCGTCGCGGGCTGCTCGAGCAAGTTCGCCGCCAGCAACGCGCAGTCGTCGGCGGTCAGCGCCGACGCCGCCGCGGCGGGCACGACCGACCCGATCCTGGAGCGGACCTCCGCCGCGCTCGCCGGCAAGGACCCCGACAGCGTCGCCCCGGCGCCGACGGTGACCCCGCGGGCGAAGCCGAAGGCCAGGCGCAGGCAGAAGAAGACCTCGAGCCGCCCCGCCCCGCAGCAGCAGCCCGCCGCGGCCCCCGCGCCCCAGAGCACGCCGAGCCCCACCACCGGCGGCGGCAACTCCAACAGCGGCTCGGCCGACACGGCCCCGCTCATGGACTACCTGTTCGGCAAGGACGGCGGATGAGGGGCAGAGGCTCATCCATCGCCGGCAACCCCGTGCTGATCGGCGCCGCCACCGTGCTGGTGGTCATCGTCGCGATGTTCCTGTCCTACAACGCGAACGCCGGCCTGCCGTTCGTCCCGACCTACCAGCTCAAGGTCGAGGCGCCGAGCGCGGCCAACCTCGTCAAGGGCAACGAGGTGCGCATCGGCGGCTCGCGCGTCGGTGCGGTCGACACCATCACGACCAAGCGCCGCCGGGACGGCACGAGCCTCGCGCTGATCGGCATGAAGCTCGAGCGCGCCGTCGATCCGCTGCCCAAGGACTCGACGATCATCATCCGCCCGAAGTCGGCGCTCGGCCTCAAGTACGTCCAGATCACGCGGGGGACCTCGAAGGACGGCTACCAGGACGGCGACACCATCCCGGTCTCGGCGTCCAAGCCGACCGAGGTCGAGTTCGACGAGTTCGTGAACATGTTCGACGACAAGACGCGCCCGGCGATGCAGGAGAACCTGCGCGGCTTCGGCGACGCCTTCGCGGGCCGGGGCGCGAGCATCAACGTCGCGCTCGGCGTGCTGCCCGCGCTCCTGCGCGACATCCAGCCGGTGGCGCGCAATCTCTCCAACCCCGCCACGGGCCTGAAGACGTTCTTCAACGAGCTCGGGGACGCCGCGCGCATCGTCGCCCCCGCCGCCGAGACGCAGGCGAGCCTGTTCGTGAACCTCGACACCACCTTCGCCGCGCTCGACGAGGTCGCGCGGCCGTTCATCCAGGACTCGATCACCGAGGGGCGGCCCGCGCTCGACACGGCCATCCGCTCGTTCCCGATCCAGCGGCCGTTCCTGCGCAACACCCAGGGCCTGTTCCACGACCTGCGCCCCGGCGTGCGGGCGCTGCGGACCGCCGCGCCCGACCTCGCCTCCGCGCTGACCGTCGGCACGCGCACGCTGAGGCGCTCGCCCGCGCTCAACCGCCGCCTCGCCTCACTGCTGACCGAGTTGCGGACGTTCGCCAACGACCCCGTGGCGCCGCGCGGCGTCAAGCGCCTGGCCGAGACGCTGGAGGCGCTCAAGCCGCCGCTCGACCACCTCGCGCCCGCGCAGCTCACGTGCAACTACGTGACGCTGTGGTTCCGCAACGTCTCCTCGCTGCTGTCCGAGGGCGACGTCCACGGCACCTGGCAGCGGTTCATCATCATCGCCACGCCCCAGGGGCCCAACAACGAGGGCGGCCCGTCCTCGGCGCCCGCCAACGGCCCGAGCTCCGACAACTACCTGCATTCGAACCCGTACCCGAACACCGCGTCGCCGGGCCAGCCCAAGGAATGCGAGTCCGGCAACGAGCCGTTCCCGGCCGGCCGCAAGGTGATCGGCAACCCGCCCGGGGCGCAGCCGGCGGGCACGGAGGGCGTCAAGTAATGCGCCGCCGCCGTCACCGCAACCGCAGCCCGCTCGCAGTCGGGATGGTCGCGCTCGCGATCATCCTCGTCGCGGTCTTCCTGGGCTTCACGAAGGACATTCCCTTCACGCACGGCTTCCGCGTCAAGGCGACGTTCGAGTCGGCCAACTCGCTGCGGCTGAACTCGCCGGTGCGGATCGCCGGCGTCGCGGTCGGCAAGGTCAAGAAGGTCGAGGCCAAGGAGGGCACCAACCAGGCGGTCGTGACGCTCGAGCTGAAGAAGGCCGGGCTGCCGATCCACGAGGACGCGACCGCCAAGATCCGCCCGCGCATCTTCCTCGAGGGCAACTTCTTCGTCGACCTGCAGCCGGGCACGCCGTCCTCGCCGAAGCTCTCGGACGGCGACGTCATCAAGGTCACGCGCACCGCGACCCCGGTGCAGCTCGACGAGGTGCTGACCGCGCTGCAGAGCGACACCCGGCAGGACCTCCGCGACGTCCTCGACGGCCTCGCGCAGGGCCTGAGCTCGAAGCCCAGCGCGGCGGACGACCGCAACGCCGACCCGTCCGCGCGCGGCCAGACCGCCGCCGAGTCCTTCAACGACGCCTACAAGGACTCGCCCGGCGCGCTCAAGGGCACCGCGCAGGTCAACGAGGCGCTGCTCGGCACCGAGCCCGACCGCGACGTCGCGCGCCTGCTCTCGGGCACGGCGAAGACCACCGGCGCGCTGATCCGCCACGAGACCCAGCTCAAGGACCTGATCACGAACTTCAACACCACGATGGCCGCGTTCGCGAGCGAGGAGGGCAACCTGCGGACCTCGATCCGCCTGCTCGCCCCGACGCTCGTGAACGCCAACGCCGCGCTCGCGTCGCTGAACCGCGCCTTCCCGCCGACGCGCGCCTTCGCCCGCGACATCCTGCCCGGCGTGCGCGAGACGCCCGCCACCATCGAGGCGTCGTTCCCGTGGATCGACCAGGCGCGGAAGCTGATGTCGCAGCCCGAGCTGCGCGGGCTGGCCGAGGACGCCGCGCCGGCCACGCGCGACCTCGCGAGGCTGACCAACGCGTCGCTCACCCTGCTGCCCCAGATCGACCGCACCGCGCTGTGCGCGCGCGACACCGTCCTGCCCACCGGCGACCTCGTGATCCACGACCAGTTCGACACCCATACCGAGAACTACAAGGAGTTCTGGTGGACGATGGTCGGGCTCTCCGGTGAGAGCCAGAACTTCGACGGCAACGGCTCGATGGTGCGCTTCGCCCCCGGCGGCGGCTCGCAGGCCGTGGCGCTCGGCAGCGCCGGCTCGCCGACCGGCCAGCTGATCGGCGCCGCCTCCGCGCGCGTCCAGGGCGTGCAGCCGAAGTACCCGGGCAAGCGCCCGCCCTACGTCTCGAGCGTGCGCTGCAACAAGAGCAAGATCCCCGACGTCAACGGGTCCTGGGCGGCCGTGGGGCCGGGTGAGAACGCACCGTGAGCGTCGCGATCCGCAAGCACTGGCTGGACTTCCTCGCGATCATCGGGCTGATCGTGATCTCGGGCGCGGTCGCGACCTACATCCTCGACAACCAGCGCCTGAAGCTGCCGGCGTGGGTGCCGGTCGTGGGCAAGGACTTCTTCGTCGTCAAGGCGGAGATGAGCACCGCCCAGGCCGTCACGCCGGGTCAGGGCCAGACCGTGAACATCGCCGGCGTCGAGGTCGGCGAGATCTCGAAGGTGGAGCTCAAGGAGGGCAAGGCCCTCGTCACGCTGCGGATGGAGCCGCGCTACGACCGCGTCTACAAGGACGCGACCGTGCTGCTGCGCCCGAAGACCGGCCTCAAGGACATGGTGGCCGAGCTCGAGCCCGGCCACCCGAGCGCGGGCCGGCTCAAGGACGGCGGTGTCATCCCAGTCGGCCAGACGCTGCCAGACGTCAACCTCGACGAGGTGCTCGCCTCGCTCGACGGCGACACCCGCGACTACCTGATTGTGCTGCTCGGCGCCGGCGCCGAGGGCCTGCGCGGCAACGGCAGGGAGCTGGCCAACGCGCTCCGCCGGATCGAGCCGTCGGCCCGCTACGGCCGCAAGGTCTTCGCCTCGCTCGCCGAGCGCCGGCAGAACATCAAGCGCGTGATCCACAACCTCTCGCTGGTGATGGACGAGCTGGGCTCCAAGGACGACCAGCTCGCGCAGTTCGTGTCGAACTCCAACGCGGTCTTCGCCGCGCTCGCCCGCCAGGACGCGAGCCTGCGCGCGACGCTGTCCGAGCTGCCGTCGTCACTCGACGCGACCCAGCGCGGGCTCGGCAAGGCCAAGGTGCTGGCTGACCAGCTCGGTCCGACGCTGCAGGCGCTGCGGCCCGGCGCTCGCGCGCTCGGCCCGACGCTCAAGCAGGTGCGGCCGTTCGTGAAGGAGACGACGCCGGTGCTGCGCGACGAGATCCGGCCGTTCGTGCGCGCCTCGCGCCCGACGGTGCGCGCGCTGCGGCCCGCGGCCCGCGACCTGGCCGCGGCCGCGCCCGACCTCACGCGCACCTTCGCGGTCGTCAACCTGCTGCTCGACATGCTGGCCTACAACCCGCCGGGCAAGGAAGAGGGCTACCTGTTCTGGGTCGCCTGGGCCAACCACATCGGCAACCAGCTCTTCACGACGCAGGACGCGCACGGCCCGATCCGCCGCGGCCTCTTCATCACCACCTGCCAGGACGTGCCGGTGCTCGAGCAGGTCGCGCAGTCGAACCCGCTGCTCGGCGTGCTCACCGACCTGCTGAACCTGCCCAAGCAGAACTGCCCGAGCACCAGCCAGGACCCGGCGGGAGGCGGATAAGTGCAAAAGGCCGCCCCCTCCTTCGGCCGCATCGCCGTCATGGCCGGCTTCGCGCTGTCCTGCTTCGGCCTGCTGCTGTTCCTGTGGCTCGCGTTCGGCGGCAACATCCCGCTGAAGCCGAAGGGCTACCGCATCACCGCCTCGTTCTCCGAGGCGACGCAGCTCGCCCAGGAGGCCGACGTCCGCATCTCCGGCGTGCCGGTCGGCAAGGTCAAGACGATCGAGCCGGACAAGCAGACGGGGCGCTCGGACGTCGTGATCCAGCTCGACTCGCGCTACGCGCCGCTGCCCTCCGACGCGAAGGCGATCCTGCGCCAGAAGACGTTGCTGGGGGAGACCTACGTCGAGCTGACCCCGGGCACGCCGCAGGCGAGGGCGGTGCCGGAGGGCGGGCACCTGCGCACGTCGCAGGTCTCCCCGACCGTCGAGCTCGACGAGATCTACCGCTCCTTCGACCCGAAGACGCGCCGCGCCTTCCAGGTGTGGATGCAGACGCAGTCGCAGGCGATCAAGGGCCACGGGCGCGACATCAACGACGCGCTCGGCAACCTTGGCCCGTTCGCCGAGGACGCGGGCGTGGCGGTCGACATCCTCAACCGCCAGGAGGGCGCGGTCCGGCGCCTGATCTCCAACACCGGCGTGGTGTTCAGCGCGCTGACCGAGCGCGGCGACCAGCTGCGCGGGCTGATCGAGAACTCCAACCAGGTGTTCGCCACCACCGCGGCGCGCGACCGCCAGTTGCAGGAGACCTTCGTCGCGCTGCCGACGTTCGAGCGCGAGTCCCGCCAGACGCTCGACCGCCTCGACACGTTCGCGAAGAACGCCGACCCGCTCGTCACGCAGCTGCGGCCGGCCGCGCGCGAGCTGAGCCCGACGCTGACCGACCTGTCGGCGCTGTCGCCTGACCTCAAGGCGCTCTTCCGCGACCTCGACAAGGTGATCACGGTGTCGCGCACCGGCTTCCCGGCCGCGCAGCGGATCCTCAAGGACCTGCGGCCGCTGCTCGACCAGGCCGACCCGGCGCTCCGCCAGGTGATCCCGATCCTCGAGGGGCTCGGCGCCTACAAGGGCGAGCTGACCGCCTTCTTCGCCAACACGGCGGCGGCGACGCAGGCCTTCGACCCGGGCACGCGCCTGCACTACCTGCGCACGACGAACCCGATCAACGCCGAGAACCTCGCCGCCTATCCGCGCCGCATCGGCTCCAACCGCCCGAACCCGTACCAGCTCCCGGGCGGCTACAAGAAGCTCGCGGGCGGGCTCGAGGTCTACGAGAACCGCCACTGCGGCCGCGCTCTGCCCACGATCTCGACCGACACGCCGGTGCCGTTGCCGGTGCCGACCGCCGTCCCGGGCCTGCCGGACCTCCCGGTGCCGGTGCCGGTGCCGTCGGTGGTGCCGACCGTCGTGCCGCCCGCCGTCTCGGGCCTCACGCAGTCGCTGATCGACCGCATCAACCAGTTCGCGTTCCCGGCCGCCAACGCCGCGCCGGCGCCGGCGTGCAAGAAGCAGGGCAAGTTCCCCGTCAGCGGCGAGACGACGGACTACCCGCACCTCAAGGCCAAGTAGCGCGCTAGCGTCGGCGGGGTGAAGCGCATGCTCGAACGGATCGTGCAGGCCGCCGGCCGGCGACCGGGGCGGGTGCTGCTGGCGGTCGCGATCGTCGCGGCGATCTCGGCCGCGCTGGCGCTCCGGCTCGAGCCGAGCACGGCGACCGACACGCTGGTCGGCAAGGGGTCGGGCGCCTACCGGGCGACCGAGGTCTACCGCCAGCGCTTCGGCGACCACGCGATCGTCGTGCTCGTCCGCGGCGACCTCCAGCGCCTCGTGCTGACCGACAACCTCGGGCGCCTGCTCGGGCTCGAGGGCTGCCTATCGGGCAACAAGCCCACGAGCGAGCCGGCGCCCGGCGGCAAGGGCTCGCCGTGCGCGGAGTTCGCCCGCACCAAGCCGGTCAAGGTGGTCTACGGGCCGGGCACCTTCATCAACTCCGCGGTCGGCGAGATCAACGACCAGTTCCAGCGGCAGCTCGGCAGCAAGGCGCAGGAGGCCGCGCGCGCGAAGGAGGCGGCACGCAAGCTGGCCAAGGCGCAGGGCCGCACGAAGGCGCAGCAGACCACGGCGGCCAACTCGGCCGAGCAACTCGTCTACGCGCAGTTCACGCGCGACCTGCTCCAGCTCAACCTCCGTTACGGGCTCGGCCTCAAGGGGCTGCCGCGGATCGACGACCCCGACTTCGTCTCGACGCTCGTGTTCGACCCCTCGCGCGGCTCGAAGACGCCGAAGGCGCGCTTCGCCTACCTGTTCCCGAACTCGAAGTCCGCGGTCATCCAGGTGCGGCTCAAGCCCGACCTCACCGAGGCGCAGCGGCGGCGTGCGATCGAGCTCGTCCGCGGCGCGGTGGCGATGAAGCAGTGGAAGCTCACCGGGAACGCGGACTACCGCGTGACCGGAGCCCCCGTGGTGATCGAGGACCTCGCAGCGGCGCTCACGGACTCGCTGCTGCGGCTGCTGGTCGTCGCGCTGCTGGTGATGGCGGTCGTGCTCGCGCTCGTGTTCCGCAGCCGCCTGCGGCTGCTCCCGCTGGCGGTCGCGATCGCCGCGGTGGCGATCACCTTCGGCGCGATGTCGCTGCTCGGCGCCTCGCTCACGATGGCGTCGATCGCGGTGCTGCCGGTGCTGCTCGGGCTCGGGGTCGACTACGCGATCCAGTACCAGGCGCGCGTCGAGGAGGAGGAGCTCGCGCGTGGCGAGCGGAGCGGTGACGAGGCCTCCGGCCGAGGCAGTGGGGGTACGGCGGCGGCGGCCGCGAACACCGCGCGCACCGCGGTGCCCACGATCGCCACCGCCGGGCTCGCGACCGCGGTCGGGTTCCTCGTGCTGCTGCTCTCGCCCGTACCGATGGTGCGCGGCTTCGGCGTGCTGCTCGTGGCCGGCATCGCGATCGCGTTCTTCCTCGCGCTGAGCGCGGGCACGGCGGCGCTGGTGGGCGCCGGGCGGCGGCGCGGGAGCGCGGGAGCGCTGGCGCAGTCGGCACGCGGCGCCGCGGAGATCGTCGACGCCTTCGCCGCGCGGGCCGGGTGGGTCGCGGGGCCGGTCCGGAGATTCGGCGCCCGGGTCTGGGGGGCGGTGCTGCGCGGCGGGCTCGAGCGCCCGCGGCGGGTGCTGCTGATCGGGCTCGTGATCGCGCTGGCGGGGCTGGCGGTCGACTCGCAGACCAAGGTCAGCTCCGACCTGCGCGAGCTGGTGCCGCAGGACCTGCGTGGCGCGCGCGACCTCGACGCGCTGGCGCGCGCGACGGGCGTGGCGGGCGAGATCGACGTCGTCGTGCAGGGTAAGGACCTCACGGATCCGGCCGTCGTGACGTGGATGCGCGACTACCAGGCCGGGCTGCTGAAGCAGTTCGGCTACTCGGCCAAGCACGGTTGCGGGAAGGCCGATCTGTGCCCGGCGCTGTCGCTGCCCGACCTCTTCCGCTCCCCCGACGCGACGAAGAACCGCGACACCGTGCGCGCGCTGCTCGACTCGGTGCCGGCCTACTTCTCCCAGGCCGTGATCACGGCGGACCGCAAGACCGCGACGCTCGCGTTCGGTGTCAAGCTGATGCCGCTCGACCAGCAGAAGAAGGTCATGGACCGGATGGAGGCGCGGCTCGATCCCCCCGTGGGGGTGACCGCGCGGCTCGCGGGGCTGCAGGTGCTCGGCGCGCAGGCCAACGCCGCGCTGTCCTCGCCGCTGCGCCGGCTGCTCACGCTGCTGGCCGGCCTGGTCGCCGTCGGGCTCGCGCTGCTCGCCGTGTACCGAAGGTGGGAGCGGGCGTGGGTGCCGCTCGTTCCGATCGCGCTCGCCACCGGCTGGTCGGCGCTCGTGCTGTTCGCGCTGCGCGTGCCCCTGAACCCGATGTCGGCGACGCTCGGCGCGCTCGTGATCGCGATCTCGACCGAGTTCTCGGTGCTGCTGACCGCTCGCTACCGCGAGGAGCGCGCGGCCGGCCACGAGCCGGCCGACGCGCTGCGCCGCACGTACCGCTCGACCGGCGCGGCGGTCCTGGCGTCCGGGATCACCGCGATCGCCGGCTTCGCGGTGCTCGCGCTGTCGGACATCAAGATGCTCTCGGACTTCGGTCGCGTCACGGTCGTCGACCTCTCGGTCTCGCTGCTCGGCGTGCTCGCGGTGCTGCCCGCGGTGCTGATGCTGGCCGAGCGGCGCGGCCGCCCGCGCGCGGCGCCGGAGGCGCCTCCGGTCGTGCAGGAGCCGGCCGTCCCCGCGTGAGCGGCCCCGGCCGCCCGCGGCCGCCGGCGGGGTCCTCGCGCTACACGTGGATCGTCGGAGTGGCGGCGGTGCTGGCGCTCGCCTACATCACGCTGAACACGCTCGGCACCGACGCGCCCGGGTCGCGCGGCGTGCCGAACGGCGAGCCGCTGCCGCCGTTCGCGGTGCCGCTCGCGACATCGAGCCTCGAGGGTGACGCACAGGTCGACCCCGCCAAGGTCTGCCGCGTGCGCGGGCCGCGCGTGCTCAACTCGTGCCGGCTGGCCGAGCGCGGGCCGGTCGCGATCGCCTTCTTCGCCACCAAGTCCGAGAACTGCAAGCGCCAGATCGACGTCGTCGAGCGCGTACGCAGGCGCTTCCCCGACATCGGCTTCGCCGCGGTGTCGGTGCGCGGCAAGCGCGGCGCGGTCCGCGACGAGTTGCGCCGGCGCGGGTGGGGGATGCCGGTCGGATACGACCACGACGGCGCGGTCACGAACGCGTACGCAGTCGCGATCTGCCCGACGATCACGTTCGCCGCGCGCGGCGGCAGGGTCGTGAGCACGTCGTTCTCGCTGCTCGGCGAGGCGGCGCTGGTGAAGCGGCTGGAGGCGATCCGGTGAGCGAGCTCGCCGCCGGGTGGATCGACCCGGAGGTGGCGGCGGAGTTCCCCGCGCTGCGCCTGCACGCGCTGACCCTGGAGGCGCGCTCGGGCCGCAGCCCGGACTCGCTGCGCGAGCGGTTGCGGGAGATGTCGGACCGCTTCCGCGGAGCGCAGGCGGTGGCCATGCGCCGGCAGGCGGTGCCCTGGGCCTACCGGGTGTTCTTCCGCCACATCGGGCTCGACCCCGACGTGGACCGCACGCCGGTCGAGGCGCTCGCGCTCGAGCGCCTGAAGGCGGGCGGCTTCAAGTCGCGCTCGCTGCTCGACGACGCGCTGACCGTCGCGGTGATGGAGACCGGCGTGCCGGTGTGGGCGCTGGACACTGACTGGATAAAGGGTGCGCTCGGCGTGCGCCCTGCCGCGCGCGGCGAGCGCTTCGGCGACGGCGAGTACGCGTCCGCCCTTCCCGCCGGGCGGCTGCTGATCGCGGACGACGCGGGGCCGGTGGGCGTGCTCTTCGGCGCGCTCGCGCCCGGGCGGGGCGTCGGCCCGCAGACGACGCGCATGACGCTGTTCTCGGTCCAGGTGGCGGGGGTGCCGGACATCCATGTCGAGGAGGCGCTGTGGACCGTGGCCGACATTCTCACCGGCGGGGCTTGACCGGGATACCGGGGCACGGCGATAGTCGCGCCATGGACGACCCCCTCGCGCTCGACCCCGAGACGATGCGCGCCACCGGCTACCGCATGGTCGACCTCCTCGTCGAGCACGTCGGGGGGGTGCGCGACCGCCCGGCGCTGACGCGCGCCTCACCGGCCGAGATGCGCGCGCGCCTGCACGGTCCGCCGCCCGAGGCGGGCACCGACTTCGAGGCGATGCTCGCCGTCCTGGAGCGCGACGTGCTCGCCCACATGGGCCGCGTCGACCACCCGGCCTACTTCGCGTTCATCCCCGGCTCGAGCACCTGGCCGGGCGCGCTCGGCGACTTCCTCGCCAGCGCGCTGAACGTGTACGCGGGCTCGTGGATGGAGTCCTCGGGCCCGAGCCAGGTCGAGCTGCAGGTGCTCGACTGGTTCAAGGACTGGATCGGCTACCCGGCCGAGGCGGCCGGGATCCTGCTGAGCGGCGGGTCGGCGGCGAACATGACCGCGCTCGCGTGCGCGCGCGAGTCCCAGGTGGGGGCGATGCGCGACGACCTCGTCGTCTACGTCTCCGACCAGGCCCACTCGTCGCTGGCGCGCGCCGCGCGCACGCTCGGCTTCCGGCCCGACCAGGTGACCGTGCTGCCGGTGGACGCGGAGCACCGAATGCGCCCTGACCTGCTCGCCGGCGCGATGGCCGCCGACGTCGCCGCCGGGCGGCGGCCGCTGTTCGTGTCGGTCAGCGCGGGCTCCACCAACACCGGCGCGATCGACCCGCTGGCCGAGCTGGCGGACGTGGTCCGCGGCCACGGCGCGTGGCTGCACGTCGACGGGGCCTACGGCGGCTTCGCGTCGCTGACCGAGCGGGGCCGCGGCTGGCTGGCCGGGATCGAGCGGGCGGACTCCGTGACCCTCGACCCGCACAAGTGGCTCTACCAGCCGTTCGAGTGCGGGTGCCTGCTCGTGCGCGAGGGCTCGCGCCTGCGCCGCGCGTTCACGCTCACGCCCGACTACCTGGCTGACGCGGAGGCCGAGGACGAGGAGGTCAACTTCTCCGACCTCGGCATCCAGCTCACCCGCTCGGCGCGCGCGTTGAAGGTCTGGATGTCGGTGACGCTGTTCGGCGCCGCCGCCTTCCGTGCCGCGATCGACGCCGCGCTCGACCTCGCGCTGCTGGCCGAGGCGCGCGTGCGCGAGCAGCCGTCGCTCGAGCTGCTCTCGCCCGCCCAGCTCGGGATCGTCTGCTTCCGCCGCCGCTGCGCGGGCGGCGCGGGCGGCGCGGACGCGCAGGTCGCCGGCAACGCCGCGCTGGTGCGCGCGTTCGCGGCCTCGGGCCGTGGGCTCGTGTCCTCCACGCGGCTCAACGGCGCCTACGCGATCCGGCTCTGCGCGTTGAACCACGCGTCCACCGCCGAGGACGTCGAGGCCACGCTCGACTGGCTCGCCACGGCCGACGCCCCACCCGCCCCGCTGGGGACCGCGCGCGGCATCGCCCGCCCGGGCGCGCGCCAGGCGACGGTCGCCGAGGCGGAATCCGGGGTCGGCGTCGAGCCGGCCGCGCTCGCCGCCGTGCCGCTGTTCGCATCGCTCGACCCGCTCCGGCTGTCCGTGCTCGCCGCCGGCGCCCGCGCGGAGGCGCGCAGCGCGGGCGAGGCGGTCGTGCGCCGCTTCGAGAGCGGCCGCGACTTCTACCTCATCCTCGCCGGCCGTGCCTCCGTGCTCGTCGACGACCGCGACGTCCGGGCGCTCGGACCCGGCGACTTCTTCGGGGAGCTCGCCGCGCTCGACTGGGGCGCCGACTACCACTACCCCCGGCTCGCGACGGTCGTCGCCTCGACCGACCTCCGCCTCGCCAAGCTGACCGCCGAGGCGCTGCGCGCGCTGATGGGCGCGGTGCCGGCGATCCGCGCGGCGGTGCGGCGCGCCGCGGCGGAGCGGCTGGCGGTGACCTAGGCGGCTACCGTGGTGGCGGTGCGGGTCGCGACCTGGAACGTCAACTCGGTCAAGCAGCGCCTGCCGCGGTTGCTGCCGTGGCTGGACCAGCGCCGGCCGCACGTGGTCTGCCTGCAGGAGACCAAGCTCGCCGACGACGCGTTCACCGGGCTGCTCGGCGACGAGCTCGCCGAGCGGGGGTACGAGGTCGCGCTGCACGGCGAGCCGGCGTGGAACGGCGTGGCGATCCTCTCGCGCGCGGGGCTCGAGGATGTCGTGGCGGGACTGCCGGGTGGGCCCGGCTTCCCGCATCAGGAGGCGCGCGCGGTGTCGGCCACATGCGGCGGGATCCGGGTCGTCTCGGTCTACGTGCCGAACGGGCGCGTGCCCGGCTCCGAGCACTACGCGTACAAGCTGGAATGGCTCGCCTCGTTGCGGGAGCTGGTGGCCGGCAGCGGGGAGGCGGTGCTCGTGTGCGGCGACGTGAACATCGCGCCGGCCGACGACGACGTCTTCGATCCGGACGCCTACATCGGCCAGACCCACGTCACCGCGCCGGAGCGGGCCGCGCTGGCGGAGCTCCAGGCCCTCGGTCTGCGCGACGTCGTGCGCGATCGCTGGCCCGGGCAGCGGGTGTTCAGCTACTGGGACTACCGCGCCGGCATGTTCCACCAGGACCTGGGGATGCGGATCGACCTGATCCTGGCCGGCGCGCCGATCGCCGAGCGCGTCGAGGCGGCCTGGGTGGACCGGCACGCCCGCAAGGGCAAGGGGCCGAGCGATCATGCGCCGGTCATCGTCGACCTCGACGAGGCGCCGGACGG
>JBDTMF010000049.1:0-23058 GCA_039934455.1 Solirubrobacteraceae bacterium
ACGGGGAGCGAGCCCAGGCAAAGCACGAGCGCCAAGCGACGTACCCGCCCGCATGGGCCAGCGTGCAGGAACGTACCCCGGTTGAAATGCGTGCCCGTAGCGCCGGTGCAAAAGTGTGCCAGTCGGGGCGCGCGCGACTCAATCGGGCGGGGTGCGGGGCCGGGCGAGGTCGCGGTCTTTGAGGCGGTAGCTGTCGCCTGAAGGGCTTGTTGCTGGTGAGATCATCGATGAACTGCGTCCTGTTGGATCTGACGGTGTTCGGTCCGCTGCCCTCCCGCAACGGAAGAATTGCCGGTCTTCCTGCTGTTGGGCGTGCTCATCGTGCTGCTCGCCGGTGCCGTGAGCCAGCACCAAGCGCCGCTTCTGCATTCCGGCATGTTCGGTCGCGACAAGATGCTCGATGACGGCGTCAAAGCGGATGGCGTGATCTAGCGCACCGCGCCACTTCCCCGAAGAGGCGCCGACCAGAATCGAACGGGCGTAAGAGGCGGCTCTCGCTCCCCATGCATCTGAGCAGCCGGTCCCCGACCGTCCATGGGCATGCGCCGCCCCGCGACCTTGCGGGGGCGGCGTGCCGAAGCCCACGTGCTGCGGCCGGGGGCGCGCGGCGGCTGCGGACCGGAGTGGGCCGCAGCGGGTCAGGCGGTCAGCTTCCGCTTGCGAGCACGGATCTCCGACTGCATCTCGGCGAGGCCGTCGCGAGTCCGCTGGGCGCGAATCGCCACCTGGCAGAACTCCCGCAGCGCCTCGTCCGAAGCGTGCTCGAGCTTGGCCTGCAGCTCGTGCGCCTCGTCGTGGGCGCGAGCGCCCAGGTCCGTGCGCACGTCGCGGATGCGCTCCACGGCGGAGTCGATGCCCGCGCGCACCTCTTGCTGTGCCTGTTCGCGTGAACGGGCGAGATCGTCGAGAGCGTGCTGAAGGTAGTCCAGCGAGCTCTTCTCGGCCGGCTTGTGGGCCGGGTGCTTCGTGGTGGCGGCCGTCATGAGAATGCCTCCTTGAGCGGGTGTGCATTCAGTCTCCGTTCCGCGCCGCTCATTTCCATCCGAATGACGGCGCAATCCGTGACCGTAGTTTCCCGGCTCAGCCCGCGGGCCTCCGCCGACAAGGATCGGGGGCCGTCAGCAACGGCGGTCCCGTAGTTCTCCGCGTGGTGACCAGCAGAACCTCCGGATGGTGACCTGCGGAGTCCGCGCGAGACTGACCGCATCGTTCCCGATGC
Organism: Solirubrobacteraceae bacterium; assembly: GCA_039934455.1. Classification (GTDB taxonomy): domain Bacteria; phylum Actinomycetota; class Thermoleophilia; order Solirubrobacterales; family Solirubrobacteraceae; genus DASQFQ01. Next base: position 1,220 of record JBDTMF010000049.1, read on the forward strand.
GCGATCGAGGAGTCTCCGATGTTCAGGTGGCATGACACGCCTTGGATGTGGCTCATGATGGTGGCGTTCTGGTCGGTGTTCATCGTGGTGGCGTACTACGCGATCAGGGCGCTGATGCGGAAGACGGTCGCGGGGAGCTGGGCGCGCGCACGGCCGAGATCCTCCGCGAGGCTCCAGCCGCGCTTGACCGGCATGATCGGAGCGATAAGGTCGAAAGGGGCGAAAGCGGCACGGAGGCCACCCGCGATCCGGCCCCTGGAGGTACCATGCGCGACCTGGCTGAACGACCAGCCCGCGGCACCACGAAGCTGAGTCTCAAACAGCGCGAGGCGATCGGGCGCGAAGGCCGTATCGCTCGTGCACTCGAGGCAGCGCAGCGCCGGCGCAGCGGGCGTTTCTCGAGAACCGCCGATCCAAACCCCACGAGCGGCGGCGACCGGCACAGCGGACGCCGCGACGCCTGAACAGGACGTCTCGCGCGCCACGGCGCCCAGCGTCGTGAGGGGCGCACAGATCGGGTGCTGCCGGCGCGGCGCCGGTCTCTCGGGTGACACGCAGCGCACGGCGTCATCGCGCGACGGCGAGCGTCGCCGCTCGCTGTCGGCGGCTCACCCGGATGGAGGCGGCAGCGACGTCGCGGCAAGCGCACCAGTGCGCTCTCGCCGCGCAGCGGGCAGCTCATGCAACTCGCGCGCAAGCATCCGCGGCCAGTCGCCTCGCCAATCGACGGCGAAGCGCACATGGAGGCCGTAGTGCCGCCAGGTCGCGAACATGTAGGGCGCGCGGACGTGCCAGGCCGATGTGACGACCGTGACGTCGCGGATGCCGCCGAGCGCGAGGACGAGCGGCAGGGAGCACGCCGCGTTGCCGGCGGTGTTGCGCCCGGCGACCTCGAGCACCGGGGGAATGCCCGGAAGGCGCCACACGGCCCGCATCTGCTCGGCCTCGGAGAGGCCCCCGGTCGACGTGTAGCCGGTGAGGACCACGGCCCGCGTGGGCTTGCGCTGGGCCGCCCACTCGGCCCGCTGGACTCTGCCGAGCGACTCGCGCGAGATCCGGTGCTCGTGGCTGAAGCCCGGATCGCGATGGCCGAGGACGACAGCGACGTGATTCCCACGCGCGACGCCGCGCAGTCCCGTCGCGGCCGCCGCGTCGCAGATCACGGTGAGGCGCGGGTGGGTGCGCAGCAGCGACGCGGGGAAGAAGCTCCCTGCGGGCGCGAGCAGCATGCCCTGCAACGCGTCGGCCTTGTCCGCGCCGGTGACGAGCATGAACACCTCGCGAGCGCCCATGAGCGTGCGCAGCCCGACGGTGAGCGCGTGGGTCGGCACGTGCTCGAGGCCGCCGAACTCCGCGGCCGCGTCCGCCCGCGTCCGCGAATGCAGCGCGACGACGCGCGTACCGCTCTCCAGACTCGAGCCGGGCTCGTCGAAGGCGACGTGGCCGTCGTGGCCGAGACCGAGCACCGCGAGATCGATCGGCGCCTCTTCGAGCTGCCGCTGGTGGCGCGCGCACTCGGCCGCCGCGTCCGCTGCGGCGCCGTCGAGGCCGTGGACCGCGCCCAGGGGGATGCCGTTGAGCTCACGGTGCAGGTACGCGGCGAAGCTGCGCTCGTCCTGCGGCGACACACCGCGGTACTCGTCGAGCTGGAACACCGTGGCAACCTCGCTCGGCAGCTCACGACGGGCGGCGTGGGCGCGCAGCGCCGCGTAGACCCCGAGCGGCGTATGCCCGGTGGGGAGGAGCATGCGCAGCCGCGGGCGCGCGCGCAGGCGGTTCGCGATCAACTCGGCCGCGGTCTGGGCCACCTCGTCTCCACCGCCGAGCACCAGCGGTGGAGGAACGGGCGCCACCGAGGCGGTCAGCGCCGGCCCCGATCGATCCTGCCAGGCATGGACGCGCTCAGTTCGTTGCGGCGGCAAGCTCGCCTCCGACGCCGTAGACGGTGAGTCGAGGAGACAAGGTCAGAGGTGTGCCGAAGATGCCAAGACCAAGACACTCGACGGTACCGCGACCACCGCACAGCTACAATCAGCGTGTCGATCAACCCGGGGCGGAGCACTCGCGCCACAGTCGGATCGACACGGGGAAGCCGACCGCCCGCACATGGCCGACCGCGCCGGAGGACCCGGCGAGAAAGTTCGCCATGATCGCCCTTTACGTGGTCGTTGTGCTCTGCGCGCTGGTGTTGCTGGGCCTCGCCGCCAGCGTGCGGATCCTCAAGCAGTACGAGCGCGGCGTGCAGTTCCGGCTGGGTCGCGTGAAGGACGGTGCCCGCGGGCCCGGCGTCATCTTCATCATCCCGCTGGTCGATCGCGTCCATCGCGTGTCGCTGCGGATCGTCACGATGCCGATCCAGTCGCAGGGGATCATCACCCGCGACAACGTCAGCGTCGGCGTCTCCGCCGTGGCCTATTACCGCGTCGACGACGCGGTGCGCTCGGTCGTGGCGATCGAGAACGTGTCCGCGGCCATCAATCAGATCGCGCAGACCACCCTGCGCTCGGTCGTCGGCCGCCACAGCCTCGACGAGACCCTGTCCGAGACGGACAAGATCAACCAGAACATCCGTGAGATCCTCGATGTCCAGACCGAGGAGTGGGGGGTCAAGGTCACCGTCGTCGAGCTCAAGGACATCCAGCTCCCTGACAGCATGCAGCGGGCGATGGCCCGCCAGGCCGAGGCCGAGCGCGAGAAGCGCGCGAAGATCATCGCCGCCGAGGGCGAGGCACTCGCCGCCGGCGAGCTGGGGCGCGCGTCCGATCTGATGATGGCCCACCCGCTGGCGCTCCAGCTGCGCAATCTGCAGACGATGGTCGAGATCGGGGTCGACAAGAACTCCACGATCATGTTCCCGGCGCCGCTGATGAGCACGATCGGCGAGATCGGTGCCTTCCTCAGCCGCGAAGCCGCCGCGGCGGCCGTCCCGCCCCCGGTCCCGGCCGTCCCCGTCCCGCCGGCCGCCAACGGCGAGCTCGTCCGAGACTGACACGAGACGAAGGAACGCCCCTGTGATCCTCCTCTGTTACGACGGATCGTCCGATGCTCGGGCTGCGATCGATCACGCCGGTGAGCTGCTGAGCGGCCAACCCGCGACGGTCCTCACGGTGTGGGAGCCGTTCATCGACCTGGTGATGCACGCGGGGGTGGGTCTCATGAGCCCGCCTCTGAACTTCGAGGAGATCGACGCCGCCAGCGAGCATGCTGCGCGCGAGCGAGCGGAGGAGGGCGTCGAGCGCGCCCGGCACGTCGGCTTCAACGCCCAGCCGCGCACCAGAGCCCTGACCACGACGACCGCGGACGTCATCCTGGCCGAGGCCGAGGAGGTCGGTGCTGCCGCCATCGTCCTCGGCACCCGCGGGCTCACGGGCCTGAAGTCGATGCTGCTTGGCAGCGTGTCACACGCCCTGCTCCAGCACGCCGATCGCACGGTGATCGTGGTGCCCTCGCCCGAGGTGTCAGCCGCGCGCGCCGCTCGTCGATAGCGGCGCGCGTTCAGGCCGGCGCGACCGTGGGGGTGAGCGTCGCGGTGAGCTCGTGGGCCCAGCGGTCCACGGCGTCCCAGTCCGTGTAGTCGTAGTCCTGCGAGGTGTCGGTGGGGCGGTGCGTCCGGCTCATCAGCAGGCGGACCAGCAGCCGGGTGGCGAAGTCGTACTCGCGGTATTGCAGCGCGCCGGCGAACGTCGCGCTCTGGTCCGGTGTCCAGCCCGTCTGCTCGACGAAGTCGTCGACGTAGCCGCGCGTGGCCGCGCGTGACTCCTCCGTTTCATCGGCCGCGGTGAGGCAGACTGAGAAGAAGGCTGAGGGGATCGCGCTGAGGGCGGTGTGATGGCGTTTGGCCCACTTGACCAGCGCATGCTGGTGGTGGCCGGCGTGGATCGAGGCGCCGAGGATGACGGCGTCATAGTCCGGCGGCGCGGGCTCGGTCTCATTCGCATGGAGCTTCTGCAGTTCGACCGTCGCGCCGTCGTGCTCGAGCGCCGCGGCGATCCGCGCGGCGATCGTGGCGGTGTGTCCATGGGTGCTGGCGTAGACGAGAAGGATCTGTGGCATGCGTGGGAGCCTGGCGAGTCGGGCGCGCGCCCACAGCCGGAAGATCCCGCAGCAATTCGCGGTGTTCTACGGACCGCCTGACCGGCGGTCTCGTTCGCCGTCGCTTGCGGAGTTCCGCGTCGCGGCTGCGGGGGGCTACGGATGCCGGTGCGCACGGCGCCGCTTAGCCTCGTGCCGATGCAATCGACGACGTTCGCCTCTCGCGCCGCCCATTGGAGCGCCGCGCATCGCAGGACCGCAATCCTCGGCTGGCTCGCGTTCGTCGTCGTCGCCTTCGCGCTGGGAAGCGCGGTCGGGACGGTCTCGCTGAAGCAATCGGCGCTGGGCAACGGTGAGTCGCTGGCGGCCAACCGGGTGCTGGCCCACGAGTTCCCCAGTGAGCGGGCGGGCGAGCAGGTGCTGTTCCAGAGCCGCAGCGGTCCACTGACGGGAGTCCAGTACCGCGCCGCCGTGGCCGAGCTCGTGGCGCGCCTGTCGCGCACGCCGTCGATCGCGCAGATCGAGTCGCCCCTGAAGCGCGGCAACGAGGGCATGCGCTCCAAGGACGGAACCGCGGCGCTGCTGACGTTCCAGATCACGGGCGACCCGGACACCGCCAAGGATCGCGTCGCGCCCGCCCTGGCCGCGACGGCGGCAGTGCAACGAGCGCATCCCGGGCTGTTCGTCGGCGAGTTCGGCGACGGCAGCGCCAATCGGGCGATCAACGAACGCATCCAGAAGGACTTTCAGCGGGCCGAGATCACGTCGCTGCCTGTGACGCTGGTGATCCTGCTCCTCGCCTTCGGCGCGCTGGTGGCCGCCGGGATCCCCCTGCTGCTGGGCGTGACCGCCGTCGCCGCGGCGCTCGGGCTGACGGCTCTGCTCAGCCATCTCATGCCGGTCGACCCATCGATCAACTCGGTGATCCTGCTCATCGGCCTGGCCGTCGGCATCGACTACTCGCTCTTCTACCTGCGCCGCGTGCGCGAGGAGCGCGCGCGGGGACGAACGAGCGCCGAGGCCCTGCAGACCGCCGCCGCGACCTCCGGCCGGGCCGTCCTCTTCTCCGGCTTCGTGGTGATGACCGCGATGGCGGGCATGTTCCTCATGGGCTCGCGGACCTTCGCGTCGTTCGGGACCGGCACCGTCCTGGTGGTCGCCATCGCGCTTCTCGGCTCGCTCACGGTCCTCCCGGCGGTGCTCTCCAAGCTCGGCGACCGCGTCGAGCGCGGCCGGATTCCGTTGCTCGCACGGCTCCGCGCACGCGACGGCGAGTCCCGTTTCTGGGGCTCCGTCATCGGCCTCGTGATGCGCCGCCCGCTCATCCTCGGCGGCGCGGCGGCCGCCCTGCTCGTCGCCCTGGCGATCCCCGCCTTGTCCCTGCACACCGTCGACTCGGGGGCGCAGGGCCTCCCGCGCGACCTGGCCGTGATGCAGGTCTACACCCGCATCCAGCGGGCGTTCCCCGGCGGCGCCGGCCCCGCGGTCGTGGTCGTGAGCGCGCGAGACGTGACCACTCCCCAGGTCACCGCGGGCATCGCGGCGCTCAGGCGCGCCGCACTCGCCAGTGGGCGCATGCACGAGCCGATCACGGTCGAGGTCAGCGCGTCGCACCGGGCCGCCCGTGTGCTGGTGGGGCTGGAGGGAAAGGGCACCGACGCGGCCTCCAATCGCGCGCTTGACACGCTGCGCGGCCAGGTTATCCCCGCCACGCTCGGCAAGGTGCCCGGCGTCACCGCCCGCACCGCGGGCTGGACGGCCGGCTCACGGGACTTCAACGACTCCATGAAGGCGCACGCGCCGCTCGTGTTCGCGTTCGTGCTCGGGCTCGCGTTCCTGCTGCTGCTCGTGACGTTCCGCTCGATCGTCATCCCGCTCAAGGCGATCGCGCTGAACCTCCTCTCCGTCGGCGCTGCCTACGGCGTGCTCGTGCTCGTCTTCCAGCAGGGACACCTCGAATCACTGCTCGGGTTCACCTCGATCGGCGGCGTGACCTCCTGGCTCCCGCTGTTCCTGTTCGTGATCCTCTTCGGCCTCTCGATGGACTACCACGTGCTGATCCTCAGCCGCGTGCGCGAATTTCACGAGGCCGGCATGAGCACCGACGACGCCGTCGCCCACGGCATCCGCGCGACCGCGAGCGTCGTCACGAGCGCAGCCCTCGTCATGGTGGCCGCGTTCGCGATCTTCGCCACCCTCGGGATGATCGACTTCAAGATGATGGGCGTCGGACTGGCCGTCGCCGTCCTCATCGACGCGACAATCGTCCGCGCCATCCTGCTCCCGGCCACGATGAAGCTGCTCGGCGACTGGAACTGGTACCTCCCGCGCTGGCTCGAATGGCTGCCGCGGCTTGGCCGCGAGGCCCCGCCGGACGAGACCCCGACCCCGACCCCGACACCCACGCCCGAATCGCGGATCCCGGCCCACGTCTGATCGTCCGCACCCCATCAGCGCTGCTGATCGGGGCTCATGCCCGAGATCATCGATCGCCGCGCGGCACAGCAGAAGGAGTTCCTCGGGCAGGATGGATCCATGAGCGATCACTTCGGCGCGGCGGGGATGAACTGGGCCGGCAACTACACGTATCGAGCCGAGCGGCTGCACCGGCCCGCGTCCGTCGAGCGGCTCCGCGAGATCGTCGCCGCAGCGACCCAGATCCGCGTCCTCGGCTCCCGGCACTCGTTCAACGCGATCGGCGATGCGGCCGAGCTCGTGACGCTCGACGACCTCCCCGCCGGCATCGTCGTCGACCCCGCCGCCCGGACCGTGTCGTGCTCGGGCGCCGTGCGGTACGGGGCGCTCGCCGACGCGCTCGAGCGCGCAGGGCTGGCGCTGCGCAACCTCGCCTCGCTCCCGCACATCTCCGTCGCCGGCGCCGTCGCCACGGCGACCCACGGGTCGGGCGACCGCAACGGCAACCTCGCGACGGAGGTCGCGGCGCTCGAGATGGTCACGTCCGACGGCGGCCTCGTGACCTGTGCGCGAGGCGACGACGACTTCGACGGCGTCGTCGTCGGGCTGGGTGCCCTCGGGGCGGTGACGCGCGTCATGCTCGATGTCGAGCCGGCCTATGAGGTGCGACAGCGCGTGTTCGAGGGGCTGCCGTGGCACGCGCTGTACGAGCACTTCGACGCGATCACCGCGAGCGGCTACAGCATCAGCGTGTTCACCCGCCTCCACGATGCCGCCGCCGACCAGGTCTGGGTCAAGAGCCGGGTCACCGACGAGCCCGAGCGGATCCGCGAGGCGCTCTTCGGCGCCTGCGCCGCCACCGAGGAGCGGCATCCGATCCTCGGTATCGACCCGGTCAACTGCACGCCGCAGCTGGGCCGGGCCGGCCTGTGGTCGGAGCGCCTGCCGACGTTCCGCATGGGGTTCACGCCCTCCAGCGGCGAGGAGATCCAGTCCGAGTACCTGATCCCGCGCGACCGCGCCGTCCCCGCCATCGAGGCGGTGCGCGCGCTGGCGGGCACGATCCGGCCGATGCTCCAGGTCTGCGAGCTGCGCACGATGGCGGCCGACCGTCTCTGGCTCAGCCCGCAGTACGGGCGCGACACGATCGGCATCCACTTCACCTGGAAGCCCGAGCAGCAGGCCGTCGAGCGCGTGCTCGTCGAGGTCGAGGCGGCGCTTGCCCCGTTCGCGCCGCGCCCTCACTGGGGCAAGGTGTTCCTGGCCACCGCCGCGGAGCTGGCCCCCGGCTACGAACGCCTGCCCGACTTCGCCGCGCTCGCCGGGCGGCTCGACCCGCGCGGGGCGTTTCGGAACCGCTGGCTGGAGGACCGCGTGCTCGGCCCCCGCTAGAGCAGCTCGCTGATCGCCGCGGCCGCACGTCCGGCGCCGTGCGGCTCGACGGGCCGGTAGCTCGGCGTGCGGTCGATCTCCTCGGCGATCGCGGCGGCGACCTCCGACGGCCCGTCGCGGTGGTAGTCCATGCGCCGGCCGGCCCCGTGGCGGTCGAGCCGGTGCGCGACGTGGCGGTTCTGCTCGAAGTGGCGGCGCAGCGGGAAGGTCAGGAACGGGCGGCCGGCGGCGGTCAGCTCCATCGTGGTGGAGAGGCCGCCGTGGGTGATCGCGAGGTCGCAGGCGGCGAGCTGCCGGTAGAGGCGGTGGACGTATCCGTGGGTCTCGAGCCCGTCGGCGCTCGGCAGCGAGCCCGGGTCGATGCGCGGGCCGGCGATGAGGATCATGCGCAGCCCGGGGACGCGGCGCTTGGCCTCCGGGAAGGCGGCGGCGGCGCGGTGCAGGAGATCGATCCCCGCGCCGGAGCCGCCCGGGGTGACGAGGCAGATCTTCTCGCCCGGCTGGTAGCCGAACTCGGCCCGCAGCGCGTCGCGGTCGGCGATCTCGGCCGGGTCGAAGCCGGTGACGTAGCCCGAGAAGCGAAAGCGCGGCTCGGTCCACTCGCGGATCGCCGGCAGCCCGGGCCCGAGGGGCTCGGCCACGATGTCGTCGGGATCGCCGATGAAGATCGACCGGTCGCGTAGCCGCGGGTTGCGCGCGACGTGCTCGACCATCTGGGCGTTGGTGTCGGCGGCGAGGAACGCCTCGCGCTCGCCGCCGCCGGGCAGCGGCAGCACGCCGACGAAGTCGGTGAGCCAGACGTAGGGCGCGGTCTTGAGCTCCGGGTTCTCGTGCAGGAAGTAGTCGACCTCCCATGCCTCGTCAGCGATCCAGAGGTCGAACGGCTCCTCCTGCACGAGGTCGTGGAAGACCATGAAGTTCGCGCAGAAGATCTCGTCGAGCCGGCGCAGCATCTGGAAAGCGTGGAGGTCGTGCTCGCCCGCCTCTGCGTCGACGTGCGCGGCCTCGGGGGCGAGCGCGGCGCTCGCGGGATGAACCGTCTCGCCGCACGCCTCGAGCAGCGTCGTCACCGGCGCCTGGGCGAGCCAATGGACCTCGAGGCCCGGCACGCGAGCCCGCAGTTCGCGCGCGATCGCGACGTCGCGCCAGGAGTGCCCGAGGCCGATCGGGGACGAGACGAGCAGTGCCCGCCGCGGCCGGGCGCCCGCACGCACCCAGGTGCGGCGCTGCGGCTCGGCCGGCTCGAAGCGGCCGGCGAACGCATGGATCATCCGGTTGATGAGCACCGGGTCGCGCGCCATCGGGATGTGGCCGGCGCCGGCGAGCTCGACGTGCTCCGCCCCGGTGAGCTCCGCCAGCGCGAGGCCGCGCTCGAACGGCTGGCACTGGTCGCGATCGCCCTGGACGACGAGCACGGGGCAGCGCACCTGCCGGCACAGCTCCTCGACCTCCTCCTTCGTCTCCGCAACCGGCTCGTCGTCGTCCATCAGCAGCACCTCGACCGGGCCGTCGAGCCCGTACGCGACGGCGTCCTCGACCTGCTTCGTCGAGTGGGGCTCCGGGAACATCTCGCCGAAGAAGAACTCGAGGAACCCTCGATGGTCGGCGCGGATGTAGTGACGGTTGAACTTGTCCCAGCCCTCCGGCGATGGGATCTCGTCCTCGAACGTCGCGATCGAGTCCGCTCGCCAGGAGCCGGGCGGTGTCAGCAGCGGGACCCCCGGGCCGATCGCGAAGATCCCGAGCACGCGCTCCGGGTGGGCGACGGCGATCTGCACGGAGGGCCAGACGCCGTCGTTGCAGATGCCGACGAGCACCGCCGCCTCGGTAGAGGTGGCGTCCATCACCGTCAGGCAGTCGGACGCCCACCAGCGGTGCAGCCACTTCCCCGACGGATCCGGGTCGTCGGACCTCCCGTTGCCGCGCCCGTCGTAGACGACGACCCGGTGGTGGCGCGCGAGGTAGTGCAGCTGCCCCTTCCACAGGCGTGAGTGGCTGATCGGCGTCGCTGGCAGCAGCACGATCGTCGTCGGGCCGGCGCCGTAGACCTCCCAGTACAGGCGCAGCCCGTCGTGCGTCGTCGCGTAGCCGCTCTCCTCCGCCTCGCACGCGCGGGTTCCGGTCTCCGTCACGGTCACGCTGCGGGACGCTATCCCGGATGCGAGCGGCTCGCATCCGGGGCCCCCTGAGGGTCAGCGCCGCCGGCTGCGGTGCCCCTTGAACGAGATGACCTGCTGGATCCCGCTCGGTCGGTTCGTGTAGGCGATCTTCGTCGTCAGCAGCCCCGGCGCGAAGGCGATCCGCTCCTTCGCGGCGTCCGACTTCCAGGCGTCGGGGCTCGCGCTGCCCTGCGCGGACTCGAGCTCCTGGCCGGCGGCGTCGAGCGCGTTCCAGACCGCGGTGCGGCAGGCGTTCACGTCCCCCCCGCCGCAGAAGCGGGTCTTGAACGGGTGCCTGAACCTTGTCCCGAGCAGCTGGCGCAGGTCCTTGTCGACGTAGTTGATCCCACCGCCGGTGAAGCCGGAGCCGGGACCGTTGTTGGCGCCCTCGAGCGACTTGAGGTCGGCGAGCTGCGGGCCGAGCGCACCACCGAGCACGGCGTCGACCAGGTGCGGATAGAACGCGTCCATGATCGCCGGCGCGCCGCCCGCGTCCATGGCGCCGTCCCCGTCGCGGTCGAGCCGCGAGGAGCCGGTCGCGCGCCACGCCTCCAGCAGCTCGAGCGAGCGCTGGGCGCGCGCGCTCGGCGCGGGACCGCCGTGCAGCAGCGTCGAGAGCGTCGGCGTCAGCGCGGTCGAGCGCAGGTCCTGCGTCGCCGCTGCGTTCATCGCGCTCGTCACCGACGCGAGGTCGTGCGTGGCGTGCCGCGCGATCTGGTTCCGGAGCAGCGAGACGCGGTGCAGCGAGCCGTAGGACCAGTTGTCGTCGGCCGCACCGAAGCCGGGCGCGGGCTTGTTGTTCCAGTTCAGCAACGCGCCGCCACTCGGGTTGACCTGCTGCGGGAGCTTGCGCGAGGGGAGGATGCCGCGCCACTCATAGCCGCCCGTGCCGAGCGTCGGGAGCCGCGGGTCCACGCGGGGGTCGCGGCGCGGCAGCTGGCCGGCCGAGAACATCGCGATGTCGCGGTCGTCGGCGTAGCCGACGTTGAACGTGAACGGCGAGCGCGCGAACGCCTTGACGAACGAGCGGGTGCCGGTGATGCGGCCGATCGTGGCGTCGCGGAAGGGCAGCTGCCAGAGCACGTCGCGCCCGAAGCTCGCGCGCTTGCGGGCGATCGCCACGCGCCTGCCGCCGGCCGTGGCGTAGCCGGTCACGGGACCGTGGACCGTCGTGCGGTAGCGAATGCTGCCCTCGCCCTTGACGGAGCCCGCGTTGACCGTGCCCATGCGGCGGCACTTCCCGCGGTAGCGGTAGCGGGTGGAGGAGCCGCCGCAGAGGATCTCGGCGTACTCGTCGATCAGGTCCGAGCCGGCCGACGTGAGGCTCCAGGCGAAGTCCTCGCCGCGGCCGATCAGGATCGTCCCGGGGTTGGCGGGCGAGTAGACGCCGCGGGCCTGGTGGCCGGGCCAGCGGACGTCGGCCTCGAGCGTGAGGCCGGGATAGAAGTAGCCGATCTGGGGGCCGCCGACGAACAGCGGGTGCCCGGTGGTGGAGCGCTTGGAGCCGACGATGAGAAAGTTGCTCGCCCAGTTCGGCGTGCCCTTGCTCGCCGCGCTCGCGCCCGCGGTCAGCGTCTTGTGCAGGCTGCCGGCGTCGAGGATCGCGTTGCCGCGCGGCGTCTTCGGGATCCGCTCATACGGGGTCGTGCGGGTCATCGTCGTCGGCGTGTCGGCGTCGTTGTGCTCGGAGAGGTCGTCGAACAGCGTCTTCGCCGCGCTGTTGCCCAGGCGCGCCCGCAGCGCGCCGTAGAACTGCCCGCGCAGTCCCTCCTTGCCCCCGCCCTCGCCGAAGATCTGGCCGACGAGCGCGTTGACCGCGAACAGGTCGACGCGCGTGAACCTCTCCGCCGTGCTCCTATCCGCGTGCATCCGCGCGTTGATGCCGTCGATGAAGACGTCGATGTCGTGCAACAGGCGCTTGCCATCCGGCCCGGCGGTGCGCAGCGCGCGCAGGCCGTTGCGGCGGATGATGCGGTTGATCTGCTTCGACGGCGTCACGCTCTTGAGCCCGGTGACGAGGCCGAACGCTTTGATGTTCGGCGCGTCGACGGCGGCCAGGCGGGCGGGGTAGCGGCCCTGCGCGAGCAGCAGCCCGCGGTCCTCCTGCAGCACCCAGCCCATCGCCCACGTCACGTCGTCGCGCTTGCGCCCCGTGATGTGCGGGACGTCGTAGCGGTCGCGCACGATCTTCACGCCGCGGCGCGGGACGCGCTCGCGCTTCGCGGGCCCGTCCGGTCCGACGCCGAAGCCCTCGGACTTGAAGGAGGTGTTCAGGTCGGCGGCGGTGACCTGGTCGAAGCGCGGCGTGAGCGAGTCGTAGAGCTTGGCCTGCGAGTCCGCGCCCGCCGGCACGGGCGCCTCGCCCCACTGGCCGGAGGGCACGACGTTGCGGGCGGTGTCCGCATAGTCGCGCGCGGAGGCGGTGGCAGGCAGCAGCAGGGCAGCCGCGAGGGCCGCCGGCAGGAGTCGGGACATCGGGCGACCCTAGTTGATCGTGCCGGCTGCCACGAGCGCCAGCACGAGCGCGCCGAAGAGGACGCGGTAGCCCACGAAGATCGCGGTCGAGTGGTGCGTGAGGTAGCGCAGCAGGAACGCGATCGACGCGTAGCCGACGACGAAGGCGATCAGCGTCGCGATCACAGTCGGCACCGCGGCGGCGTGCTGGCCGTCGCCGACTTGGCGCAGCTCGAACAGCCCCGAGAGCACGACGGCGGGCACCGAGAGCAGGAACGAGTAGCGCGCCGCCGTGGTCCGCTCGAGCCCGAGGAAGAGGCCCGCCGTGATCGTGGCGCCGGAGCGCGAGACGCCGGGGACCAGCGCCGCGGCCTGCGCGAGGCCGATGATCAGGCCGTCGCGGCCGTTGAGGTCCTCGAGGTGTCGCCGGTGGGTGGCGGCCTTCTCCGCGGCCAGGAGCACGAGTCCGAGCGCGATCAGCGTGCAACCGATCAGCGTCAGGTCGCGCGCGCCGGTCTCGATCTGGTCCTTGAAGATCAGCCCGAAGAGCCCGATCGGGATCGTGCCGAGCACGATGTAGAGCCCGAGCCGGGCGTCGAGGCTCTTGCGCGCCTCGCGGTCGCGCAGCGCGGCCAGCGAGGCGCGGGCGATCCGCCACAGGTCCTCGCGGAAGTACAGGAGGACCGCGGCCATCGTGCCGAGCTGGACCACGGCCGTGAAGGCCGCGCCGGGATCCTCCCAGCCGGCGAAGGCCGGGACGATCCGCAGGTGTGCGGTACTCGAGATGGGCAGGAACTCGGTCAGACCCTGCACGATCCCGAGCACGATCGCTTCGAACGCGCTCACGCCCCCAGGCTAGCTGGCGCTGCTCAGCGCGCGGTCCAGCCGAGGTCCATCGACACGGGCGCACCCGAGAACGCGCGGCCGTCCGGGCCGAGCAGGAACGCCACCACGCCGGCGACCTCCTCGGGCTCGATCAGCCGCTTGACGGCGTGCGGGGCGAGGATCACCTGCTCGAGCGCGTCCTCCTCGGACACCCCGTGCGCCTTGGCCTGGTCCGGGATCTGCTTCTCCACCAGCGGCGTGCGGACGAAGCCGGGGCAGACGGCGCTGGCGATGATGCCGCGCTCCGCGCCCTCGAGCGCGAGCGTGCGGACGAGGCCCATCACGCCGTGCTTCGCCGCGACGTAGCCGGCCTTGTAGGGCGAGGCGACGAGCGCGTGGGCGGAGGCGATCGCGATGAAGCGACCGTCGCCGCACTTGACCAGGTGCTCCCAGCCGTAGCGGGCGAGCAGGAACGGGGAGGTGAGGAGCACGGCGATCAGCCCGTCCCAGCGGTCCTCGGGAAATTCGGCGATCGGCGCGACGTGCTGGAAGCCGGCGTTCGGCACGATCGCGTCGAGGCGGCCGAACTGCTCGATCGCCGCGTTGACCGCGCCGCGGTTGCCGTCGCGGGTGGTCAGATCGGCGGCGTACGGCACGCCGGGCCCGTCCTCGTCGGGCTTGAGGTCGACGGCGAGGACGTCGAAGCCGTCGTCGAGGAGACGCTGGGCGATCGCGCGGCCGATGCCGCTCGCCGCCCCGGTGACGATTGCGCTGCGTGAGGCCATGGCTGCGGGTCTACCCCGTTGCGGCTGGTTTACTGCGGACGATGGGCGTCACCGAGCGCGAGCGGCTCGCACCGGATGTGTTCCGCCTCCCCGTCGAGAAGATCAGGGAGGGCTACTACTCCGACGTCTACTTCAACTACGCGAAGGCGACGCTCGAGCTGGACGACCGCCACCCGCGCGTGGTGATGCAGGTCTTCCAGCGCAAGGACGCGATCCTCGGCGGGGTCGACGAGGCGCTCGCGGTGCTGCGCCAGTGCGCGGGCCGGCGGCGCCCCGACGGCTCGTGGGAGGACGGCTGGGACGCGCTCGAGGTCTTCGCGCTGCACGAGGGCGACGGGATCGAGCCGTGGGAGACGGTGATGACGATCGAGGGCGACTACGCGCTGTTCGCCCACCTCGAGACGGTCTATCTCGGCTGCATGGCCCGCCGCACGCTTGTGATGCGCAACGTGCGCGAGGTCGTCGACGCCGCGGGCGGCAAGCCGATCATCTACTTCCCCGCGCGCCACGACCACTGGCTGGTGCAGACGGGCGACGGGTGGGCGGCGCACGTGGCGGGCGCGATCGGCGTCTCCACGGACGCGCAGGCGTCGTGGTGGGGCGGCCGCGGCATCGGGACGGTGCCGCACGGGCTGATCGCGGCCTACGGCGGGGACACGGTGGCGGCGTCGCGCGCGTTCTCCCGCAGCTTCGGCGACCAGATGCAGGTGACCGTGCTCGTCGACTTCGAGAACGACTCGGTGCGCACCGCGCTCGAGGTCGCCAAGGCGCTCGGCCCCTCGCTCTGGGGCGTCCGGCTCGACACCTCCGACCGGCTCGCCGACCTTGCGCTGCAGCGCAAGCACGGCGAAGCGGCCCCGCGTGGGGTCGACGCCGAGCTCGTGCACCTCGTCCGCGACGAGCTCGACGGTCACGGTTTCCGCGACGTGAAGATCGTCGTCTCCGGGGGCTTCAACGCGGAGCGCATCCGCGCCTTCGAGGCCGCCGAGGTGCCCGTCGACGCCTACGGCGTCGGCTCGGCGCTGATCCGCGGCTCCAACGACTTCACCGCCGACGTCGTGCTCGCGGACGGGCGGCCGTGCGCGAAGGTCGGGCGCGAGTACCGGCCCAGCGAGCGCCTCACTCCGGTCCGCTGACCAGGGGCACGAAGCGCACGCGCTCGTGCGGCTCGCTGCGCAGCTCGCCGTCCGGCCCGCGGCGCAGCAGGATCAGCCGCTGGTCGCGGGCGTCGACCGGGCCGACGAGCCGGCCGCCCGCGGCGAGCTGCTCGGGCAGCGCAGGCGGGATCCGGGCCATCGCCGCGGCGATGTTGATCGCGTCGTAGGGCGCTGCGGCCGGGTAGCCGAGCGAGCCGTCGCCGACCAGCAGCGTCACGTTGGCGGCGCCGACGGCGGCGAGCGCGCGCGCCGCGCGCTCCGAGAGCCCGGGGTGGAGCTCCACGCTCCAGACGTGCGCGACGAGCCGGGCGAGCACCGCCGCGTGGTAGCCCGAGCCGGTGCCGACGTCGAGCACGCGCTCGTCGCCGCGCAGCTCCAGCAGCTCGCACATGCGCGCGACCACCAGCGGCTGGGAGATCGTCTGGCCCGAGCCGATCGGCAGCGCGACGTTGTCCCACGCCTCCCCCTGGCGCTGTTCGGGGACGAAGCGGTCGCGCGGCACCTCCTTGATCGCCGTGAGCACCCGCGGGTCGTCGACGTGCGGGCGCAGCTCCGCGAGCAGGCGTTCCGCCGCGCTCGCGGCGGCGGGGCGGCTACGCCACGGTCGCACCGGCGGCCCGCAGCTCCTCGAGTGCTCGCTCGGAGTCGCCCGCCTCGACCTCCACGCCCCGCACCGCGGCCGGGTCGACGCGGACGGCGAACCCCTCGCGCACCGCGTCGAGCGCGGTGTGCTTGACGCAGAAGTCGGTGGCGAGCCCGACGATGGTGAGCGCGTCGACGCCGTCGTCGCGCAGCCGCTGCGCGAGCCCGGTCCCGTCGAAGCCCGAGTAGCCGTCCGTGCCGGGGTCCTGGCCCTTGTCGACGATCGCGTCGATCGGCCCGGTGCCGAGGCCGGGGTGCAGCTCCGCTCCCGCGGTGTCCTGCACGCAGTGCGGCGGCCACGGGCCGCCCTCGGCGGCGAAGGAGCCGTGGTCGCGCGGATGCCAGTCGCGCGTCGCGAGCACGAGGTCGTAGTCGCCCGAGGCGGCGTGGGCGTTGATGTCCGCAGCGATCTCCTCGCCCCCCGGCACCGACAGGGCGCCGTCGGGGCGGGCGAAGTCGTTCTGGTAGTCGACGATGATCAGCGCGCGGGCCATCTATCCGGCGGGACGGCTGGCGTGGATCGTTGCCGCCATGTCCTTCTCGCCGTGGCCCTCCTCGGTCGCGCGGCCCATCTGCTCCGCCACCGCGGCGAGCGCGCCGAGCCGCAGGCCGGCCGCCTCGGCGGCCTCGAGCGCGAGCCGGGCGTCCTTGGCCGCCAGCTCGAGCGGGAACGCGGGCGGGAACTCGCCGTCGATCATCATCGGGCCCTTGAGCTGGGCGTAGGGCGCGCCCACCGGAGCGCCGTCGATGGTCTCGAGGAAGGTGCGCGGGTCGACGCCGAGGCCCTCGGCCAGCGCGATCGCCTCCGCCAGCGCCTCGGTCATGCCGAGCAGCCAGGTGTTGAGGACGAGCTTGAGGCGCTGGCCCTGGCCCGCCTCGCCCAGCCACACCGTCTTCGCCCCGACCGCGTCGAGCACGGGATCGACGCGCTCCCTCACGTCTTCGGGCGCGGAGGCGAGCACGAGCAGCTTGCCCTGCTCGGCCGGCTGCCTGGTGCCCGACACGGGGGCGTCGGCGAACGGGACGCCGGCCTCCCGCGCACGCTGGGCCAGGCGGTCGGTGGCGGCGAGGCCGATCGTGCTCATCTGGGCGAGCACCGCGCCGTCCATCGCGCCGAGCGCCTCCTCGGCGACCGCCTCGACGGCCCGTGCGTCGGCGAGCATCGTCACGACCACCTCGGCGCCCTCGACCGCCTCGGCCACGCTGCCGGCGACGGTCACGCCGTGCTCCGCGAGCGGCTCGGCCTTCTCGCGCGAGCGGTTCCAGGCGCGCACCTCGTGGCCGGCGGCGGCGATGTTGCGCGCCATCGGCGCGCCCATGATCCCGGTGCCCAGGACGGCGACGCGCATCAGCGTGAGGGTGTCGGCCATCCCGGCAAAACTACCCCGCCCGCCCGGCCGCGACTCAGCCCTTCACCCGGAACGCCCCACGCATGAACGGGTGCACGCGGCAGAAGTACGTGTAGGTCCCGGGGCCGAGGTTCGCCGGGGTCGCCCACGTGTCGCGGTTGGCGGCGGGGGTGAAGCCCGCCGGGCCGAAGCCGAGCTCGCCGGAGTCGAACTCGACGGGCCCGTCGGCGAGCGGGTAGGCGATCCCGGTCGTCCGGTTGCAGGGCGCGCGGCACGCGGTGATCGTGTGGTAGATCGTGCGCGCCGCGTCGGCGTTGCGGAAGCCCAGCGTCTGCCCGGCCGCCACGACCGGGGGCCGCGAGGCGGCGCCGGCGCGCAGCAGGTCGCCCTGGCCGTAGAGGAAGTCGGTGATCGCGACCGGGGCGGTCGCGGCGGGCCCGTCCGGCGCCGTGCGCGCGTCCGGGAGCCCGCCGCCCGCTCCGCCGTGGTTGTCGTTCTCGCGCAGGTGCCCGTGCGTCAGCCGGCCGCGGCGCTCGAGCTTGCCCGAGAAGGGGTCGACGCCGCCGGGCGCGCCGGGGGCGAAGGCGACGGGCATGATCCCCATCGACTCGTACCACGAGGCGCGCTTGGAGTCATAGGTCGCCGACACGCTGAGGACGTCGCCGCGCTTGACCTTGACGCGCCAGCTCGAGCGCGTCGCGGTCATCGCGACGTCCCATGACACCGCGCCCGCCGGCTCCCAGTAGTGCGCGCGAGAGCGGAACAGGTTCACGGTGCGCCCGCCGCGCGTGAGCGTCAGGTCCGTGTAGAGCCCGCCGGGGTGCAGGTGCCCCGCGGTCTGCACGAGCACGCCGTTGCGCTGGATGACCTGTTGATTACGGGCCCGCCCGTCGCCGCCGTAGGGATTCGGGTCGTCGCGCGGGTAGGTGAAGCGCCCGCCGGCGCCGGTCCCGCGGTGCACGTCGAAGACGGGATAGGCCCTGCCGCCCTGGACGTCGACCCAGCGCGTCATGACCGGCCGGATCCGCTTGGCGAGCGGCGAGGAGTCGGGGACGAAGTCGAGCGTGTAGGTGACGTAGACGCGGGCCTGGTTCGGCAGCAGGTTGTGGACCATGTGGTTGAGCACCCAGCGGTCCTCGGGCTCGTGGCGCCACCCGAAGCCGCGCGGCAGCCTGACGTTCGTCTTCTCCTCGCCCGCCGCGAACGTGAGCTGGCCGTTGATGAGCCAGACGGCATGGTGCAGGTGGATCACGTCGACGCCGGGGATCTTCCCGTTCGTGTACTCGAGGTTGGGATGGAACCCGACGATCCAGCCTGCGCGCTTCGGGCGCGGGACCTTGTCCCCGTCGATCGAGATCGTGTTCTGGCCCGGGTGGATGGTGAGCGGCCCGTAGCGGAACTTGAGGTGCTGGACGCGCGGCGCGGCCGACGCGGAGGCGGGGATGACGAGCAGCGCCAGCACGAGCGCGGCGAGGAGGCGGGGGCGCACGCCGATGACTCTAGTGGTGTACGTTCCCGTTCGGATGAGGAGGGTATGGACGCTGCTCGCGGTGCTGACGGCCTTGATGGCCTGCGCGTCCTCCGCGCTGGCGCACCCTGAGCGCCAGTCCTACTTCCCGGACGCGTCAAAGGGCTCGGTGCCGAAGTACAAGCACACCGGCACGCCGCTGATCGTCTGCAAGAGCAACTCCAAGCGGCTGATCCGCAAGGCCTTCAAGGGCAAGGCCCGCGCCCGGACGAAGCGGATCCGCCTGCGGGCGCTCAAGAAGTGCCGCTTCCGCAACATCCAGACCGCGGTCAACCGGGCCAAGACCAACGACCGCATCCAGATCATGCCGGGCGTCTACAAGGAGCTGCCCAGCCGCAAGGTCTCGGTCAACGAACCCGCGTGCGCGGCGATGTTCGAGACGCCCGACGACGGCGACCAGGCCGTGCCGACGTTCGAGGCGCAGGCCACGTGCCCGAACATGCGCAACCTGATTGCGATCATCGGGGACTCGCTGTCCGACCCCGACCGCGAGTGCGACCAGAGGTGCAACCTGCTGATCGAGGGCATGGGCCGGCGCCCGAAGGACGTCACGATCGTGGGCGACCGCCTCAAGAAGGACGTCATTCGCGCCGACCGCGCCGACGGCTTCTTCCTGCGCAACGTGTGGGTCGAGCAGGGCGCGTTCAACGACGTCGATGTCGTCGAGACCAACGGCTTCCGCCTTCGCCTGCTCGTGACGCCCTACGCCCAGAACTACGGCGTGCTCACCTTCGCCTCCGACCACGGCCTCTACGAGCACATCGACGCCTACGGCAACGGCGACTCCGGCATCTACCCGGGCTCGGGCCCCGAGGGCCACTGCCAGCGCTACGGCATCGAGATCCGCCACGTCAACTCGCACGACAACGTGCTCGGCTACTCGGGCACGGCGGGCAACGGCACGTGGACGCACAACTCGAGCTTCCACGACAACAACGCAGGGATCTCCGACGACTCCTTCGCCTCCGGGCACCCCGGCATGCCGCAGGACTGCTCGAAGTGGAACGCCAACCAGGTCTACTCGAACAACAGGAACTTCTTCACGGACGACCGCGACACGTACT
Organism: Solirubrobacteraceae bacterium; assembly: GCA_039934455.1. GTDB lineage: Bacteria > Actinomycetota > Thermoleophilia > Solirubrobacterales > Solirubrobacteraceae > DASQFQ01. The sequence goes on from JBDTMF010000049.1 coordinate 21,022, forward strand.
GCAAGAACACGACGTTCGACAAGCGCAAGCGGGAGATCGTCTGCCCGCAGTTCCAGGTGCCGGTCGGATCGGGCTTCATCCTCTACGGCGTCAACGCGAACATCATCCAGGACAACGCGATCTACGACAATTGGCGCTCCGGTGTGCGCCTGTTCTGGATCCCGGCCTCGGTGCGCGGTGAGAACGACCCGGCCAAGCAGTTCGACACGTCCAACGGCAACAAGTTCATCGGCAACCAGATGGGGCTCGGCCGCGACAACAAGCGCGCGCCCAACGGCATCGACTTCTTCTGGGACGAGCAGGGCATCGGCAACTGCTGGCTCGGCAACCAGGCGCCGGGCGGCAGGATCACGAGCGACCCGGCGACGCTCCCGCAGTGCCCGCACGGCTCGATCTTCCAGCAGTCGCCCGCGCCGCAGAAGTTCGCCGCCGAGGCCCCGTGCGCCGCGTGGGACCCGGACACGATGCCGGACCCGCCCGGCTGCACCTGGTTCACGACCCCGCCCAAACCTCCGCGATGAAGTGGGCCGTCGCGGCGGCCGTCCTGCTCCTCGCCGCCGTGGGCGGGCTGCTGCTCCTCGGTGAGCGCAACGGCGGCGCCACGCAGGCGGCCACCGACGACGCGCAGCTGCAGTGGAGGACCAAGCCGAACCTGATCCTCGTCCCGGCGCTCCCGCGTGACCGGATTCTCACCGGCCACGTGCGCAACGCCTCGCTGCGGGCCGTCGACCTCGCGATCGATCGCGTCCAGGTCCTCGACGCCGCCGGCCACCGGCTGAAGGCGACCGCGCTGTTCGCCCAGCACTTCTCCCACGGCCTCTATCCGTGGTCGATGCACGTGAAGGGCTCGAAGTTCGAGCGCCGGCGGATCGGGAGGATCGCGACCATCAAGCCGGGGCAGGACGTCCCGCTCACGCTGTCCTGGCGCGTGGCGGCCGACGGCGCCGAGCCCGTCGAGGTCCGCTTCGACGGCGGCACGCTCGCCCTGCCGCGCTGAGCCGGAGGCCGCGGCTAGTCTGCAGGGCATGTCCGAGAATTCGTTCGATGCCCGCGCCGACCTCGAGGTCGGCGGCAAGACCTACGAGATCTTCCGGCTCGACGCGCTGCAGCCGAAGTTCGACGTGGCGCGGCTGCCCTTCTCGCTGAAGGTGCTGCTCGAGAACCTGCTCCGCAACGAGGACGGCGTGTCGATCTCGAAGGAGGACATCGAGGCGCTGGCGAGCTGGGACGCGAACGCCGAGCCGACCCAGGAGATCGCCTTCACGCCCGCGCGGGTGGTCATGCAGGACTTCACCGGCGTGCCCGCGGTCGTCGACCTCGCCGCGATGCGCGACGCGATGGCGGCGAGCGGAAGCGGTGACGAGGCCTCCGGCCGAGGCAGGGGCGGAGACGCCGGCAAGATCAACCCGCTCGTCCCCGCCGAGCTCGTGATCGACCACTCGGTGCAGGTCGACGCCTTCGGCAGCCGCGAGGCGTTCGGCATCAACGCCGAGCGCGAGTTCGAGCGCAACCAGGAGCGCTACGCGTTCCTGCGCTGGGGCCAGGGCGCCTTCGACAACTTCGCGGTCGTTCCGCCCGACACCGGGATCGTCCACCAGGTCAACCTCGAGTACCTCGCCCGCGTCGTCTTCACCAGCGACGAGACGGCGCACGAAGGCGCGGTCCAGGCCTACCCCGACACGCTCGTCGGGACCGACTCGCACACGACGATGATCAACGGGCTCGGCGTGCTCGGCTGGGGCGTCGGCGGCATCGAGGCCGAGGCGGCGATGCTCGGCCAGGCGATGTCGATGCTGATGCCTCAGGTGCTCGGCTTCAAGCTCTCGGGCGAGCTGCCCGAGGGCGCGACGGCCACCGACCTCGTGCTGACCGTGACGCAGATGCTGCGCGAGCGCGGCGTCGTGGGCATGTTCGTCGAGTTCTTCGGCCCCGGCGTCGCTGCGCTGCCGCTGGCCGACCGGGCGACGATCGGCAACATGTCGCCGGAGTTCGGCTCGACCTGCGCGATCTTCCCGATCGACGCCGAGACGCTGCGCT
>JBDTMF010000050.1:0-22882 GCA_039934455.1 Solirubrobacteraceae bacterium
GAAGCCCGCCGCGACGAAGCGGAAGCCGGCGGCGAAGAAGAAGCCGGCCGCCAAACCGCAGTCGAAGACTCAGTAGCCGAGGGCGAACTTCGCGTCCTCGGACATCTTGTCCGGGGTCCACGGCGGGGTGAAGACCATCGAGGGCACCACGTCCTCGACGCCGTCGAGCTCGCCCACGAACTCCTTCATCTGCTCGGAGACCTGGGGCCCGATCGGGCACGCGGGGGTGGTGAGGGTGAAGGTGATGTTGACCGTCCCGCCCTCGATCGCAACGTCATAGACGAGGCCGAGCTCGACGAAGTCGAGACCGAGCTCGGGATCGATGACGTTGGAGAGCGCCTCGGTGACGTCGTCCTCGCTGACCATTCCCCCAGTCTAGAAGCTGGGTCGCGTTCGCTCGCGGGCGATCCGTGTACTAGGTTGCCGGGATCGTCGAGTACGACTCCGACCAGGTGCTGCTGCTCGTCACGGGCGACGAGGATCGGACTACGAGCGCGGGCCGGCGGCGCGCGATCTCGGCGGCGCTCGGCGCGCCGCGCGACGTCTGCGTCGACCTCTCGCAGCTGCGCTTCGCCGATCCCTCGCTGATGCTCGACCTCGCGGTGCTCGCGCAGCGCCTGCGCGCGGAGGGCCTGGCCGTCCGGCTGCGCCGGCCGCAGCCGCAGATCCGCACGCTGATCGAGCTCGTCGGCCTCGACCGCCAGCCCGCGGTCGCGGTCGAAGTCGCCTAACGAGGGCGCGATGCCCCTCCTCCTCATCCTCGTCTTCATCGTGGTGCCGATCGCGGAGCTGTACGTGATCATCCAGGTCGGCCAGCAGATCGGCGTGCTGTGGACGATCGCGATCCTCGTCGCCGACTCGATCCTCGGGTCGATGCTGATGCGCTCGCAGGGGCGCGCAACGTGGCGGCGCTTCAACGTCGCACTGCGGGCCGGGCGCCCGCCGGCGCGCGAGGTGCTCGACGGCGTGCTCGTCATCTTCGGCGGAGCGCTGTTGCTGACCCCGGGCTTCCTCACCGACATTCTCGGGCTCTTCCTGCTGCTGCCGCCCACGCGCGCGGCCGTGCGGCGGATCCTCGTGCACCGCTTCGCCGACCGCATGATCGCCTCGGCGGCGCGCCGCGCGCCCCCCGGCTTCGGGCGGCCGCCCGGCCGCGACGGCGCTCCCGGCGACGTCGACGGGACGGCCATCGACGTCGATGCCGACGGGCTGCCCCGGGGCTCGGCGTGAGCGAGCCGGTCCTGACGGGCGGCGAGGGGTTCACCGACGCCGTCGCGTTCGCGTTCGCTGACCGCGCCGCGGGCTTCTTCGGGCTCGCGCGGGCGGGCGTCGCGTCCGGGCCGGACGGGCTGCGGGGCAGCGCGCTGGGCGTGCTGTTCGCGGGCCGCGAGCCGGTCGGCGTCCTCGCGGAAGGGGACACCGCGCTCGGCGCGGACGCCGACTGGGACGAGCTGCAAATGCCCGGGCTCGTCGTGCGCACGCTCGAGCCGCACGCCCGCTGGCAGGTCACGCTGGACGCGCCGGGTGGGAGCGCCTTCGACCTCGAGTTCACGGCGGCGTCCCCGCCCGCCGAGCTCGCCGAGGACGAGGACGCGGCGCGCCTCGGCGGCATGATCGGCCACGAGCGCCTCTGCCGCGTCTCCGGCACCGCGGCCGGGCACCCGATCGACTGCCTCGGACAGCGCGGGCGCAGCTGGGGCGTCGCCGACTGGAGCAGGATCGCGCTGACGCGCTCGCTCGCCGCCTGGCTCGACGACGGGAGCTCGCTGACCGTCGCCGCCGTCCGGCCCGCCGGCGCGGAGAGCCATGCCGACGAGGCGACCTGGGGGGCGCTGCTCGACGCCGAGGGCGCGCTGCCCGTCGCGGACCCGCGCGTCTCGACCACCTACGACGGTGACGGCCACCAGCGCCGCGCCGGCCTCGAGCTGTGGGTGGCCGAGGAGGACGACTACCCGCGCCGCGGCGCCGGCCAGGTCCTGTGCGGCTCCTCCGTCGAGCTCGGGCAGTTGCGGCTCGACTGCGCCTTCTTCGTCTGGCAGCTCGACGGCCGCGAGGGCGTCGGGCGCTACGACATGCTCCGGCGGGCCTAGCTCCGCTCCCTCAGCCGCTGCACGAGCTTCGTGCGGGCGTTGAAGGCGGCCTTCATCGCCTTGTCGGCCACCGAGTCCTGCGACGGGAGGATCCCGAGCTGGCGCGAGTACTGCATCTGGTCGAAGACCACGAAGTTCGAGACGACGTTGCCGTCGCGCAGCACGAAGTGGTCGATGCCGTCGAGCTCGATCGCCTTGCCGGTCCCCTCGATCCCCTGGACCGGGCCGGTGTGGGTGCCCGTCATCTTCCAGTGCACGAAGACGTCATCGCCCTGCTCGGCGATCGAGACGATCTCCATCCGCATGTCGGGCACGGCGGCGAAGGTGTCCTCGAAGTAGCGCACGATCTCGTCCGCGCCACGGCATGTCCGGTCCGGGAAGCGCTCGACGGTGTCGTCGCCCCAGAACCGCTTGAGACCGCTGACGTCGTGCTGATTGAGCTGCTCGAACGCCCAGCGGATGAGCGCGCCGTTGGAGACGCCGGTCGGTGGGGTTGCGATGGCCATGCCTGCAGGCTAGCTCTCGGGGGCCTCGTCGGCAGCTTCTTCCGCCTCTTCGCCCTCTTCGACGATGTCGCCGTCGGTGAAGAGCACCTTCTCCATCGCCGCCTTCCACTTCGGCGTGCGGCGGAGGAGGAACTCGAGGTCCATCGCGAAGTGCTTGAACTCCTCCTGCTGCGCGTTGACCATGATCGCGCGCGCCTCCTTGTCGCCTTCGAGCGCGATCCGCTGCCCGTACCAGCCGATCGCCTCCGCCTCCTCGGTCAGCGACGCGATCATGCGCGCGAAGGTGCGGTGTTCGGCGCTCAGCTCCTCTGGCGGCTCGTGGTACTGATCGAAGCCCATTCGCATCTCCCGGCTCGGTGGCGCGCACACCGTACCCGTCGTCGCCGGCCCACCCGCTCGACGCCGCCGTGCGTCAGTTCTCGCAGCCCAGCCGGTCCCAGCAGTAGAGCTCGAGGCACTCGGCCGCCAGCTCCTCGCAGCGCTCGCGCGACAGCCACGGCAGCACCGTCTCGAGCGCCTGCTCCTCGGCGACACCGGCGTTGAACGCCTCCTCGCCGCGCATGCCGGCGGCGATCTTCAGCGCCTCGCGCCGGGCTTCGCCGAGCGCGGGGAACGCGTTGACGAGGAACTCGCGGTTGGCCACCGGCGTGCCGCACTCCATCGAGGCGTGCCACGCGGCCAGCATCGACAGGTCGTGCTCGTCGAGATCGATCAGCGCCTTGGCGTAGTGGGACGCGAGCTCCTGCTCCGGGATCTCGTCGACCCAGGCACGGACCAGCTCGCCGAGCAGTTGGCGGCGGGCCTCCTTGCCGACCGACTCGACCATGACGCGAATCGCATCCTGCGGATCGATGAAGCAGAGGGGCATGGTTGTCGCTCTTCGCCTCCGAAGGGGACGGGACGAGAAGCACGGTAGGGAGCCGGTCGGACGGCATCTGCGCGCGATTCCGGAGCCTGCGGGTTTACATTGTTCGGAACACTGGAACAATGCTCCTCGATGCTCTCTCGCAGCTCCCTTCCGGACCAGGTCTTCCACCGGCTCGTGTCCGACGTGCTCGCGGGTCGCTTCGCCCCCGGCGAGCGCCTGCCGACCCAGCGCGCGCTGGCGGCGGAGCTTGGGGTCAACCTGGCCTCGGTCCGCGAAGGCGTCAAGCGGCTCGAGCAGCTCGGGCTCGTCGAGGTGCGCCACGGCGACGCGATGCGCGTGCGCGACTGGCGGCTGCACGGCGGCCCCGACGTGCTCGTCCACCTGATCGCCCGCGCGGGGTCGCTCGACGTCGAGATGGTGCGGTCGGTGATGGAGGCGCGGCGCCTCCTGCTCGGGGAGTCCGCCCGGCTCGCCGCTGCGCGCCGCTCGGACGAGCAGGCCGCGCTGCTGTCCTCGCTGGCCGAACAGCTCGCGGGCGCCGCCGGCGACGAGGCCGCCCAGCACCTCGACTTCGGCTGGTACGCGGTGCTGATCGAGGCCGCCGGCAACGTCGTCTTCCTCCTCGTCATGAACTCGATCCGCGCGCTCTACCTCGAGCATCTCGAGCTGTTCCGGCCGATCGTCTCCGACCGCGATGAGCTGGTCGCGCGCTACCGCGCGGCGGCGCGTGCGGTGGCCGCGGGCGACGGCGACGCGGCCGCGGCCGAGGTGTTCCAGCTCGCCGCAGCGCAGGAGACGCGGCTGCTGCAGGCCCTGCGATGAGCCTGACGCGGCGCGAGGCGTCGATCTTCTCCGGGCTCGCCGACGCCGTGGCGATGCCCGTCCCGCCGAAGCGGCGAGTCGGGGCCACGGACGCCGTCGCCGGCTTCGACGGCTGGCTGGCCCGCGCGCCGCGCCTGAACCGGGTCGCGCTGCGCGCGTCGCTGCTTGTGCTCGGGCTGCGCGTGCGCGGGATGGACCGCGCCCGGCGCGCCGCCGCCCTCGCACGGCTCGGCCGCTCGCGCCTGCCGGTCGTCGGGCAGTTGACGGAGGCCCTGCGCGCATCGGCCGCGGCGGCCTACTACGGCGACGACGGCGTCATGCGCGACCTCGGCTACGACGCGGGCGAGCGCATGCGAACCGGGCGCGCGGTGCGGGACGCGGCGCCGCCCACGCCCGAGGGCGGGATCGTCGAAGGCGCGCTCATCACCGGCGAGCGGGTCGTGCGCGCGGACGCCTGCGTGATCGGGTCCGGCGCGGGCGGGGCGGTCGTGGCCAAGGAGCTCGCGGAGGCCGGGATGCGCGTCGTGCTGCTGGAGGAGGGCGAGCACATCACCGCCGACGCGTTCAGCGCGCGCCCGCGCGACATGCTCCCCCGCCTCTACCGCGACGCCGCCCAACATGCGACGCTCGGCCGCCCGCCGATCCTGCTCCCGCTCGGCCGCGCGGTCGGCGGCACCACGCTCGTGAACTCGGGCACCTGCTTCCGCACCCCCGACGCGGTGCTCGAGCGCTGGCGGCGCGAGTTCGGCCTCCACGGCCTGACGCCCGAGGCGCTCGCGGCGCGCTTCGAGCGCGTCGAGCGCGAGCTCAACGTGCAGCCCGTGCCGCCGGACCTGGCCGGCGCGAACGCGCATGTCGCGCGGCGCGGAGCGGAGGCGCTCGGCTGGTCGGGCGGCTTCATCAACCGCAACGTGCGCGGCTGCGTCGGCTCGGGCGTGTGCGCCTACGGCTGCCCCGCGAACGCCAAGCAGCACGCCGGCGTCACCTACGTCCCGAAGGCCCACGCCGCCGGCGCGACGACGTACACCGGCGTGCGCGCGCGCCGGATCGAGCGCCGCGGCCGCCGCGCAACCGGCGTCGAGGCGGCAACCGCGGGCGGGGGCCGGCTGCGCGTCCACGCCGACCGCGTCATCGTCGCCGCGGGCGCCGTCCACACGCCTGCCCTGCTTGCCCGCAACGGGCTCGGCGGCGGCTCGGGCCAGCTCGGGCGCAACCTCTCCCTCCACCCCGCCACGGCGGTCTGGGCCGTGATGGACGAGGTCGTCGACATGGCTCGCGGCGTCCCGCAGTCCTACTTCGTCGACGAGTTCGCCTCCGACGGGATCCTGCTCGAGGGCATCGCGGGCCCGCCGGACTACGTCGCGATGGGGCTGCCCGCGGCCGGCGAGCGCCACCGTGAGCTGATGGACGGCTACCGCTCGATGGCGCAGTTCGGCCTCATGGTCCACGACGACTCGCGCGGGCGCGTGCGCTCGATCGGCGGGCGCCCGGTCGTGCGCTACGACCTCTCGACCGCCGACGCGGCGCGCGTGAAGCGCGGGCTCGAGCACCTGGCCGAGCTGTTCTGGGCGGCCGGAGCGCGCACGGTGCTGCTGCCGATCGCCCGCCTGCAGGAGCTCCACGACGGCGACTCGGCGCCGCTGCGCGACCTCGACCTCCGCGCCGAGGACCTCAAGCTGATGGCCTTCCACCCGCTCGGTAGCGCGCGCATGGACGCGCGGCCGAGCCACGGCGTCCTCGACGGCGACGGGCGCGTGCACGGGACCGAGGGCGTCTACGTCTGCGACGGCAGCGCGATCCCGTCCTCGCTCGGCGTCAACCCCCAGATCACGATCATGACCCTCGCGACCCGATTGGCGGCCCATCTATGTCGTTCCTGATCGATCCACCCTGGCTCTACGCGAACGGCCGCGCGATCGCGCGCACCGGTCGCCCCGCCCCGCTCGCCGCCGGCACGATGGCGATCTTCTGGGGCGTCAGCATCCCGCTCTACCTCAACCAGCGCTGGACCCGCCCGATCTGGCGCGCGTGCCGCGCGCGGAGCGGCCGCGACTGGATGCTCAACTCGGGCGTCCTGCGTCTCGACCACCGCCGCCCCTCCCAGCGCACCCATGCGGTGAGCGCCGCGATCTTCGCGACCTACCCGCTGTGGCTGTACCTCGGCTACCGCGACGGGAAGCGATGAGCGCCCCGCGCTTCCCCGCCGTCGCGGCCCACAAGGGCCACTACGAGTCCTACTACCTGCGCGCGGCCGACCCTCCAAGCGGCCGCTCGGCGTGGATCCGCCACACCGTCTTCAAGCGCCCCGGCGGCACACCGACCGGCGCGCTGTGGTGCACGCTGTTCGACGCCGCCGAGCCCGAGCCGCGCGCGGTCAAGCAGTCCCTTCCCGACCCCCGCGCCGGCGACTGGCTCGACCTCGGCCCGAGCCACTTCGGGCCAGCGGGCGCCCGCGGCAGCGCCGGGGCCCAGGGCCGCAGCGCGGCGTGGGAGCTCAGCTTCGGTCCCGCCTCCGAGCCGCTGCGCCACCTCCCCCACCCGAAGCTCTACGACGCCCCGCTCCCGCGCACGAAGACGGAGAGCCCACTGCCGGACACGCACATCTCCGGCTGGGTCGAGGCGGGCGGGACGCGCTGGGAGCTTGACGCGTGGCCCGGGATGGTCGGCCACAACTGGGGCGCCGAGCACGCCGAGCGCTGGATCTGGCTGCACGGCGTCGGCTTCGACGGGGCGACCGACGCGTGGCTGGACGTCGCGCTCGGCCGCGTCCGCGTGGGTCCGCTGACCACGCCCTGGATCGCCAACGGCGCGCTGCACCTCGACGGCGAGCGGATGCGCCTCGGCGGCCTCGGTCGCCGCGCGCGCGTCGACGAGCACCCCGACGGCGGCACGATCGAGGTCAGCGGCGTGCGGATCAAGGTGCGCGCGGCCCCGCTCGTCTCGTGGGTCTACTCGGACCCCTCCGGCGGCGAGCACCGCAGCACGAACTGCTCGATCGCCTCCGTCGAGCTGACGCGCGGCGGGCGCACGCTGCGCACCGCGCACGGCGGCGCGTGGGAGCTCGGGACGCGCGAGGCGCCGCCCGGCGTGCCGGCGCAGCCGTTCCCGGATCCGTGAGCTCGCGATGGAACGCCGGTCAGTCGGCGCTCGAGCGTCCGTGGTCCTACGGGCGAACTTCAACGGCGGCTGGTGAGTCGACGGCGTTTCTTCGTCCGCGGGTCCGGTGCCCGCTCGGGGACGAAGTTCTGCCGCCGCGCCCAATCGAACCCACCCAGCTGCCGTTGACGTCCGGCGGCGCCGGCGCGGCGTCCCAGTCAGCCTTTTCCGAGCCGCCCGAGGCGCCGTCCGAGCGCCACGAGGTGCGCGACCAGCTCCGGCGGGTCGTGGACGTCGAAGTCGACGCCCAGCATCATGATCCGCGCGGCCAGCCATTCGAGGTTGTCATCGCCGGTGCTGTATGTGCAGCGCTCGTCGTCGATCGGCTCGAACGGGCCCGACCAACGGGGTACCCGCGTGCGCATCGCCTCGGCCGAGGCGTGCAGCGTGAGCCGCGCCTCGTAGCGGTTCGGGGCCGCCGACAGGCTCTGGCTCACGTAGGCGGCGCCGTCCTTGGCCGGCAGCTCGCGCGGGGTGAAGCGGTGGCCCGGCGCGGGTCGCGTCAGGCGGTCGAGGCGGAAGGTGCGCCAGTCGCCGCGCCCGCAGTCCCAGGCGACGAGGTACCAGCGGCGCCCGACGTTCACGAGCGAGTGCGGCTCCACCTCGCGGCGGCTGGCGACGCCGTCGCGCCCCCGGTAGCCGAAGTGCAGGCGCTCGTGGTCGCGGCAGGCGGCCGCGATCACCGTCAGCATCTGCGGGTCGATGGTGGGACCGCCGCTGGGCATCGTCATCGTCGCCGACTGCAGCGCCTGGACGCGGCGCCGAAGGTGGGCGGGGAGCACCTGCTCGAGCTTGACCAGCGCACGCACCGAGGTCTCCTCGATGCCGGTGATCGAGGCGCGCGCGGCCGTGCGCAGGCCGACCGCGATCGCGATCGCCTCCTCGTCGTCGAGCAGCAGCGGCGGCATCGCGGTGCCGGCCGCGAGGCGGTAGCCGCCGGCCGGGCCGGTCAGGGACTCGACCGGGTAGCCGAGGCCGCGCAGGCGCTCGACGTCGCGCCGCACCGTCCGCCCCGACACCTCGAGGCGGTCGGCGAGCTCGCCGCCGGGCCAGTCGCGGCGCCCCTGCAGCAGGGACAGCAGCGTCAGCAGCCGGCTGGAGGTGGTGGCGTCGCCCACGCGTCGATCCTTCCGGACATTGAGGACAGATCCTGGCCTAAATGGCGCGTACGTTCCAGCGATGCTTTCATTCGAAGACGCCGGTGACGAGCCGGCCATCTCCGTCAGCGGCCTGGTCAAGACGTTCGGGAAGGTGCGCGCGCTCGACGGTATCGACCTCGCGGTCCCGCGAGGCACCGTCCTCGGCGTCCTCGGCCCCAACGGCGCCGGCAAGACCACGACCGTCCGCATCCTTGCGACCCTGCTCAAGCCGGATGCGGGCAGCGCGCGCGTCGCGGGGCTCGACGTCGTCCGCGACGCGGGCGCGCTGCGCGCGCGCATCGGCCTGGCCGGCCAGTACGCCGCGGTCGATGAGCACCTGACGGGCCAGGAGAACCTCGTGATGGTCGGCCGTCTCTACGGCATGAGCCGCAAGACGGCTGCCGCGCGCGCCCGCGAGCTGCTCGAGCGCTTCCAGCTCAGCGACGCCGCCGAACGCGTGGCCAAGACCTACTCCGGCGGCATGCGCCGCCGCCTCGACCTCGCCGCCGCGCTGGTCGCCGAGCCGCCGGTGCTGTTCCTGGACGAGCCGACGACGGGCCTGGACCCGCGCAGCCGCGTCGGCCTGTGGGAGACGATCGAGGGCCTGGTCGCGGACGGCACGACCGTCCTGCTGACGACCCAGTATCTGGACGAGGCCGAGCGGCTCGCCGATCGCATCGCGGTCATCGACCGCGGTCGCGTGATCGCCGACGGCACCGCCGACGAGCTCAAGGACCGCGTCGGCGGCGAGGGGCTCGAGGTCCACCTGTCCGACCGCGCGGACGCCACGCGCGCCGCCGAGGCGCTCGCGCCGATGTCCGGCGAGCCGCCGCAGATCGAGGGGGAGACCGTGCGAGTGCCCGTCGACCAGCGCAACGGCGCGATCATGGAGGCGGTCCGCCGCCTCGACGACGCGGGCGTCGGCGTCGAGGACCTCGGCGTCCGCCGGCCCACGCTCGACGACGTCTTCCTCTCCCTCACGGGCCACGAGGCGGTCAGCTCCGAGGCCTCCGAGGACGACCGTGAGGAGGTGGCGGCATGACCCAGCTGATCGCCGACTCGCTCGTGATGGCCGAGCGCAACCTCGTGCGGCTCCCCCGCTCCCCCGACCTGCTGATCGGCTTCACGATCCAGCCGGTCATGTTCGTGCTCCTGTTCGCCTACGTCTTCGGCGGCGCGATCTCGACGCCCGGCTACGACTACGTCGACTTCCTGATCCCCGGGATCATCGTCCAGAACATCGCGTTCGGCGGGTTCGTGACCGCGCTGGGCCTCGCGGAGGACCTCACGAAGGGGCTGATCGACCGCTTCCGCTCGCTCCCAACGGCCCGCGCCTCGGTACTGGCCGGCCGCACGCTCGCCGACGTCGTGACCAACTCGCTCTCGATCGTGGTGCTGGTCGTGACCGGCCTGATCATCGGCTTCTCGTTCAAGACGAGCGCGCTCGAGGTCCTCGCCGGCGTCGGGCTGCTGCTGCTGTTCGGGTTCGCGTTCTCGTGGATCTTCGCGCTGCTCGGGATGCTGGTCTCCTCGCCCGAGGCGGCCAACGGGGTCGGCTTCACGCTGATCTTCCCGATCACGTTCATCTCCGCGGCGTTCGTGCCGGTCGAGTCGATGCCGGCCGGCCTGCGCGACTTCGCCGAGGTGAACCCGATCACCGTGGTCGTCGACGCGATGCGCGCGCTGTGGCTCGGCGCCCCCGCCGGCAACAGCATCTGGGGCGCCGTCGTGTGGTCGATCGCGCTGATCGTGATCTTCGCGCCGCTGGCCGTCGCGAAGTACCGCCGCACCGCCTCGCGCTAGCCAACCGCCTCCGCGCCGCGCGCCGGCTCCGGTGGGGGCGGGCCCGCGGCCTCAGCGCCGACCGGCTCGTCGCGGCCGGTGTACCAGGCAGCCTCGAAGCGCGAGCGCAGGGCGACCAGACACAGGTCGTCGGGAAGCGGCCCGCCCGAGAACCGCTGTGCAGCGTGCGCGAGTCGTTGCACCGCCTCCTCGGGCGTCGGCGCGTCGACCTCGCGGAGCACCGCGCTGACGCGAGCCTCGCCGAAGGGCTGGAAGCGCCGGCCGGGCGGTCGCGCGTCGGTGAGTCCGTCGGTGTACAGCAGGATCCCCGCGGCGGGGAGCGGCGCGTGGGCGACCTCGAGGTCGACGATCTCAGGAGCGATGCCGAGTGGATGACCGGTCCGGAGGGCGCCGATCGGCTCGCCGTCGGCCAACGACACGGGGGGCGGGTGGCCGGCCGAGGCCCAGCTCACGGTGGCGTTGGCGTGTACGACGACGCAGAGCATCGTGATGAAGTGCGCCGACACTCCGTACTGGTGGACGAGCTCGGTGTTGACGGTCCTGACGATCGTCGCCGGGTCCTTGGCGTAGGGCGCGCAGGCCGCGACGATCGCGCGCGCGAACGTCGACCGCCGCGCCGCATCCATCCCCTTTCCGACCACGTCGCCGACGACGACGATCGCGGCGCCGTTCCGCCCCGCCGCCACTTGGTAGAAATCCCCCGACACTCCGGCCTGCGCCGGGATGTAGCGGCTCGCCACGTCGATCAGCGGGAGCCGCGGCGGCTTTCTCGGAGCGAGCACGTCCTGGAGCGGACGGATCCGCTCGAGCTCGGCCTCGCCCGCCCGCTGCCGGTCGCCGAGCCCGCCGACGACGTACGCCGTCAGCGCCAGCAACGCGATCTCCACCGCGGTCATCGAGAGGTCCCACGCGCCGTGGATCTGCTCACTCACCGCTGTCAGGGCGAACGCGACGCCGGTCACGATGAGCGCCCACCGGCGTCCGAACCACAGGGCCGCGCCGAGGACCGGCACGAGCTCGAGCGGCCCGCCATCGCCTTCGCCGGCGAACCGCCACCCCGCGCAGACGACCAGCGAGGCGGCGATGGCGGCGATCCGCAGATCGCGTTGCTCGTCGGGAAGCACCGCGCGGGAGCCTAGACCCCGGCAGGCGAGACCGCATTCGAGCGCGCGACGACGTCGCCCCGGCGCGAACTCGCGGGACGCAGCGGCGAGCTCGTCCTCGCCCCCCGCGGCGTGCGCGTCCTGCGCGAACCGTCGTAGCGCGATAGAAATCCGCGCGATGCGGGACTGGGTGACCTTCGACTGCTACGGCACGCTCGCCGACTGGCTGGGCGGGATGCGCACCGCGCTCACGCCCCACGTCGGGGCCGAGGACGCCGAGCGGCTGCTGCACGCCTACCACGACCTCGAGGCCGGCGTCGAGGCCCAGCGCCCGACTCCGCGCTACCGCGAGGTGCTGACCGAGACGCTGCGCCGCGCCGCCGAGCGCGAGGGCATCGCGCTGCCCCCGGGCTCCGAGACCGCGCTCGTCGACCACTGGCACGAGCTGCCAATCTTCGACGACGTCGGCCGCGCGCTGACCGCCCTGCGCGACAACGGCTGGAGCCTCGCGATCCTCTCCAACTGCGACGACGACCTGCTGGCCACCACGCTCGAGCGCGTCCCGGTCCCCTTCGACCTCACCGTCACGGCCGAGCACGTCTTCTCCTACAAGCCCGACCCCGGCCACTGGCGCGCGTTCGGCGAGCGCACCGAGGGCGACCGCGGCCGCTGGGTCCACGCGGCGCAGTCGTGGTTCCACGACATCGTCACCGCCGACTCGCTCGGTCTCCCCAGCGTCTGGGTCGACCGGCTCGACTCCGGCGAGGACGCCTCGCTTTCGACGGTTCGGATCCGCGCGCTGAGCGAGCTGCCCGACGCGGTCGAGCGGGCCGCCGCGGCGCCCCGGGTGGGCTGAGTTTGTGGCAATTATTCCCACAAACTCAGCACACCCCCCCAAACGCAGCCCCACCCAGCCGCCATTGACGTTCGCCCGCCCTACTGCTTCGGGCGCGGGAGCCGGCACTGCTTCCGACGGCGGTAGCGGGGCTGGTTGCAGATCTCGGCCGCGCCGCGCGCGTGCTCGCCGGCGTCGCGAGGGCGAGCAGCGTCGCCACCAGCAGGGCGCGCCGGAGCTTCAAGCGGCGATCCCGCCCAGGAACAGCCGGGTGGCGAAGCGCGTCGCGCCGTCGACGTCGGCCGGCTCGCGCTCGACGAGCCGCTGGCCGAGCTCGAGCCCGACCGCCACCATCGCCGCCGCGCAGTAGTCGACGTCGACCGCCGGCATCTCACCCTGCGCGATCGCGGCGCGCAGGTCCTCGGCCAGCTCTCCGATCCCCGCGGGCCCCTCGGACTCCTCGAACATCGCCCGGATCGCGCCCGTGTTGCGCGCCAGGAAGGCGGCGCGGCCCGCGTCCTCGACGATGAAGCCGAAGTAGGCACGGTAGCCGTCCTCGACGAACGCGTGCGGCGTGTGCGCGGCCCGGCGGGCGGCGCGCACCCGCTGCCGCGCCTCCTGCCCCACCTCGCGCACGAGGTCCCGGAAGACGGCCTCCTTGTCGGGGAAGTAGTTGTAGAACGTGCCGGCGGCGAGGTCGGTCCGGCGCACGATGTGGCGCACGCTGGCCGCGCCGTAGCCGAGCTCGGCGAAGACCTCGCGCCCCGCGCTCAGGATCGCGGCGCGGTTGGCGGCCTTCGTACGCTCGCGCCGGCCGGCGAGCGCCGCGCCGCTCACGCCTCGACCATCGCGGCGCGCGCGGGCAGCGGCAGCCGGTTGCCGTGCCCTCGCGCCCGCTCCTCGCCCGCCTTGCGCTCCTTGGCCAGCGCCACGAGGTAGTCGTCGAAGTCGATCTGCATCGTGTGGCGCTTGGACGCCACGTAGCGCTTGAACATCGCGCGCCGCTCGCGCTCGATGTCCGCCCGCAGCTCCGCCGGGGAGGGCAGCGCGTAGCGGCCCGCGAGGTAGTCGCCCACCCACGTCGACTGGTGCTCGGCGATCGGCATGACCGCGCCGAGCGGCTGCAGGAGGCCGATGAAGAACACGGTCGGGATGTCGGGGTGGAACGTGCGGCGGAACAGCGGCAGGTCGTTGTCCGGCGCGGAGATGAAGCCCTCATCGAAGAATGGGAACGTGACCTTGTAGCCCGTGCAGTACACGACGACGTCGGCCTTGACCTCCGAGCCGTCGCTGAAGCGCACGCCGTCCCGGGTCAGCGAGGCGATGTTCGGCTTCGCCGTGATCGTGCCGTGCGCCATCCGCGAGAGGATGTCGTCGGAGACGGTCGGGTGGGCGTCGCCGAAGCGGTGGTCGGGCTTCGGCAGCCCGTAGCGCTCCATGTCGCCCAGGTAGACCTTCAGCATCCCCTGGACGATCTTGCGCCGGATCGCGAACGGGACCGCCGCCGATGCGCCCATCTGGTCGATCGGCCGGCCGAACATGTACTTGGGGAGGATGTGCGCGCCGCGGCGGGCGGCGAGGTAGGTGTGCGAGGCGACGAAGCTCGCCTCGACCGCGATGTCCATCGCCGAGTTGCCCATCCCCAGGACGACGACCGTCTTGTCGCGGAAGAAGCCGGGGTCGTCCCCCTTGTACTGGTGCGAGTGCAGCTGCACGCCCTCGAAGTCCTCGGCGCCGGGGAAGGCGGGCTCGGGCCAGCGCGCGTCCCAGTGGTGGCCGTTGGCGACGAGCAGCGCGTCGTAGCGGTGCGTCTCCCCGTTCTCGAGGGCGATCTCCCAGACGCCGTCGGGGCGCCGCGAGGCGCGCTCGACTCCGGTCTCGAAGCGGATGCGGTCGCGCACGCCGAAGTGGTCGACGTAGTCGTCGAAGTACTTCGCGATGTGGGTGTGGTGCGGGAAGTCGGGATAGGACTTCGGCATCGGGAAGTCCGCGTACTCCATGCGCTCGCGCGAGGTGTTGATGTGCAGCGAGCGGTAGGCGGAGGACATCCCGTTGGCGTTCCCCCACACCCAGTTGCCGCCGACGCGGTCGGACTTCTCGTAGGCGGTGACGTCATAGCCCGCGTGGGCGAGCGCCTTGACGGCGGCGATGCCGGAGGAGCCGGCGCCGATGACGCAGGCGGTGGGGAGCGCGCTCATGACCTGGAGCCTACCCCGAAAGTGACGCAGGCGTCACCTTTTTCTGTCCGAGCGCAGGGCCTGAAGACGCCTAGGATGACCGGCGATGGCGGTCGATCCCGAAGCGGCGGAGATCAAGGCGTCCGGCGGCGTGGTCTGGCGGCTGAGCGAGGACGGGCCCGAGATCGTGATCGTGCACCGCCCCCGCTACGACGACTGGTCGCTGCCCAAGGGCAAGCTCGACAAGGGCGAGAGCTGGGAAGCGGCCGCCCTGCGCGAGGTCGAGGAGGAGGTCGGGCTGAAGTGCCGGCTCGGCGACGAGCTCGAGCCGACCTCCTACGAGGACCGCAAGGGCCGCGCCAAGGTTGTGCGCTACTGGCTGATGGAGCCGAAGAGCGACCGGGCCTTCAAGCCCAACGACGAGGTCGACGAGATCCGCTGGCTGTCCCCCGAGGACGCCCAGGAGACGGTCTCCTACCCCCACGACGCCGAGCTCGTCCGCGAAGCGGCCGGTCGCATCGAGTGAACCGCGAGCGCTTCCCCGGGCTCGCGGCCTCCGGCTGGGCGCGGCTCGACGGGCCCGCGGGCACGCAGATGGTCGACTCGGCGGTCGAGGCGATGGACGCCTGGATGCGCTCGGGCCGCGGCGCCAACCACGGCGGGGTCTTCGCCGCCGCGCACGCGACCGACGAGCTCGTCGAGTCCGCGCGGGCGAGCGCGGGCGCCCTGCTCGGCGCGCCGCCGGCGCAGATCGTCTTCGGCTTCAGCATGACCGCGCTGACGATGGCCTTCGCAGGCGCGGTCGGGCGCACGCTCGAGCCCGGCGACGAGATCGTCTGCACGCGCCTGGACCACGACGCCAACGTCCGCCCCTGGGTCATCCACGCCGAGCGCAACGGCGCCACCGTCCGCTTCGCCGACCCGGAGCCGGAGACGCTCGAGCTGCCCGTGAGCGCGGTCGAGGCCGTGATGTCGGAGCGCACGCGCTGGGTCGCCGTGACCCATGCCTCCAACGCCGTCGGCACGATCCCCGACCTCCCTGAGATCGTCGCCGCCGCCCACCGCGCCGGCGCGCTCGTCTACGTCGACGCGGTGCACGCCGCGCCGCACCGCCGGCTCGACGTCGCCGCGCTTGGCTGCGACGCCCTCGCCTGCTCTGCCTACAAGTGGTTCGGCCCGCACATCGGCGTCCAGTGGGCGCGCCCGGAGCTGCTCGCCGAGCTGCGGCCCGACAAGCTCCTGCCCTCCCCCGACAGCTTCCCCGACCGCTGGGAGAACGGCACGCTGCCGTTCGAGGCGCTGGCCGGCGTCGCCGCCGCCGCCGACTACACGCGCGGCATGGACTGGCACGCCGTGCGCGCCCACGAGGACGCGCTGCTGGCCGCCGCGCTCGCCGGCCTCGACGCCATCCCCGGCGTCACCGTCCACGGCCGCGCCCGCGACCGCACCGCGACCGTGATGTTCACCGTCGAGGGCCGCACGTCCGCGCAGGCCGCCGCCGCGCTGGCCGAGCGGGAGGTCGCGGTCTGGGACGGCAACTACTACGCCTACGAGCTCGAGCGCTTCCTCGGCCTCGATCCCGACGGCGCGGTCCGCGCCGGCTTCGTGCACTACAACGACGAGGACGACCTCGAGCGGCTGCTCGCCGCGGTGCGAACGCTCTAGCGGTCGTGCCGGTCGTGCCGGTCGTGCCGGTCGTGCCGGTCGGGCACGCCGGGGTCCACGAGCCCGCCGCCGCGGCGGCGCCGGATGACGTAGACGATCAGCACCGAGAAGACGAGCGAGGCGAGGAAGCCGGGCGCCTCGCTGCCGCCCGAGATCGCGTAGACGATGATGCCCGCGACGAACGAGCCGGCGAGGCCGACGGCGATCGTCTGGGGGATCGTCATCGGGTCCTTGCCGGGCAGCGCGAGGCCGGCGAAGGCGCCGACGATCAGGCCCTCGAGGGCCAGGAAGAGGATGAAGGCGATCAGGCTCACTCGCTCGGAGCCTACCCCGCTCGCCGTCAGAGCACGTCGTACGGGAAGCTCGGCGAGCGCCCCTGGAAGGAGATGATGCGCGGGTTCTGGATCACGCCCTCCTGGATCTCGATCGCGCGCTGGATCGTCCCGTTCGCGCCCCACGCCGCCGGCCCGGACATCACGATCGGCAGGTACTCGAGCAGCGCGTCGCTGTTCTCCCACGTGGTCGAGTTCCACAGAAACGACGGGCTGTGGTCGACCGCGTAGTAGTGCAGGCCGTCGCCGACGCCGAACATCGGGTCGGCGAACGTCGTCGGGCGCGCCCACTCGAAGCCCATGCCCTCGTCGCAGGAGACGTCGACGAACAGCGACCCGCGCCGGAAGCGGGCGAGGTCCTCGTTCGTCACGAAGATCAGCGGGTCGTCGGTGTCCTGGAGGATGCAGTTGACGACGATGTCGTGCTCGGCGAGCAGGTCCGCCAGCGGGTCGCCCGGCTTGAATCGCTGCATCCGCACCGACGCGAACGGCGAGGCGACCGCCGAGGTCTGCCGCTGCGTCAGCACCGTCACGTCGCTGATCCCGAGCGCTGACAGCGCCCGCACGGCCCCGCGCGCGGTGGCGCCGAAGCTGATCACCGCGGCGTTCAGGCGGCGCCCGTAGTCGCCGGTCGAGCCGATCAGCCCGAGCGCGTGGAGAACCGAGCAGTAGCCCGCAAGCTCGTTGTTCTTGTGGAAGACGTGGACGCTGAAGTTGCCGGCCCTGGTCCAGTGGTTCATCGCCTCGAACGCGATCAGCGTCAGCCCGCGCTCGATCGCCAGCTGGGTCATCCGCGCGTCCTGCACGCAGTGGGGCCAGCCCCAAACGACCTGACCGGGGCGCAGCGCCTCGAGCTCCTCGGCCAGCGGCTTGGGCAGGATGATCACGTCGCACTCCGCCAGCAGCTCCTCGCGCGAGCGCAGCCCGCCGACGAGCGGCTCGAGGTGGTCGTCGGCGAAGCCGAAGCGCTCGCCGTAGCCGCGCTCGAGCAGCATCTGATGGCGCACGACCGGGCTGATCCGCTCGATGTGCGCGGGGTGGATCGCCAGCCGGCGCTCGTCCGGCTTGAGGGAGGTCGCGACGACGCCGGCGCTGAGGAGATCCACGCCGACGAGTCTATGGTGGCGACGTGGAGATCCTGGGGCTCGTGTTCGCCGGCAGCGCGACCGGCCGGCGGCCGGAGATGGCGCGCTTCCTCGCCGACGTCCTCGGCCTCGAGCCGGCGCCCGCCGGCGGGGTGAGCGCGGACATGTTCGCGCTCCCCGACGGCGCGTTCTTCGCCGTCGCGGGCCCGCGCGACATGGGCGAGACCTCGCGCACGATCGGCTTCCTCGTCGCCGACCTCGGGCAGGCGGTCGAGGAGCTGCGCGCGGCCGGCGTCGAGGTCGGCGAGCCGGCCGCCAACGACCGCCACCGCTACGTCCACTTCCGCGCCCCCGACGGCAAGCTCTACGAGCTCGTCGAGGAGCGCTGACTCACAGCAGCTCGGCGATCCAGGCCGCCGCGCGCGCCGCACCGCCCGGCGCGACGGGACGGTAGTCGACGGGGGCGCCGAGAGCGTCCGCGATCGCCTCGCCCACGCCGTCGGGGGTGGCGTCCTCGACCTCGAGCGCGCGCGTATGGCCGTGGCGGGCGAGCCGGTGGGCGACGTGGATGCGCTGCTCGAAGTGGCGCTTGAGGGGGAACGAGACGAACGGCGTGCCCGCGGCCACGAGCTCCATCCCGGTCGTGAGGCCACCCTGGACGAGCGCGACGTCGCAGCCCGCCAGCACGCGGTCGAGCTCCGGCACGTAGCCGCGCACCTCGACGCCGTCGGGCGCGCGCAGGCGCTCGCGGTCCACGCGCGGCCCGGCGACCGCGAGCATCCGCAGGCCCGGGACCCGCGCCGACGCCGCCTCGTAGCCCGCGACCAGGCGCTCGAGCAGCCCGGCCCCGACCGCCGAGCCGCCGACCGCGGCAACACACAGCGGCCCGTCGCCGTCGCGCTCGACCGGGGCGGGAGTGGGCGTGGTGGCCATCTGCCCGCAGAACTCGAAGTGGGCCTCGACCCACTCGCGGATCGCCGGCAGCCCGGGGCCGAACGACCCCGGCACGACGTCGTCCGGGTCGCCCACGAACAGCGCGCGGTCGCGCACGGAGGGGAAGCGCGCGACCTGCTCGAGCATCTGCGCGTTGAGGTCGGCGGTCAGGAACGCCTCGCGCTCGCCGCCCTCCGGCAGCGGCAGCCAGCCGACGAAGTCGGTCAGGAACACGAACGGCGCGCGCTTGTCGTCCGGGTTCTCGTGCAGGAAGTGGTCGACGTCCCACGCCTCGTCGCCGATCCAGAGGTCGTAGGGCTCCGCGCGGGTGAGATCGCGGAAGACCATGTAGTTGGCGAGCAGGATCTCGTCCATCTCCCGGATCGCCTGGAAGACGTCGAGCGTGTGGTCGCCCGCGGCGCGCTCGAGGTGCCCCGACTCGGAGACCAGGCCGCGGCTCGCGGGGTGCACGCGCTCCCCCGCCGCCTCCAGCGCGACCGTCAGCGGGTGCTGCGCGAGCCAGTCGATCTCGAGCCCGGGCACGAGCGCGCGCAGCTCGCGTGCGATCGCCACGTCGCGCCGCGCGTGGCCGAGGCCGATCGCGGAGGACACGAAGAGGGCGCGCCGGGGGCGGTCGGGCGCCCGCGTCCAGCGCCGCTCGGGAACGGCCGGCGCGCCGAGCACGCGCGCAGCGAAGTCGTCCATCAGCACGTTCACCTTCACCGGGTCTCGCGCGGTGGGAGCGTGACCCGAACCCTCCAGCACGACCAGCTCGCCGCCCGTCAGCTCGGCGATCCGCCGGCCGCGCTCGAGCGGCGTGATGCGGTCGCGGTCGCCGTGGATCGCGAGCACCGGGCAGCGCACGGCGCCCACCAGCGCCTCCGCCTGCTTGCGCGTCATCCCGCCGGCGCGCGAGTCCATGGTGTGCTCGAGCACCGAGCGCCCGGCGTCGAGGCCCCAGCCGAGACCGTCCTCGACCTGCTTCTCGGAGTGGGGCTCCGGGAACATCTCGCGGAAGAAGAACTCCACGAAGCCGGCGAAGTCCCGCCGCCACGACGCGCGGGTGAAGCGCGCCCAACCCTCGTCGAGGCCCGGGTCCTCCTCGAAGGGATACTCGTCCCACCACGGGTGGTCGGGGGTCAGCGCCGGCATGGTGGAGGCGAGCGCGATCACCCCGGCGATGCGGTCCGGATGCAGCGCGGCGGTCAACAGCGCGGTGGCGGCGCCCAGCGACAGCCCGGCGACGAGCGCGCGCTCGGTCCCGGTGGCGTCGAGCACCGCGAGCGCGTCGTGGACGTCGCGGCCGTAGAGCGCGGGATCCTCCGGGCGGTCCGACCGGCCGGTGCCCCGCGCGTCGAACGTGATCACGCGGAATCGCCGCGCCAGGTACGGCACCTGGGTCTTCCAGAAGTGCGAGGTGACGATCTGCCACGCGGGCGTGAGGAGGATCGCCCGCGGGCCGTCGCCGAAGACCTCGTAGCCGATGCCGACCCCGTCGACCTCGACCGTGTCCTGGACCTGAGGCTCGAGCGCTCGCATCGCCACCCGATTCTGCTCCCGGCCCCACGGGCCGGTCAAGCACGACCAGGTGGGGCCCTGATGCGGCTAGACGCCCTGCCCGGTGCCGAAGCTCGCCTTCTGCGGCGGGTCGGCGCCCATGTCCGACCGGCCGGCGCGCTCGGAGGCGCCGACGGTGAGCGCCTCGCGCGGGTCGCGGGCGGGCAGATCCTGCAGGTAGCGGTCGACGACGCGGGCACACTGGCGGCCCTCGTTGATCGCCCACACGACCAGCGACTGGCCGCGGCGGGCGTCGCCGGCGGCGAAGACGCCCTCGGCGGAGGTCGCGTAGGCGCCGGCCTTCGCGTTGCCGCGCCTGTCCTTCTCGACGTCGAGCTGCTCGAGGACCGTCGGCTCGGGGCTGAGGAAGCCCATCGCGAGCAGGACCAGGTCGGCGGGGTGCGAGGACTCCGTCCCCTCGATCGCGTCGAACGGCGGCGCGCCGGAATTCTCGACCCAGTGGATCTCCTCGACGCGCCCGCTCGAGCCGGTGAGCTTGGAGGTCGAGATCGAGAAATCCTGCTCGCCGCCCTCCTTGATGGCATAGCTGCGGCGCAGCTTCACGGGCCAGCGCGGCCACGGGGTGAGGTCGTCGCGACGATGGGCGGGCGGCTCGCCGAGCAGCTCGATCTGGGTCACCGAGGCCGCGCCCTGGCGGTGCGAGGTGCCGAGGCAGTCCGCGCCGGTGTCGCCGCCGCCGATCACGATCACGTGCTTGCCGGCGGCGGTGATCGGCGAGACGCCGTCGCCGTTGCTCGCCACCCAGCGGTTGCGACCGTAGAGGTAGTCCATCGCGTAGTGCACCCCGTCGAGCTCGCGGCCGGGGACCGGGAGGTCGCGCGGGACGCGCGAGCCGATCGCGATCACGACCGCGTCGTGGCGCTCGCGCAGCTCGTCGGCGCCGACGTCGACCCCGACGTCCACGCCGTACTCGAAGCGGACGCCCTCCGCGGCCAGCTGGTCCAGCCGCCGCTCGATGACCCACTTCTCGATCTTGAAGTCCGGCACGCCGAAGCGCACGAGCCCGCCGCCCGCCTCGTCGCGCTCGTAGACGGTGACGGTGTGACCCGCGCGCCGCAGCTGCTGCGCGGCGGCGAGGCCGGAGGGGCCGGCGCCGACGACCGCGACGGTGCACCCGGTCTCGAAGCCCGGCGGGCGCGGCACGACCCAGCCCTCATCCCAGGCGCGGTTGATGATCGAGACCTCGATCTGCTTGATCGAGACGGCGTCGCCCTCGCGGATCTCGAGCACGCAGGCGGCCTCGCACGGCGCGGGGCAGAGCTTGCCGGTGAACTCGGGGAAGTTGTTCGTCGCGTGCAGCTGGTCGATCGCCTCGCGCCAGCGGTCGCGGTAGACGAGGTCGTTCCAGTCCGGGATCAGGTTGCCGAGCGGGCAGCCGTTGTGGCAGAACGGCACGCCGCACTCCATGCAGCGCGCACCCTGCTCCTGGAGCTGCTGGACCGGAGGGGTGATCACGAACTCGCGGAAGTCCGCGGTCCGCTCCTGCGGGTCGCGCTCCGGGTTGTCGACCCGCTCGATGCGCAGGAAGGCGCCGAGCTCGCCCATCAGTGGTTCCCCCTGTGTGCCCGGCCAGGCGCGGGGGGGTGCGCGGGAGGGGCCACTACGCCGCCACCTTCTCCTGCGGCTCGGCCGCGTCGGCGGCCTCTTCCTCGGCCAGCTCGCGCAGCGCGCGCTTGTAGTCGTGCGGCATGACCTTGACGAACTGCGGGCGCGTCGCGTCCCACTCGCGCAGGATCCGCGCCGCGACCGCCGACTGGGTGCGCAGGTGGTGCTCCTCGACCAGCGCGTGCAGCTCGGCCAGGTCGTCGTCGTCGAGCGCGTCGAAGCCGACCAGCTCCAGGTTGCAGCGCTCCTCGAAGGTGCCCTCGGCGTCGAGCACATAGGCCACGCCCCCGCTCATGCCGGCCGCGAAGTTGCGGCCGGTCGGGCCGAGGACGACCACGCGGCCGCCGGTCATGTACTCGCAGCCGTGGTCGCCGACGCCCTCGACCACGGCGCTCGCGCCGGAGTTGCGGACCGCGAAGCGCTCGCCCGCGAGCCCGCGGAAGAACGCACGGCCGGCGGTCGCGCCGTAGAGCACGGTGTTCCCGATGATCACGTTCTCCTCGGCGACGTAGGCGGCGTCGTCGGGCGGGCGCACGGAGAGGACGCCGCCGGAGAGCCCCTTGCCGGTGTAGTCATTGGCGTCGCCGATCAGCGCCAGCTCGACCCCCGGCGCCAGCCAGCCGCCGAACGACTGCCCGGCCGAGCCGCGCAGCGTGAAGCGGATCGTCTCCGGATCCAGCCCCCCGGCGCCGTGGACCTCGGTGACCGCGCTCGAGAGGATGCCGCCGACGCAGCGGTTCACGTTGCGCACGGAGAACTCGCCCGTGACCGGCCTGCGGTGGTCGATCGCCTCCTTGGCGGCCTCGATCAGGTCCCAGTCGAGCGCCATCGGCAGCGGCGAGTCCTGCGGGCGCAGGCGCCGCAGCGGCGTGCCCTCGGGGACGTCGGGCATCGTGAGGATGTGCGTGAGGTCGACGCCGCGCGCCTTCCAGTGGTCGATCGCGTCGTCGGCCTCGAGCAGGTCGGCACGGCCGGTCAGCTGCTCGAACGAGGCGATCCCGAGGCGGCGCATGATCTCGCGCACCTCCTCCGCGAGGAAGAAGAAGAAGTTGACCACGTGCTCGGGCGTGCCGTTGAAGCGCTTGCGCAGCTCCGGGTCCTGCGTGGCGACGCCGACCGGGCAGGTGTTGAGGTGGCAGGCGCGCATCATGATGCAGCCCGTGGCGATCAGCGGGGCGGTCGAGA
>JBDTMF010000051.1:0-22769 GCA_039934455.1 Solirubrobacteraceae bacterium
CGCCCCCCGTGTCGCCGGCGCACGCGCCGCCGACGCTCGGGGACACCACCCGCGGCGTCGCGGGTGCGGTCGGGACCGGCGTCGGCCAGGTCTCGCCGCCTGCCGGCCAGGTCATCCACGACGCCGGCGACACACTCGGCGACGCCGTCGACGCGCTCACCCCGCGCCGCTGATCACCCCGCGCAGCCAGCGCAGCGAGTGACCCTGCAGCTCGGCGTCGTGCTGGACCGAGCGATGATGGCCGCCCGGGACGACGACGAGCTCCGAACGCGGGTCGCGCGCGCGCCGGGCCAGCTCCCGCGAGTGGTTGGCCGGCACGCTCTCGTCGCCCTCGGCGTGCATGAGCAGGAGCGGGACCTGGAGCTCCTCGACGGCGGTGTCGAGCGGGTGCTCGGCGAGCAGCGTCTCGAGCGACGGCACGTCAGCGGGGAACTCGAGCTCGCCGCGGCGCAGCGCGCGCGTCAGCCCGTGCGCGCTCGCCGGGCAGACGCCGATGACCGCCTTCGCGTCGAGTGGCGCGGCGGCGACGATGGCGAGGTAGCCGCCCAGGCTCGAGCCGCGCAGCGCGAGCGGGACGTCGCCCAGGAGGCACGCGACGGTGGCGACGTCGGCGAGCGCGCGGCCGTCGAGCTCGCCGCCGCTGGCGCCGTGCCCGCGCTGGTCGAAGCAGACCGCCGACAGGCCGGCCGAGCGGGCCGCGCGCGCGAAGTCGTGGTGGCTCTCCTTGCAGGAACGCGCCCCGTGCAGGACCACCACGCCGGCCCACGGATCGGCGTCCGGGAGCCACAAGGAGTAGGCCAGGCCGTCGAGCTCGCCGAGCTCGGCCGGGGGAGCGGGGGTGTCATAGCGCATAATCGGCGCGCATCATGGCCGCCGCGACGCTGACCGTCTACCCCGAGGCCGCGTCCGTGCACGAGGGCCGCCTCGCGATCGGGGGCTGCGACGTCCTCGAGCTCGCGCGCGAGTTCGGCACGCCCGCCTACGTGGTGGCCGAGGACGACCTGCGCGCCCGAGCGCGCGACTTCCTGCGGGCCATGGCCGAGCACCACGGCGAGCGTGGCGCGGTGGCGTTCGCCTCCAAGGCGTTCCCCTGCACCGAGGTGCTGCGGATCGTCCGCGACGAGGGCCTGGTCGTCGACGTCGCCTCGGCCGGCGAGCTGCACCTCGCGCGCAAGGCGGGCTACGAGCCGAACGAGATCATCTTCCACGGCAACGCCAAGTCCGACGCCGAGCTGGCGGCGATCGCCGAGCTGGGCGTGATGTGCGTGATCGACAACCTCGACGAGATCGACCGGCTCGGCCGGAATGCGGGCGCGCGGGTCCAACCCGTGATGCTGCGGGTCGTGCCCGAGGTCGAGACCGACACGCACCACGCCGTCGCGACGGGGCACGCCGACCAGAAGTTCGGGCTCACGCTCGCGGAGGCCCGCGAGGCGATCGACCGGCTGCGGGCCACGGACTGGGCCGATCTGCATGGCATCCACATGCACATCGGCTCCCAGCTCTTCGACCTCGGGCCCTACCGCGAGGCGATCGAGGCGATCGCGGCGCTCGGCCCGTTCGAGCACTACGACCTCGGCGGCGGGCTCGCCGCCCCGTACACGGCGGAGCACCGGACGCCCTCGATCGCCGAGTGGGTGGCGGGCGTGGCGGGGGCGGCGCACGAGCTGCTCGACGCCCGCGAGAAGACGCTCGTGATCGAGCCCGGACGCGCGCTCGTCGCCAACGCCGGCGTCACGCTCTACACGGTCGAGTCGGTCAAGCGCCGCGAGTCGACCTGGGTCGCGGTCGACGGCGGCATGTCCGACAACCTGCGCCCGATGCTCTACGGCTCGCCCTACACGGCCGACGTGGCCGACCGCCTCGGGTCGGAGGCCGAGCCCGGCGAGCGCTGCCACCTCGCCGGCAAGCACTGCGAGTCGGGCGACGTGATCGCCTGGGGCGTGCACCTGCGCGATCCCCGGCCGGGCGACGTCGTCGTCACGCCCGCGACGGGCGCCTACGGCCACGCGCTGGCCAACAACTACAACGGCGTGCCGCGGCCGCCGGTCATCCTCTGCGCGGGCGGCGACGCGCGGGTGGTCGTGCGGCGCGAGACACTGGAGGACCTGGTTGCCCGAGACGTTTAAGGTCGGCCTGCTCGGCCACGGGACCGTCGGTGGGGCCTTCGAGACGCTGCTGGCCGAGCGCGCGGACGCGATCGAGCCGATCATCGGCGCGCGGCCCGAGATCTCGGGCGTGCTGACGCGCTCGCGCGGCTCGTTCGAGGAGATCCTCGAGGCCTCGGACCTGATCGTCGAGCTGATGGGCGGGCTCGAGCCGGCGCGCGACTACGTGCTGCGCGCGATGCGCGCGGGCAAGCACGTCGTCTCCGCGAACAAGCAGCTGCTCTCCCAGCACGGCGAGGAGCTGTGGGCGACGGCACGCGAACACGGGGTGCAGCTGCGCTTCGAGGGCGCCGTGGCGGGCGTCGTGCCGGTCATCCGGGTGCTGCAGGAGTCGCTGGCGGGCGCGCGCATCGAGCGTGTGCACGGCATCGTCAACGGCACGACCAACTACATCCTCACCGAGATGGCGGCCAACGGCATCAGCTACGACACCGCGCTCGCCCAGGCCCAGGCGCTCGGCTACGCCGAGGCCGACCCGACCGGCGACGTCACCGGCCGCGACGCCGCGGCCAAGATGGCGATCCTGGCCCGGCTGGCGTTCTCGACGCCGGTCCACCTCGACCAGGTCCGCTATGAGGGCATCGAGCAGATCACCGCCGACGACATGGCGTATGCGCTCGCGCTCGGCCTGGGGCTGAAGCTGATCGGCACGGCCGAGCGCGTCGGGGGCGGCCTCAACGTCCGCGTGCACCCTGCGTTCCTCTACGCCGAGCACCCGCTCGCGTCGGTCAACGGGCCGTTCAACGCCGTGACGATCGAGTCCGACGCGATCACCGAGGTCACGCTCTCGGGTCCCGGCGCCGGCGGCCCGCAGACCGCGAGCGCGGTCCTCGGCGACGTCATCTCGGCGATGATCCCGCCCGCCACGACGCCGGAGACCACGCAGGAGCTCGCGATCGTCGAGGACGTCGAGTCGGCGTTCTACATCCACCTCGAGGTCGCCGACCGACCGGGCGTGCTGGCGCAGGTCGCCGAGATCCTCGGCATGCAGGGCGCGTCGGTGAAGTCGGTGCTCCAGCAGGGCCTCGGCGACAACGCGCGGCTGGTCATGGTGCTGCACCCGCTGCTCGAGTCGCGCTTCTACGCGGCGCTGCGGCTGATCGGCCAGCTCGACTTCATGCGCTCGCCGCCGCGCGCGATCCGCGTGATCGACGAGGAGTTCAACTGAGCCGCGTCGGGCTCATCGAGCGCTACCGAGACCGGCTGCCGTTCGGGCCGGACGACCCCGTCGTCTCCCTGATGGAGGGCTCGACGCCGCTCGTGCCCGCGCCGCGGCTGTCCGAGCGGGTCGGCGCCGACGTGTGGCTGAAGATCGAGGGCGCCAACCCGACGGGCTCCTTCAAGGACCGCGGCATGACCTGCGCGGTCTCGGCCGCGCTGCGCGACGGCGCCGAGGCGGTCATCTGCGCGTCCACGGGCAACACCGCAGCGAGCGCGGCCGCCTATGCGGGCCGGGCCGGGCTGCGAGGCGCCGTGATCGTCCCCGAGGGCAAGATCGCGACCGGCAAGCTCGCGCAGGCGCTCGTGCACGGGGCGCGCGTGATCGCGCTGCGCGGCAACTTCGACGCCGCGCTCACGCTCGTGCGCGAGCTCGTCCAGCGGCATCCGATCGCGCTCGTCAACTCGGTCAACCCGTACCGGCTGGAGGGGCAGAAGACGGCGTCGTTTGAGATCGTCGATGAGCTGGGGGAGCTCGACGCGCTCTGCATCCCGGTCGGCAACGCGGGCAACATCACCGCCTACTGGAAGGGCTTCACGGAGGTCGACGGCTCGCGCCCGCGCATGCTCGGCTACCAGGCCGAGGGGGCCGCGCCGCTCGTCCACGGCGCGCCGGTCGAGCACCCGGAGACGGTGGCGAGCGCGATCCGGATCGGCAACCCGGCGCGCTGGGAGGAGGCGATGGCCGCGATGACCGAGTCGTCCGGGTCGATCCGCGCGGTCTCGGATCCCGAGATCCTCGACGCCTACCGCTGGCTGGCCGCGCACGAGGGGGTCTTCTGCGAGCCGGCGTCCGCGTCGGGTGTGGCGGGGCTGCTGAAGAACGGCGCCGAGGGCGCGAGCCGGATCGTCTGCGTGCTCACCGGCCACGGGCTCAAGGATCCGCAGGTGGCGCTCGGCCACGCGGGCTCGGTCGTCCCCTGCGAGCCGGACATCGCCGCGGTCGAGCGGGCCGTGCTGGGGTCGTGAGGCGGCGCCGCCGGGTCCGTGTCCCGGCGTCCTCGGCGAACCTCGGGCCGGGGTTCGACGTGCTGGCGGCGGCGCTGGCGATGCACGTCGACGTCGAGGTGGTGGAGACCGGGCGCTTCCGCGTCGACAGCGAGCTCTCGATCGCCCGCGACCGCCGCAACCTCGTCGTGCGCGGCTTCGCCCGCCTGCACGCGCCCGACGACTTCGAGTTCCGTATCGCCTCCGACGTCCCGCTCTCGGGCGGGCTCGGCACGAGCGCGGCCGCCTACGTCGCGGGGCTGCTGGCGGCGGACTCGATCTTCGAGCTCGACGCCGACATCCTCGCGCTGGCCACCGAGCTCGAGGGCCATCCCGACAACGTCGCCGCGGCGCTGCTCGGCGGCGTCGCGCTGCGCGCCGACGGCGAGGCGACCCGTTTCGACCCGCCCGCGGGCCTCGAGGCGGTCCTCGTCGTGCCGCGCCGCGTGGTGCGGACCGCGAAGGCCCGGGCCGCGCTGCCCGCGACGGTGCCGATGGCCGACGCCGTCTTCAACGTCGCCCATTCGAGCCTGCTCGTGCTCGGGTTGGTGCAGGGGCGCCTCGACCTCGTCGCCCGCGGCCTCGCAGACCGGCTCCACCAGCCGCCCCGCGCGGCGCTGTACCCCGAGTCGATGGCGCTCGTGGAGCGCGCGCAGGAGTCCGGGGCGCTCGGGGCCACGATCTCGGGCGCGGGGCCGACCGTGCTCGTCTGGAGCGTGTATGACGCGACCGCGGGGGTGGTGGAGCGGCTGCGGGCCGAGACCGCGGGGTGGGCCGACGTGCGGCGGGTGCCGTTCGAGCCGCAGGGGGCCGATGTGCGGGCGCTGGACTAGCGGCGCCGCGAAACTTCAACTGCGCATTGAGGAGAGGGTGCGAGTTGCCGCGGCGCGCATTTCGGCCGGGTGTGCGGAGTTTGTGGGAATTATTGCCATGAACATCGCACACCCCCCCGTTTCCCTGCCACGCCCCTCCGGGCTTTCCCTCAGTGCGCAGTTGAAGTTGAGCCCTACGCGCGGATGAAGACCGGCGTCCCTAACGGAACCGTCCCCATCAGCCGGCGGATATCCGCCGTGCGCGCCCGCATGCAGCCGAGCGAGGCGGCCCTGCCGACCGTCTCGACGTTCGGCGTCGCGTGGATCGCGAGGCGGTCGCCGCCCGGCCAGCCGTCGATCAGCTTCGTCTGGTGGCCGGAGAGCGCGAGGGCGCAGCAGCCGTAGGGAGAGCCGGGGTCGTCCGGGTGCAGCTTGTCGGTGACCGCGAAGCGGCCGGTCGGCGTCTCGGTGCCAGGGCGGCCGACGGCGACGGGGAAGGAGCGGATCGCGCGGCCCTTGCGGCGCAGCGTCAGCCGGCGCGCGGAGCGGTCGACGTGGACGGACCAGTTCGTGCTCGCCAGCGCCACGCGGCGCTCGGGGATCCAGCCGGAGCGGCCGTTCGGGCGCTCCGATGCGACGACCGCGAGCCAGCCGCCGCGGCGCGCGGTGACGCTCAGCACGCGCCGCGAGCCGAACTCGGTCTTCACGCCGAGCCGGTGCAGCGGACGACCGCCGGGCCGGTCGCGCAGGGCGGTGGGGGAGAGCAGGCGGGCGGTCAGGTAGCGGCCGCTCGGGGCCGCAGCGGCGTCTTCCATCCCCTCACCTGATGGGGTGAACGGCAGCCGCACCGCTTTCGGCCCGGGCGAGTCGCCGCAGCCCGCCATCAGGAGGAGCACGCCGAACAGGAGGGCCGGCCGCCGCATGGGAGCGGGCTAGCCGGCCGCGGCGAGCATCGAGCGCAGCTTGCGCCGCGGGGCGTCGAGGCCGATCCGCTTGAGCAGCTCGTCGGCGAGCGCCAGGTAGTCGACGCCGAGGTCGGGGCGGTGGTCGAGGATCGACTTCGCGCTCTCGGCCGACTCGGCGTAGGCGATGGAGGAGCGGATGACGGTCTTGAAGACCTTGTCCTTGAAGTGCTCGCTGAGCGACTCGTAGGCCTCGCGGGAGTGCACCGTGCGCATGTCTGCGATGTTCATCAGCACGCCCACGAGCTCGAGATCCGGGTTGTAGTACTCCTTGGCCTGCTCGACCACGTCGATCGCGCCCTGCACGCCCTGCAGCGCGAAGTACTGCGCCTCGGCGGACACGAGCGCCCAGTCCGCGGCCACGAGGCCGTTGACGGTCAGCAGCCCGAGCGCCGGCGGGCAGTCGATCAGGATCACGTCGTAGCTCTGGCGCGGGCCCTTGAGCGCCTTGCGCAGCACCAGCTCGCGGCCCATCTTGCCCGACATGGATCGCTCGACCTCGGCCAGGATCGGCGTGGCGGGGATGATCCCGTCGTGGACCGCCTCGGAGGCCTTGGCGTCGCCGCCGAGCACGTCGGCGACGGTCGGCGCCGCGTCGGCCGGGACGTCGAAGTAGTCCGAGAGGTTGCCCTGGGGGTCCAGGTCGATGACGAGCACCGACAGCCCGACGCGCCGCAGCACGTCGGCGAGGGTCCGCACCGTCGTTGTCTTTCCGGTCCCGCCCTTGAGCGACAGGACCGCGATCGTCTCGGCCATGAAGGGCCGAGACTGTAGCGAGGAGCCGGCTACTCGCCGACGGCGGCCGGTGTGGGCGAGCTGCCCGAGCCGACGGTGGCGGTGTCGAAGAAGTGGATGGTGTGGCGGCCGATGGCGATCTCGTCGCCGTCGGAGAGCGGCGCCCAGTCGACGCGCTGGCCGTTGACGTAGATGCCGTTGAGCGAGCGGTCGTCGAGGACCCGTACGCCGTCGGCCTGGGAGACGACCAGGGCATGACGGCGCGAGACCGTGGCGTCGTCGAAGCGGACGTCGGCCGAGAGCGAGCGCCCGATGCGGGTCCACTCGCGGGAGACGGGGGCGACGATGCGCCGGCCCGAGTCCTCGTAGGCCAGGTACTTGCCGGGGACGGTGAGGCCCGCGCGGGCCTCCTCGACCCACTCAGGGCGTGGCGTGGCGGCCGCTTCCGCGGCTTCCTCAGTCAGCGGCACGGACCCATCGCTCGTGAGCGGCAGGGTTCCGGTCGCCTCGACTTCGCTGGGCGTGCGTGGATCCATCAATCTCTCCTCTGGCGCGCTCCGCGCGCCGTCCCGGCGACCCGACCTCCACGACGAATGATAGGCACAGCGTCAATGGGGTCGAGACCCTAGGGGCCGACGACTGGAGGGTCTTCGTGCCCCGTGGCGAATGACTCGAAACCATGCATTCAGCCGTCTCTGCCACACCTGGATTCGAGCTCGCGCTGTTGCGCAAGAGCGTCGGAGCACTCACGGACAAGCGAGCGCTCTGTGTCCATTGCCACCGCACCCCGCTGGTCGGCGAGCGCGTCTATCTCTACGGCGAGCGGATCGTCTGCGAGCTCTGCCGCCCGCGCCGGCGCGAGGCTCCGCAGGCCACCGAGCTCGTGCGCTCGCCGGAGCACGCCCGCGCGGTCCGCGTGCGCCGTCTGAAGCGGTAATACTGCGGGGGCCGTGGACCCCATCGAGCTGTCCATCACGATCGACCGCCCGCGCGAAGAGGTCTTCGAGTACCTCGCGGACATCGCGAACCACCCCGAGTTCACCGACCACTACCTCAAGGAGTGGCACCTGACGCGGGTGGACTCCTACGGGCGGGGCGCGGGCGCGCGCTTCCGCACCGATGCGCCGCGGCAGCGCTTCTCCTGGGGCGACATGAGCTTCGTGACGGTCGAGGCCCCGCGCCACATCGTGGCGGTCGGCCGAGGCGGCAAGTTCAACCGCATCAAGACGTTCGCCGAGTGGACGCTGGAGCCCGCCGGCCACGGCACCCGGGTCGAGTTCGTGTTCGAGACCGAGCCCGCGCTGCCGACCGATCGCCTGATCGAGGCGTTCGGCTACCGGGGCTGGACGCGGCGCAACGCGAACAAGGGGCTCAAGCGCCTGCGCGGCATCCTCGAGGACAACGAGGGCCGCGGCGTGCGCGCGACCGTCGCGGGCATCTAAACTCCGCCGCGCCGTGAGCCTCCGCCCCCTTCGCGTCCTGCTCCTGCTGGCCCTCGGGGCGGCCTCCCTCCTCGCGCTCGCGGGCTGCGGCAACAAGCTCGAGACCCGCACCGTCGGCCAGACCGAGGGCCTCTACATCGACGTCGGCGAGCTCAAGTACCAGGTGCAGCTGTCGCGGATCCTCAACCCGAACGACGAAGAGGACCGGGCCTATCTCGCGGGCCTGCCCGCCGGCACGGCCCAGCCCAAGTCCGACGAGGCGTGGTTCGGCGTCTGGATGCGCGTCCAGAACACGACGAGCAAGCAGACGCTGACGGCCGCCGACCAGTTCGAGATCGTCGACACGCAGGAGCACCGCTTCACGCCGGTCACGCTGAGCAACCCGTTCGCCTACCAGGCGCAGTCCCTCTCGCCCAAGACGATCGTCCCGAGCTCCAACTCGCCGGCCGGCGAGGGCGTGATCCAGGGCTCGCTGATCCTCTTCAAGGTCACGACCGAGGCGCTCGCGAACCGCCCGCTCGAGTTCAGGATCCAGAGCCCCGCGCTGCCCGACGACGTCGGCGTCGTCGACCTCGACGTCTAGCGGCCGAGCGCCGCTTCGATCACCGTCTTGGCCGCCGGCGCGGCCGTCTCGCCGCCCGCGCCCTGGCCCACGAGCAGCACCGCGACCGCGACCCGCGGGTGGCGGTAGGGCGCGAAGGCGACGAACCATGCGTCGGTGTCGGTCTTGTCCTCCTCGGGCTGCGGGGTCGGCGTGGCGCCCGGCGCGAGCGGCGTGGGGTCCTCGTTGACGGTGCTGCGCAGCTCCGCGGTGCCGGTCTTGCCAGCGACCACCACGCCCGGGACCTGGGCGCCGATGCCGGTGCCCGACTTCACGACCGTGCGCATGAAGCTCGCGACGATGCGCGCGGTGCGCTCGCTGGTCGCGCGCGTCTCCGCGCCCTGGCTGCCGCGCGAGAGGGTCGGGGCGATGCGGCGGCCGCGCAGGCCGATCGCCGCCGCCACGGTGGCGAGCTCGAGCGGGGTGGCGAGCACCTTGCCCTGGCCGATGGCGGACGAGCCGACCGCGAGGTCGTCGCCGATCTCCTCGGCCGCCGGGATCGTCGAGCGGGCCGCGCCGGCCGGGCCGGGGTCCTGGTTGAAGCCGAAGCGCTCCGCCGTCTTGACGAGCCGCTCGGCGCCGAGCTTGGCGCCCAGCGGGGCGAAGACGGAGTTGCAGGAGTCCGCGAAGGACTGGCGCAGCGTGCCGCCGCACGCCTCGCCGTGGGCGTTCTGGAGCTTCACGCCCTCGAGCGTGGTCTCGGTCTGGACCGGGAATTTCGCCCCGGGCTTGACGACGCCGGCTTCCAGTGCGCCCGCAAGCGTGACGATCTTGAACGTCGAGCCCGGCGGCTGGGGAGCGGAGAAGGCGATGCCCGAGAGCCCCAGCACCTCGCCCGTGGACGGCCGCAGCACGGCGATGCCGCCGAAGCGCCCGGCCAGCGCCTCGACCGCGGCGCGCTGGATGCCGGGGTCGATCGCGGCGCGCACGTCCACGCCGGGCTGGGGCTCGGCGCGGGCGAGGACGCGCGCCCCGGCCCGCAGGATGCCGCCCGGCTTGCCCGACAGCCGCTCGTCGAACTCGCGCTCGAGGCCGTTGATCCCGACCGGCGCACCGTCGGGCACGCCGCGGCGGGCCAGCTCGTCGGCGCGCTCCGGCGGGGCCGGCCCGACGCGCCCGGCGACCTCGGCCGCCAGCGGCCCGAGGTCCGACAGCCGGTCCGGGCCCTTGGCGAGCGGGGTACCGTCGCGCGCCAGGATCGCACCGCGGGCGGCCAGCGTCGTCGTGCGCTGCAGCCGCTCGCCCTGGCGCAGCCCCGGGAATACGAGCTGCGAGCCCCAATCGACCCCTGCGCCGCCCTCCTCCTCGGTCATCGGCAGAGCCACGCGTCCCGTCAGGCGGCCGAAGATCCTCGTCTCCAGGCGGACCGGCAGCTCGTAGGTGTCGTTGTCGCCCCGGTGCGGTTCGGCGGCACGTACCTTCGAGAGCGTCACCGTCTCAGCGGCTTGACGGTAGGTGCGCACGAAGCGCTC
Source organism: Solirubrobacteraceae bacterium (assembly GCA_039934455.1). GTDB lineage: Bacteria > Actinomycetota > Thermoleophilia > Solirubrobacterales > Solirubrobacteraceae > DASQFQ01. Next base: position 10,398 of record JBDTMF010000051.1, read on the forward strand.
GAGGCTCGCCCGCTTCCGCGCCCGCGCGGACAGCAGCGCGTGCATCGCGCGGTAGTCCCCGCGCTCCCACGCGCTCGCCCACCTGCGCGCCACGGTCGCCTCCGCCGGCTCGTGGCGCAGGCCCACGTATGCACCCACGGCGAAGGCGCCGACGGCGACGATCGCGAGCGGCGCGAGGCGGGCGGCGCGCGAGCGGCGCCTGGGGGCCGGCCGGCCGCCGCCGGGGCGCGGGCCCGGGGCCGTCGAGCGGGGGGTGCTGGTCACCACGCGAGTATGCCCGAGCATAAGGAGCGACAGGCGAGCCCGGCGCGTGGAAGTCGGCCCGCGGACCTGCGCCGGTAGCGTCCCGGGCATGACCGGCGTCGACTGGATCATCGTCGGGCTCCTGCTGCTGCTCGCCCTCTTCGGGTGGGCGCAGGGGTTCGTCACGGGGGCGCTCGCGCTCGTGGGCTTCGCGCTCGGCGCCTGGCTCGGCACGCGGCTGGCCGGCGTCGTGCTGCCCGACGGGTCGCGCTCGCCGTACGCCCCGGCGATCGGCCTCGTCGGCGCGCTGTGCGTCGGCGCCGGGTTCGCGGCGGGGTTCGAGGGCCTCGGCTTCCGCCTGCGCTCCAGGCTCACGCTGCCGGGCATGAGCCTCGTCGACGGGTTGCTGGGGGCGCTGCTGACCGCGCTCGTCGGCCTCGGGGTGGTCTGGATCGTCGGCGCGATCGCCGTCCACAGCGCCGGCGACCTGCGCTACGAGGTCCAGCGTTCGCAGATCCTCAGCCGCCTCAACAAGGCGCTGCCGCCCTCGGGCCCGCTGCTCAACGCGCTCGCCCGCTTCGATCCGTTCCCGCGCATCGACGGCCCCGAGGCGCAGGTCGCGGCGCCGAGGGCCGGCATCGCGCGCGACCCGGACGTGGAGGCGGCGGCCGGGAGCGTGGTCAAGGTGCTCGGGACGGCCTGCGGGCTCGGCGTCGAGGGCTCGGGCTGGGCGGCGGCCAACGGCCTCGTGGTGACGAACGCCCACGTGGTCGCCGGCCAGGACGACACGCGCGTGCTCCTGCGCGGCAAGGAGCCCGGGCTGGACGCCACCGCCGTCGCCTTCGACGCCCGCAACGACCTCGCGGTGCTGCGCGTGAACGGGCTGCGGGCGAAGGCGCTGCCGATCGCCGCGAACCCGAAGCCCGGCACCTCGGCGGCGGTCCTCGGCTTCCCCCACAACGGGCCTTACGACGTCCGCGCCGCGCGGCTGGGAGAGACGCGCTCGACCGTGACCCAGGACGCCTACGGCCGCGGCCCGGTGCAGCGGCTGATCGCCTCGCTGCGCGGGATCGTGCGGTCGGGCAACTCGGGCGGCCCGATGGTGGATGGCCGCGGCCGCGTCGTGGCCACGATCTTCGCCGCCACGACGAGCGGCCCGCGGGGCGGATACGGCGTGCCGAACTCGGTTGTGAAGCGGGTCCTCGCGGGCGCGCGCGACGCCGTCTCCACAGGTCCCTGCGCCCGCTGAAGCGGCCGCTAGTCTGCGACCCAATGGCCAAGACGCTCGTCATCGCCGAGAAGCCCTCCGTGGGGCGCGACCTCACGGGCGTGCTCCCCGGCTCCTTCACGAAGCACGAGGGCTACCTCGAGTCCGACAGCCACGTCGTCACGTGGGCGGTCGGCCACCTCGTGCAGCTCGCCGAGCCCGACGAGTACGACCCGAAGTACAAGAAGTGGCGGATGGCCGACCTGCCGATCGTGCCGGACCACTTCCGGCTGGTCGTGCGCGACGAGCGCTCGCGCAAGCAGATGACCGTCATCACCAGGGAGCTCAACCGCAAGGACATCGACACCGTCGTCAACGCCTGCGACGCGGGGCGCGAGGGCGAGCTGATCTTCGCCTGGCTGTACGAGAAGGCGACCGCCAAGAAGCCGGTCCAGCGGCTGTGGCTGTCCTCGATGACCAAGGCCGCGATCAAGCAGGCCTTCGGCGACCTGCGCCCCGGCGAGGAGTTCGGCCGCCTCGAGGAGGCCGCCCGCTCCCGTTCCGAGGCCGACTGGATCGTCGGCATGAACGCCACCCGCGCCGCCACGATCCGGCTGCGCTCCTCCTTCGACGGCGCCGTCTCGCTCGGCCGCGTGCAGACGCCGACGCTGGCGATCCTCGCCGGCCTCGAGGTCGAGATCCGCGAGTTCAAGCCCGAGAAGTACTGGCTCGTGGACGCGAGGTTCGAGCCGCAGCAGGGCGAGAAGGGTCGGGCCTATGAGGGCCGCTACCACGCCGGCGCCAAGCCGCGCCTCGCCTCCGCCGCCGAGGCCGACGCGATCGTCGCCGCCGTCCAGGGCCAGGCCGGCGAGATCACCAAGCTCGAGACGACGACCAAGAAGGAGCGCGCGCCGCTCCTCTACGACCTGACCTCGCTCCAGCGCGACGCCAACACGCGCTACGGCTTCTCGGCGCGCCGCACGCTGTCCGCCGCGCAGCGCCTCTACGAGGAGCACAAGGCGCTCACCTACCCGCGGACCAACTCGCGCTTCCTCTCCACCGACATGATCGGGGAGATCAAGCCCACGGCGTCCGGGGTCGGCGACCACCGCGAATACGCCAAGCCCGCCGCCTACGTGACCGGGCTCGACGTGCTGCCGCTCGGCCGCGTCATCAACGACGCCAAGGTCACCGACCACCACGCGATCATCCCCACGCGCTCAGAACACCGGGTCGGGAAGATGAGCGACGACGACAAGAAGGTCTACGACATGGTCGTGCGGCGCTTCCTCGCCGTCTTCCACCCCGACGCGGTGTGGGAGAACACGCGCCTCGAGACGACCGTCGCCGCGCACGTCTTCCGTACGCGCGGCCGCGTGCTGCTCGAGCCGGGCTGGCGCTCCGCCTACGGCGAGGTCGCAGCCGGCTCGCAGTCGAGCAGCGACGAGGACGACGAGGGCGGCGACCAGATGCTGCCGAAGCTGGAGCGCGACGAGCGCGTCGACACGCGCGAGGTCGCGGCGGCCGAGAAGGAGACCAAGCCGCCGCGGCGCTTCTCCGACGCGTCGCTGCTGGGCGCGATGGAGGCGGCCGGCAAGGAGCTCGACGACGAGGAGCTGCGCGAGCAGATGAAGGACTCCGGGATCGGGACTCCGGCCACGCGCGCCGCGATCATCGAGCGCCTGATCGACGTCGGCTACATCGAGCGCGACGGCCGCTCGCTCGTGTGCACCGAGAAGGGCCTGAACGTCATCCGGCTGCTTGACGGCCACGCGCTCACCTCCCCCGGCCTGACCGGCGACTGGGAGCGGCGGCTGTCGCAGATCGAGCAGGGCGACGAGTCGCGCCGGCGCTTCATGGGCGACATCGCCGCCTTCGCCCAGTCGACCGTCGCCGAGCTCGACGCCAAGCTCAAGGACGTCCGCATCCCGCGCGCCAACCTCGGCCCCTGCGCCGTCTGCGGCCATGACATCGTCGAGAACCGCAAGGGCTTCTCGTGCTGGTCGCGCGATGACCCGGGCTGCGGCTTCGTGATCTGGAAGAGCAAGGCCGGCAAGCAGCTCCCCATGGCGGTCGCGCGCGAGCTGATCGCCACGGGCAGGACCGCGAGGCCGGTGACGGGCTTCAAGGGGCGCTCCGGGCGCTCGTTCCGCGCGCGGCTGGCGCTCGAGCAGACGCCCGAGGGCAAGTGGCGCGTCGAGTTCGACGAGCCGTGGGCGCGCGAGGGCGTCAAGCCGCCCGAGGCCGAGGCCGAGGCGCCTGTCGAGGCGGAGACGCCCGCGCCCGACGCCGTCGCATCCGTCGAAGCCGCCTAGCGCCGCCCGACCCGCGCCCGCTGCGTCCCGACGATGCTGGCCAGCACCGCGAGCGTGCAGACCATCGTGAGGACGGTGACGTGCTCGCCGAGGACGAGCGCCGCGAGCACGAGCGTGAGCGGCGTCTGGAGCAGCTGGGTCTGGCCCGCCTTGGCCACGCCGCCGAGCGCGAGGCCCGCGTACCAGGCGAAGAAGCCGAGGAACATCGAGAACCCCGAGACGTAGGCGAAGCCGAGCCATGCGTGCGTCCCGACGTGCCCGTGGGGCAGGAAGGCCAGCGTGACCGGGATGCTCAGCGGCGCCGAGAGCACCAGCGCCCAGCAGATCGTCTGCGGGCCGCCGAGCGAGCGGGACAGCGCGCCACCCTCCGCGTAGGCGAGCGCGCACACGACGGTGCCGGCGAGCAGCTGGAGATCCGCGACGCCGATGTCGCCGATGCCCTGCGACGCGATGAAGGCGAGCACGGCGACGAGCCCGGCGCCGGCCGCGACCCAGAAGCCGCGCGCGGGCTCCTCGCCCGCCCGCAGCACGGCGAACACCGCGGTGCAGGCCGGGAGCAGCGCGATCACGACCGCCCCGTGGGAGGAGTCGACGTGGCGCAGCGCGAGCGCCGTCAGCAGCGGGAAGCCGACGACCACGCCGAACGCGACGATCGCCAGCGAGCGCCACTGCGCCCGGGTCGGTCGCGGCGCGTTCCAGGCCCGCAGCACGATCACCGCGAACACGGCCGCCACGGCGGCGCGCCCGAAGGCGACGAACATCGGGTTGAGGTCCGCGACCGCGAGCCGGGTGGCCGGGAGCGAGAAGGAGAAGACGACGACGCCGAGCAGCGCCAGCGCGAGCCCGCGCAGCTCGTCGCGCCGGGCTGATGCCGCTATCGCCGGGGAGGCGATAGCGTTACTCGAACTTTCCATGACATAGAGTAACGCAGGATGACGCCCGACCGCATCGCCGTCGCGCTGCGCGACCTCGCCACGACGCTCCCCGAGGGCGCCCGCCTGCCGTCGGTGCGCGAGCTGATGCGCGAGCACGCGGCGTCGCCGGTAACGGTCCAGCGCGCGATCGCGGCACTGGCGGCGGAAGGGCTGGTGACACCGCGGCCCGGCCGCGGGACGTTCGTCGCGGCGCCGCGCAGGACCGACAGGCCCCCGGATCTGGGGTGGCAGGAGGTCGCGCTCGGCGGCCCTGGTCCCGGGACCGGCGGGCTGCTGGAGCTGCTCGCGCTCCCGCCCGAGGGCGCGCTCCCGCTCAGCTCCGGCTACCTCGACCCGGCGCTCCAGCCGACCGCCGCGCTCGCGACCTCGCTGGCGCGTGCCGGCCGCCGCCCCGGCGCCTGGGAGCGGCCCGCGGTCGAAGGCGTGGCGGCGCTGCGGGCGTGGTTCGCGCGCGCTGGGGGCGGGCGCTTCTCCGCGCACGACGTCGTGATCTGCCCCGGCGGACAGGCGGCGCTGGTGACCGCGGTGCGCGCGCTGGCGTCGAGCGAAGGCGGTGACGAGGCCGCCGGCCGAGGCAGGAGTCGGACCGTGCTGGTCGAGTCGCCGACCTACCGCGGGGCGCTCGCCGGGATCCGCGCCGCGGGGCTGACGCCGCTGCCCGTGCCCAGCGACGCCGACGGGATCCGGCCCGAGCTGCTGGCCGACGCGCTCGAGCGGACGGGGGCGCGCGTCATCTACCTGCAGCCGCTGCACGCGAACCCGCACGGCGCGGACCTCGCGCCGCGGCGCCGCGCGCAGGCGCTCGAGGTCGCCGCCGCGGCGGGCGCGTTCCTCATCGAGGACGACTGGGCCCGCGACCTGACCATCGACCTCCCGGCGCCCGCGCCGCTCGCGGCCGACGACGCCGACGGCCACGTCGTCTACGTCCGCTCGCTGAGCAAGGCCGCCTCGCCCGGGCTGCGCGTCGCGGCGGTGGCTGCGCGCGGGCCGGCGGGCGCGCGGCTGCGCGCGGCACGGGTCGTGGAGGACCTGTTCGTCAGCGCGCCGCTTCAGCAGGCCGCTCTCGAGCTCGTGTCCTCACCGGGCTGGCGGCGGCACCTGAAGGCGCTGCGGGGAGGGCTGCGCGAGCGCCGGGACGCGCTCGTGGCCGCGGTCGAGCGCGACTTCGGCCGGGACGCGATCGACCGCGTCCCCACGGGCGGGCTGCACCTGTGGCTGCACCTCCCGCACGGGACCGACGAGGCGGCGCTGATCGCCGCGGCGGCGCGCGCCGGGGTCATCGTCAGCGGCTGCGTGCCGAGCTTCGCGGCCGAGCCGACCGGCCCGCATCTGCGCCTCACCTTCGGCGGCGCGCCGCCCGACGTCCTCGTGGAGGGCGTCGGCCGGCTCGCCGCGCTGCTCTAAGCCGACGCTTCGAGCTCGGACTGCGAGGCCCGCACCGGCGGGTGCGCCTCGGCGGGCTGCTGCGGGCGGCGGAAGAAGACAAGGCTCATGAGCGCGCCGAAGGCGGCGGCGATCTCGCTCAGCGCCTCGGCGAACGGGTTGCGCAGGGCCGGCTCCGGGCTGTCGCGCAGGAACGCCTTCACAACGGGCGGGGCGGCGATGCCGCTCTCATAGGTCCACGCCACGAAGAGCTCGTTGGAGTCGATCGCCTCGGCGACCGCGCTGGCCAGCGCCAGATCGGTGTCGTTGTGGTCGGCCGGCAGATAGAGGTGCGACATGGGGAAGCTCCCGGGAAGTGGACGTGCGCGTTGCTTTCTCTAACGGACTCCCACCCTCTCAACTTGAGCGATCGCCGCGCTTAAATCTGAGCTAAAGGAACGGTCGGAGCTCGGTCCGTCGGGACCGCGCGCGACCCTGATGGGTCCATGCCCCTCACGTTGGTAACCGGACCCGCCAACGCCGCCAAGGCCGGCTACGTGCTGGAACGGCTGCGGGCGGTGCTCTACCGCGATCCGCTGCTCGTCGTGCCGACCGCCGCGGACGTGTCGCACTACGGACAGGAGCTGGCCGCGGGCGGGGTCGTCTTCGGCGCGCAGGTGCTCACCTTCGAGCACCTGGTGCGGGAGATCGGGCGCGTGGGCGGTCTGACCGCGCGCCCGCTGGGCCGCGTGGCGCGCGACCGCGTGGTGCGGGCGGCGATCGCCGACGCGCACCTGCGCCGGCTCGCGCCGTCGGCCGCGGCGCCCGGCTTCCCCGCCGCGGCGGGGGCCCTGTTCGCCGAGCTCCAGCGCTCGCTGGTCGAGCCGGCGCGCTTCACCCGTGCGCTGCGCGCCTGGGCGGGGGCGCCCTACGCAGATGAGCTCGCGGCCCTGTACTCGGCCTACCGCCGCCGCCTGGAGGCGCTCGGCCGCGCCGACCGCGAGGGCGCGGCGTGGGCGGCGCTCGACGCCCTGCGCGCCGACCCCGCGCGCTGGGGCGTGCGGCCCGTGTTCCTCTACGGCTTCGACGAGCTCACCCCCGCCCAGCTCGACGCGGTCGACACGCTCGCGCGGCTCGCCGGCGCCGAGGTCTGCGTCGCGCTGCCCTACGAGCCCGGGCGCCACGCGCTGGCCGGCAGCGCCGCGACGGTGCAGGAGCTCGCCCCGGGCGCGGAGGTCCTCGAGCTGCCGGAGCGTGCCGATCACTACGCAGGTCTCGCGCGGCCCGCCCTGCATCACCTCGAGCGCGGCCTGCTCGAGGCCGGCGGCGAGCAGCGCGCCCCCAACGGCGCGGTGCGGCTGCTGGAGGCGGGCGGCGAGCGCGCCGAGGCGGAGCTGGTCGGCGCCGAGGTGCTCGAGCTGATGCGCGACGGCGTGGCGCCGGAGGAGATCGCGGTGCTGGTGCGCGGGTCCGCCGGCGCGGCGCTGCTCGCGCAGGTGCTGGGCACGTACGGGATCCCGGTCGGGTACGCGCGGCGCGTGCCGCTCGGCCGCACCCGGCTCGGCGTGGGCGTGCTCGCGGGTGCCCGGGCGGCGCTCCCCGGCGGTCGCGCGGCCGACCTGCTGGCGTGGCTGCGGACCCCGGGCATGGACGGCGCGCCCGAGGCGGCCGACGAGGTCGACGCGAAGGTGCGGCGCAACGAGATCACCAGCGCCCGCGAGGCGGTGCGCTGGGCGCCGCAGGCGGTCGCCCGGCTGGATGCGCTGTCGGACGCCGCGGGCAAGGGGGCGGAGGCGCTGCTGGTTGCGCTCGTGGCCGAGGCGGACGCGCTGTGGGCCGCCCCGCATGTGCGCCGCGCCGACGTGCTCGACCCCGAGGAGCGCGACGAAGCGCGCGTGGCGGCGGAGCTGCGGTCGGCGGCGGGGGAGCTGCGTGGGCTCGCGGCGATCGACCCGGCGTTGCTGGGCGGGCCCGAGGACGTGCTGGAGACGCTCGCCGCGGTCGAGGTGCGCCAGGGCGACGCGACGGAGGGCGTCCTGCTCGCCGACCCGCTCGAGATCCGCGCGCGGCGCTTCCGCGCCGTCTTCGTATGCGGCCTTCAGGACGCCGAGTTCCCGCAGCGGCCGGTGCCCGAGCCGTTCCTCGACGACGACGCGCGGCGCGGGCTCGCGGCGGCGTCGGGCCTGCGGCTTCCGCTCCACGAGGACGTGCTCGACCGCGAGCGCTCGCTGTTCTACGCCTGCGTCTCGCGCCCGCAGGAGGTGTTGTTCCTGTCCTGGCGCTCGTCCGACGAGGAGGGCGAGCCGCTGGTCGCCTCGCCCTTCCTCGACGACGTCCGCACGCTGTTCACCGACCGGCTGTGGGCGGAGCGCGGGCGCCGGCTGCTGGCCGAGGTGACGTGGTCGCCGCGCGAGGCGCCGACCCCGCGCGAGCTGCGCCGCGCCCAGGCGGCGGCGCGCTTGGAGCCCGACCCGCCCGCGCTGGCCGCGCCGGTCAGCGCGGCGGTCCTGGCGCAGCTCGCCGGCCGGCGCACCGAGGGCGCGCGGCAGCTCGAGACGTTCGCCGCCTGCGGCGTGCGCTGGCTCGTCGAGGGCCTGCTGGGACCGCGGCGCGTGACGCCCGACCCCGAGCCGATGAAGCGCGGCTCGCGCGCCCACGCGGTGCTCGAGGCCACGCTGCGCGGGCTGAAGGCGAGCACCGGCTCGGCGCGGCTGACGCCCGCGACACTGCCGGCGGCGCTCGAGGCGCTGGAGACGGCCCTGAGGACCGTCGGCGACGATGCCTCCGGCCGAGGCAGCGGCGCCCGCGGCCAGGCCGCGCGGCGGACGCTCGAGGCCGACCTGCGCCGCTACCTGCGCCACGAGGTCGAGCACGGCGCCGGGCTCGAGCCGGAGTGGCTCGAGTGGCGCTTCGGCCGCGACGGCGACGAGCACGGCCCGCTCGTGCTGGCGCCGGGCGAGCTCGAGGTCACGGGCCGGGTCGACCGCGTGGACGTCGGCCGAGGCGAAGCCGGTGACGAGGCCTCTGGCCGAGGCAGGGGCGAGGCGATCGTGCGCGACTACAAGGGCGCGAGCGCCCCGAAGGGCGCCGGCTGGGCGGAGGGCGGCGCGCTCCAGGTCGCGCTCTACATGCTGGCCGCACGCGAGCTGCTCGGCCTGCAGCCGGTCGGCGGGCTCTACCAGCCGCTCTGGAGCCGCGACTCGCGCCCGCGCGGCCTCGTGCGCGACGACGTCGCGGGCCGCTACGTGGGCAACGACGTCGTCGACGAGGCCGGGCTCGAGGTGGCGCTGGGCGAGGTCCGCGAGCGCGCGCTCTCGACCGCCGAAGCCCTGCGCGGCGGGCGCATCGCGCCCTGCGCGGAACGCTGCTCGCCCAACGGCTGCGCGTATCCGACGATCTGCCGGGCGGGCGGATGAGCGTCGACCTGATCACCGGGCGGACGGGCGGGGGCATTGCCTTCACCCCGGAGCAGCGGGCCGCGATCGACGACCGCACCGGCTCGGCGCTGCTCGCGGCCAACGCGGGGTCGGGCAAGACGGCGGTGATGGCCGAGCGCTGCGTCGAGGCGGTGCTCCACGACGGCGTCGCGGTCGGCTCGATCCTCGCCCTGACCTTCACCGAGAAGGCGGCCGGCGAGCTGCGCGACCGCATCCGCCGGCGCTTCGTCTCACTCGGCGAGGAGGAGCACGCGCGCGCCGTCGACGCGGGGTGGATCGGCACGATCCACGGCTTCTGCGCGCGCATCCTCCGCGCCCGCCCGCTCGCCGCGGGCCTCGACCCGCGCTTCGAGGTGCTCGACGAGCCGGCGGCCGACCGGCTCCAGGGCGAGGCCTACGAGCGCGCCTTCGAGGAGTGGGCGCGCGAGCGGGGGGCAGCGGCGATCGACGTCGCCGCCGCGAACGGAGCGATCCTCCGCGAGCTCGTCCTGCGCGCCCACGCGACGCTGCGCTCGCGCGGCGACACGCGGCCGGTCCTGCGCGTGCCGCCGGCCGGGCCGGCGCCCGACGCCGCAGCGCTGACCGAGGCCCGCGCGGCGGCGGCGCGCCAGCTCCTTGCCGCCGGCGCCGGGCGCCGGGTCGAGGAGGGCCGGGCGGCGCTCGACGTGTGTGAGCGGGTGCTGTTGGAAGGTGGCGTGCCGGTGCCGTCCGCGCTCTCCGCGGCCGAGCTGAAGAAGGGCGCAAAGGCGCTCGGAGAGCCGCCGAGCGAGGCGTATCGCGCCGCCTTCGCCGCCTACCGCCAGAGCTGCGCCGATCACCACGCCCGCGCCGCGCTCGAGGAGATCGCCGTGCTGCTCGGGCGCTTCGGCGAGCGCTACGCAGAGGCCAAGGCGCAGCGCGCGGGGCTGGACTTCGAGGACCTCGAGCTGGGGGTTCGCGACCTGCTCGCCGCCGACCCCGAGGACTGCCGGCGCTGGTCGGAGCGCTTCGCGCTGATCATGGTCGACGAGTTCCAGGACACGAACCGGCTCCAGCTCGACGTGCTGCAGGCGCTCGAGCGCGACAACCTGTTCGCGGTCGGCGACGAGTTCCAGTCGATCTACGGCTTCCGCCACGCCGACGTGACGATCTTCCGCGAGCGCCGCGCCGCGCTCGGCGAGGGCCGCGTGCGCGCGCTGACCGCGAACTTCCGCTCGCGCGAGGAGCTGCTCGACGTCCTCAACTCCACCTACGCCCCGCAGTGGCCCGAGCGCTTCGCGCCACTGCTGGCGGGCAACGGGACCGCGCCGGACGACAGCGGCGAGCTGCGGCTGTTCGACCCGGGCGACCCGGGAGGGGCCGTGCCGAGCGTCGAGCTGCTGGTCACGGATTCCCGCGGCTGGGAGGAGTTCACCCGGCTCGGGCTCGCCGGCGTGGAGACGAAGCCGCACCGCCGGGCCGAGGCGCGCGCGCTCGCCCACCGGCTGCGCGAGGAGGTCGACGCCGGCCGTCCGGCGAGCGACATCGTCGTGCTCGTCCGCGCGACCGCCTCGCTGCGCGTGCTCGAGGAGGCGCTCGAGGAGCAGGGCGTGACGACCTACGTCGTCGGCGGCCGCGGCTACTGGTCCCAGCAGCCCGTCCGCGACGGCATCGCCTACCTCGCCGCGCTCGCCAACCCGCTCGCCGAGGAGGCCCTGCTCGGCGTCCTCGCCTCGCCGTTCTGCGGCGTGGGATCGGACGCGCTGATCCTGCTCGCCGACGCCGGGAGGGAGCTGGGGGGCGGCATCTGGGCCGCGCTGCGGGCGGCCGGCACGGACGCGGGCCCGCTCGCGCCGCTCGACCCCGCCGAGCGCGAGCGGCTCGTGGCGTTCGCGGCCTTCTTCGAGCGCGAGCGCGAGCACGCGGAACGGCTCCCCGTCGAGGTACTGCTGGAGCGGGCGCTCGAGGGCACGGGCTACGACCTCGCGGTGCTCGCGCGGGCCAGCGGGGAGCGGCGGCTCGCGAACCTCCGCAAGCTGATGCGGCTGGCGCGCGAGTACGAGCGGGCCGAGGGGCGTGACCTGCACGGGTTCCTGGCCTACGCCGCGACGCGCGACTTCGCCGCGGCGCGCGAGGGCGAGGCGCCGCTCGAGTCCGAGGGGCTCGACGCGGTGCGGTTGATGACGATCCACCGCGCGAAGGGGCTCGAGTTCCCGGTCGTCTGCGTCGCCGACCTCGGGCGCCAGGGCGCCGGGCAGCGCGACCGGCTGCTGATCGGGCCCGACGGCGAGGTCGGGCTGCGCCTGGCGACGCCCGGCGGCGGCGAGACGGTCCCCGCACTCGCCTACGAGCGGCTCGCCGCCGAGGCCGCGCTCGAGGAGGACGCGGAGGAGCGGCGGCTGTTCTACGTCGCGATGACCCGCGCCCGCGACCGCCTGATCCTCTCCGGCAGCACCGATCCCGAGCGCCACGCGGACCCGCGCCCGGGCGGCCCGCCGCTCGACTGGATCGCACCCGCGCTGCTCGGCGGCCCGCTCGATCCCGCCAGGCCCGAGCGCGTCGTGTCCGGCGCGTGGGACGGCCGGCCGACGCGCGTGCTCACGCGGCTCGTCACGCCCGCGACGATGCCCGCGGCCGCGCTGCTCACCGAGCCGCGGCGGCGGCCGGGGACGCCCGGCACCGCGCTGCCCGCCCGTGCGAAGGTCGTGCCGGCGCCCGCCGCCGCGCAGGCCGCTCCGGAGCGGCTCTCCTACTCGGCCCTCGGCCAGTACACCCGCTGCCCGTACCGCTTCTACCTCCAGCGGACCCTCCGCCTCCCGGACGTGCGCCCGCCCGTGGAGTCCGGCGGCGAGGCCCCGCTCGCCGAGCCGCCGCCCGCGCTGGACGCTCGCGTCCGCGGGACGATCGCGCACGTG
>JBDTMF010000052.1:0-22716 GCA_039934455.1 Solirubrobacteraceae bacterium
CCTCGGCGGCAGCGCGACCGGCCTCGGCGCGGCCGTCCTGCGGTTGCGCGGCGACGGCCGCCGCGACCGCGCGTTCGGCACCGGCGGGCTGTCGGCCGGGCGCCTTCCGCGCACCCGGATCGCCGCGCTCGCCGTGCGCCGCGACGGCGGCGTGGTCTTCACCGGCAACGCCCGGATCGGCGGCCGCGACAACCTCGCGGTGGCACGCCTGCGCGGCCGCTGATCCCTATCCTCGAAGCCATGGCCGACACCATCTCCTTCGCCCGCGGCGCGCCGTCCCTCGACATCGTCGATCAGGAGGGCCTCAAGGAGGCCGCCCAGCGCGCGTTCTCCAACGACCCGGGCGGCACGTTCGCCTACGGGACCTCCGTCGGCTACGTCCCGCTGCGCGAGTGGATCGCCGAGCAGCATGGCGTCGAACCCGAGCAGGTGCTGGTGACCAACGGCTCGATGCAGGCCGACGCGTTCCTGTTCCAGCTGCTCGTCGGCTCCGGCGACGCGGTCATCGTCGAGTCGCCGACCTACGACCGCACGCTGCTGAACCTGCGCAACCGCGGCGCGGACGTGCGGATGGTCGAGCTGCAGACCGACGGCATCGACGTCGACGGTGTCGCGACGCTGCTCGAGGACCCGGACTTCCGCCCCAAGCTCGCCCACATCATCCCCAACTTCCAGAACCCGGCCGGCTACACGCTGAGCGCGGACAAGCGCGCGCGGCTGCTGGCGCTGTCGGCGGAGCACGACTTCACGCTGTTCGAGGACGACCCCTACATCGCGATCCGCTTCGAGGGGGAGACGCTGCCGACGATGCTCTCGCAGGACGAGGCGGGCAAGGTCGTCTACGCCTCCTCGTTCTCCAAGACCGTCTGCCCCGGCATCCGCGTCGGCTACCTCGTCGGCCCGCAGGCCGTGATCAAGCAGATCCAGGGCATCGCCACGAACACCTACATCTCGCCGAACATGGTCGCCCAGTCGATCGTCAACGAGTTCTGCCGTTCCGGCCGCATCGACTCCGCGATCGCGACCGTGCGCGACGCGCTGCGCGCCCGCCTCGACGCGCTCGTCGCGGCGCTCGAGCGCGAGCTGCCCGAGGCGCGCTTCGCCCCGCCGGAGGGCGGCTACTTCATGTGGGTCGAGATGCCCGGCGGCTTCAACGTCGCCGAGCTCGAGACGGCGGCCAAGGAGCGTGGCGTCGTGTTCGTCAAGGGCACCGACTTCCTGCTGGAGGGGGGCGAGAACACGCTGCGCCTCGCCTACTCCGGGGTCACGCCCGAGCAGATCGACGAGGGCGTCACCCGCCTGGCGGCCGCCGCGCGCTCGCTCGGCGTCGCCGCTTGATCTGCGAGAAGCACCGCTACGGCGACAAGCGCTCGCGGCTCGGCGAGCTGTATCTCCCGGCCGGGGAGGGCCCGTTCCCGGTCGCCGTGGTCATCCACGCGGCCGGGCCCGAGCGTGGTCGTGACGGGCGTCGTCGCGCAGGCGGGCGTGCTCGACCTCGAGCGCGCGCGGGAACGGCAGCTCTCGAACGGGGTCGTGCGGCGCCTGCTCGGCGGCGCGCCGGAGCAGGTGGCCTACACGAGCCACGGCCCGGGAGGGTCACCTGACCCTCCCGGGGGCGTCGACGTCCTAGCGGCGCTCGCCCGCGCCGTCGACCTCGATCTGCTCCTTCGCGACCGTCTCGGACTTGCGCGGGCGGGCACGGCCCGTCTCCCGCTCGGCGGTCCCAACGCCGACCAGCCGGATTGGGCGCTCGTGAAGACCGGGCTGGACGAGCACTACGGCCTCGGGTGGTCGAGCTAGATCTCTTCGATTCGACCCGAGCTTCTCGCCGTCGATGTCGAGGAGCTCCTGGCCCCTCCACTCGATCACGTTCTGCGTGGTCATCCGGTGCCTCCCACGCTGTCGATCCTGCGGTGGTAGCGGGTGCCCGCCTTGCCGCCGACGACGGCGGCGAGCAGGGTTCCGAGCACAACTGCGGCGAGGGCGATCACACCGCCCGTGGTGAGCGAGCCCTCGTCGATGGGGATGCGGGGGAGGTTGAGCTGCGACAGCACGTTGTACTTCGCGCCCAGCAGCACCCCCGCGATGCCGAGCAGGATCGTGACGAGCAGGCCGATGACCCACACGCCCGCGCCCTGTCGGGGTCCGTCGAAGCGCGACATCCGGCCCGCCACGTAACCGCCCGCGAAGTACGCCACGAGCAGCACGATCAGGAACAGGACGCCGCCGACGATCCCGATGGTGCTGGCGCTGCCGGTCGCCTGCGCCGAGCTCGCGTTCGTGAGCCCGATCGCCGCGCCGGCCGCGCTGAGGATCGCCGTAAGGAGCGTCGCGACGCCGACCGCGACCAGCCAGCCGAAGAACGCGGCGCCCCAGTTGAGGCCGCCGAACTCATCGCGCTGGAGCGCACGCTTCTCGCGCATGGGATCGACACCGTCGACCCCGCGCTCGCGCTCGCGCGGCGACTGCGTCGCCGGGCGGCTTGTCGTCGTGCGCGCCATCAGCGTGCCGACCGGGCCGCGGGCTCGATCTCGCCGTTGCCGCCGCCGGTGCCGGTGCGCTGCTGCGCCTCGGCCTTGACGCGCTCGGCGTCGCGCTCGGCGCGCTCCTTGCCGGTGTTCATGTCGTCCTTGACCTGGTCCTTCTTGTCCTGCCCCTTGTCGTAGGCGTCCTCGAGCATGCGCTGCGCGACCGAGCGACCGCCGAGGCCGAAGGCCAGGGCCATCGCCAGGAAGACGCCGCCGATCAGCGCGGCGTAGGTGATCGTCACGATCTCCGTGGCGATCTGCAGCTGGTTGAGGATCATGAACGTCGCGATCGCCATCACCAGCACGGGCACGACCGAGCCGACGACCTTGCCGGTCGGCGTGTCGCCCATGGTGCGGGCGACCAGGCCGCCGACAGCGGCGGCGATCACGCCGGCGATCACGAAGATCAGGATCGCGGCGATGATGTTGGGCAGGTACCCGGCGATCGTGCCGACGAAGTCGGTCAGCGCGGCGATGCCGAGCTGCGAGACCGCGATCGAGATCGCGCCGAGGAAGATGAACCAGAAGGCGATCGCGCCGATCGTCCGGCTCGGCTTCACGTCAGGAGCGACCTGGTTCACGTACTGGCCGGTTGAACCGGTGTGCAGCGCCCGGTCCAGCCCGGCGCGCTCGAGCACCTTCGTGAGGATGCCCTTGACGACCCTCGCGACGACGTAGCCGATCAGCAGGATCAGGATGAAGCCAACGAGCCGAGGCACGAAGGCGAAGAAGTTGTCCAGTCCCTGTTGGACTGAATCGCCGATCTTCACGGCGCCGAGAACGTTCATGGAATGCCTCCTGAGGCGTGGGGAACAAGTTGGACGCCTACGGAGGCTGCACGCGAACCGACCACCCGAAAACCTGCAACCCTCCGCGAGCGGGAAGGTCACAGCCGCCGTGTTCACCGATCCCGATCAGCCCCTCGTGCGCGCTGCGCTCGGCGGCGACCTGCAGGCGTTCGAGCGGCTCGTCGAGCGCCATCGCGACGCCGTTTCCGCGTTGTGGCTCGCCTGGTGGCCAGCGACCAGGAGGCGGAGGACCTCACCCAGGAGACCCTCCTGCGCGCCTTCCACCGGCTCGAGCGCTTCCGCGGCGAGGCACCCCTCCGGTCATGGCTGCTGCCCATCGCGCACAACACCGCAGTCACGTATGTGACCCAGGCCGGGCGCGCCGCCGCTCACCCGCTCGAAGAGGTCGCGCAATTGCTCGAGGCCGGCAGCCCCGCGGACCAGCTCGAGCGCCGGGAGCGTCTCGAGCGCCGCGACAAGAAGCTCAATGGCCTCGGGCGCGCGCATCGCACCGTGCTTGTCCTGCGCGACATCGAGGCCTCTCCTGCTCGAGACGAGCGGCGGCGACCGCGTGCGCATCCCCCAGCTCAGAGCTCATGGACTCGGTCGTGACGCTGCACGCCGAGACCCTGGAGCCTCAGCGCCCGTAGCGGTCCTTGGAGAGCACGAGTTGCTCGGGCAGCGCGACGCGCCGCGGCGGCGAGGGGTCGGCGACGACCGAGACCGTCTCGGCGACCGAGCGGGTCAGCGACATCGTGCGGCCCTCGAGCTCGACGGTGACCTCGACGTCGTCGGAGCGCACGAGCGTCCCCTCGAGCGCCGGCTCGATGCCGGAGTCATGGAGGTAGTGCAGGAGGTCCTCGGCCTCGTTCTCGAAGCGCAGGATCTTGATCGAGGCACCCGGCTCGCAGTCGGCGAGCGGCACGCCCTCGATGCGCGTGCCGGCCTCGATCGGGTGGCCGTGCGGGCAGGTCTTCGCGTCCCCGATGGCGGCGAGCATCCGCGCCTCGAGCACCGGCGACATCGCGTGCTCGAGCCGCTCGGCCTCCTCGTGCACGTCGTCCCACGGGATGCCGAGCACGTCGGTGAGGAAGCGCTCGATCAGCCGGTGCCGGCGGACGACGCCCTCGGCGTATTCGCGGCCGTGGTCGGTGAAGACGAGCGAGCGGTCGGTCCCGCGCGTGATGTACCCGTCGCGCTCGAGGCGGCCGACCATCTCGTGGACGGTCGGGGCCGAGAGCTGCATGGCGCGGGCGACGTTGGCGCCGGTCATCGGCAGCCCCGCCTCCTGCAGCCAGAAGATGGACTGGAGGTACTCCTCCTCGGCGACGGTGGCTCCCTCGGCGGTCATGGGGGCAATCCTAGTCCGCGCCGAAGTTCCGGCGCCCGAGGGCCTCGAGGCGCTTGGCCGCCAGCTGCATGAAGGCGCGCGTGGCGGGGGAGAGGTGGGCGTTGCGACGCGTCACGAATGCGAACGTGTCGACCACCGGCGGGTCGAACGCGACGCTGTGCAGGCGCCGCGCGAACCCGCGCCCGAGCCCGATGCGGCGCGTGCCGATGGTGTCGCCGAGGCCGCGCGCCGCGAGGTCGAGCGCCGCCTCGACGTACTCGACCTCGATGATCGGCTCGAGCGTCACCCCCGCGCGCTGGGCGCGCTCCGCGAGCTGGCGGCGCGTCGGGTCCGACCAGCCGAAGCGCGCGTCGTAGAGGATCAGGGGGGCCTCGGCGAGTCGCTCGATCGTCATCGGCTCGAGCACCCGGTCGGGATCGGCGGAGAGATAGAGCAGCTCGTCGGCGATCGCGGGCTCGATGTCGAGTCCGCGGTCGTCGATCGGGAGCACGATCAGGCCGGCCTCGAACTGGCCGTCGCGGACGGCGTCGGCGACCTCGGAGGAGTTCTGGCCCAGCAGCCGCACGCGCACGTTGGGATAGCGCGAGCGGAAGTCCTGGACGAGGTCGGAGAGCAGGTAGTAGGGCGCGTTGCCGAACGTGCCGAAGGTCGCGGTGCCCGCGGCGAGCTCGCGCACCTCGCGCACCGAGTCCCCGGCGTCCTGCGCGGCGGCGAGCGTGCGCTCGGCGTGGGGCTGCAGCAGGCGGCCGGCCTCGGTCAGCTCGAGGCCGCGGCGGCCGCGGATGAACAGCGGCGAGCCGAGCTCGGCCTCGAGCCGGCGGATCTGCTCCGACAGGCTCGGCTGCGCCATGTGCAAGGCTTCGGCGGCCGCCGAGAACGAGCGATGGGCGGCCGCGGCGAGGAAGTACTCGAGCTGTTGGAGTGTCATAGGTTTTGCCTACTGACCTCGGAGTCAACTAAGTCTACAGCTATGGCGCACAAGCTCCGATAATGATCACATGATCACTCTCATCGCCATCGCGGTCCCCCTGGCGGTCATGGGTGCGGTCGACGCTCTCGCCCTGAAGTACGGCGCGGATACCCGCCCCGGCTTCGACGAGCGCAACATCCGCGCCTAGCCCGCCCGCGTGACCCTTCATACGCACCATCACGGAGCCCCTTCCGCACGAGCATGACTCGAGAGCGCGAGGGGCTCCTTCTGTGTCTGGTGTCGGCCGCGTGCTTCGGCGCGATGCCGATCTTCGCCAAGCAGGCCTACGCTGAGGGGCTCGCGATCACCCCGCTGCTCGCGCTGCGCTTCGCGATGGCCGCGGCCATGCTGTGGACGCTGATCGCGCTGCGCCGCCGCCCGCTCGGCTCGCTGCGCGGCCTCGTCGCCGGCGCCGGGCTCGGCCTCTTCGGCTACTCGGTCCAGGCCGCCCTCTACTTCGGCGCGCTCGAGCGCATCGAGGCCGGGCTCGCCTCGCTGCTGCTCTACGCCTACCCCGCGTTCGTCACGGTGGCGGCGATCGCGCTGCGGCGCGAGTCGCCCAGCCGCCGCAAGCTCGCGGCGCTCGGCCTCGCCTCGGGCGGCGTCGCGCTGGTGCTGCTCGGCGGCGGCCCCGGCGCGATCGACCTGGCCGGCGCGGGCATGGCGATCGGCTCGGCGCTCTTCTACACGTTCTTCATCCTCGCCTCGGACCGCGTGGCCGAGCACACGCCGCCCGTGCCGTTCGCCGCCAGCGTCGCCACCGGCGCCGCACTGACCTTCGCGATCGCCGCGCTGTTCGACGGCGGCATCAGCGCGACCGGCGAGGGCGTGATGTGGGCGGGGATCATCGCGTCCGTCTCGACGGTGATGCCGATCGTCCTGTTCATGGCCGGGCTCGCGCGCGTCGGCCCCTCGACGGCGTCGATCGCCTCCACCGTCGAGCCGTCCTTCACCGTCGCCCTCGCGTGGGTCGTGTTCGGCGAGACGCTCGGCCCGCTCCAGCTGGCGGGCGGCGCCCTCGTGCTCTCCGCCGTGGTGCTGCTCCAGCTCCGCCGGAGGTCACTCGTCAGCGATGAGCTCGATGTCGAGCGCCGCCGCGAACGCGCCCGCGAGCTCGAGGATGTCCGCCCAGCGCATGCGCGCTCCGCGTAGCCCCGCGGCGCTGCGGATCCCCTCCAGCCGGCAGCCGTCGAGCACCGCGCCCTCGAGCCGCGCCTCGCGCAGCTCGACCTCGGTGAGGTCGCAGCGCTCGAAGCGCGCGCCGCGCAGGTCGGCACCGGAGAGGTCGGCGCCCGTGAGCAGACAGTCGCGGAAGACCGCGCCCTCGAGCCGGGCGGAGCGGAGGCTGACGAGGTCGGCGCGGCAGTCGGCGAACAGGACGTGGCGGCCGCGCGCGTCGCGCAGGTCGAGGCCGGTGAGCCGGCACCCGTGCAGCTCGACGGCGTTCCACTCGCTGTACGGCGCCTCGACATTGGCCAGGCTGCACTCGCGCAGCTGCGTGTTGCGCAGCGACCAGCGCGGCAGGCGGGCGCCGGTGAGCTGGACCTTCTCGAGCTCCATGTCGCGCAGCTCGACGTCCGCGGCCTCCGTCCCCGCCAGATCGGTCGCCTCCCAGCGCTCGTCCTCGTAGCGGACATGCGGCTCCATCGGCCGGAGTCTAGGATCGGGCGCCGTGGCCCTCCCGCTCCGCCCGCCTGTCCTCCCGCAGCTCGCGAAGTCCCAGAAGTCGCTGCCCGAGGGTGAAGGCTGGGTCTACGAGCCGAAGTGGGACGGCTTCCGCTCGATCGCGTTCGTCGACGGCGGCACGGTCCACCTGCAGTCACGCAACGGCAAGCCGCTCACCCGCTACTTCCCGGAGCTCACGTTCCCCGAGGGGCGCTACGTGCTCGACGGTGAGATCGTGCTCTTCGACGACCGCGGCCGCCAGGACTTCGACGCGCTCGGTCAGCGCATCCACCCGGCGAAGTCGCGCATCGACATGCTGGCCGAGACGACGCCGACGCGCTTCATCGCCTTCGACCTGCTCGCGTCCGGCGACGAGACGTTGCTCGAGCTGCCCCAGCGCGAGCGCCGCGCGCGCCTGGAGGCGCTCGTCGAGGCGCCGGTCGACCTGACGCCGGCCTCCGAGGATCCGGCCGACGCCCAGCCCTGGCTGCAGGGGGCCGAGGGCGTGATCGCCAAGCGCCAGGAGGCGCCCTACCGTCCCGGCGAGCGCGTCGGCATGGTCAAGATCAAGCGCCTGCGGACGATCGACGCGGTCGTGCAGGGATGGCGACCGGGCAAGGAGGAGGGCACCGTCGGCTCGCTCAACCTCGCGCTCTACGCGCCGGACGGGCGCCTGCGCAACGTGGGCCACACGTCCGGCTTCACGGCCAAGCAGAAGCGCGAGCTCCCGGCCTTCCTCGCCCCCTACGAGACGGGCGAGCGCTACGCCGGCGAGCCGAGTCGCTGGAACGCCCAGCACGAGCTCAGCGGCGTCGTGCTACGGCCCGAGCTGGTCGTCGAAGTGACCTTCGACCACACGAGCAACGAGCGCATCCGCCACGGGGCGAAGATCCTGCGCTGGCGCGAGGACAAGGACCCGCAGGACTGCACGATGGACCAGCTCGACCAGTAGCCGCGGTCAGCCGCGGAAGGCGATCGCGGTCGGGTCGATCGCCATCGTGCCGCCGTCGACCGGCAGCGCGACGCCGTTGACGTAGCTCGCATCGGGGCCGGAGAGGAACGCGACGGTCGCGGCCACCTCGTCCGGCTCGGCCGGCCGGCCCGCCGGATGGCCGCGGTGCACGAGCGCGTAGGCGCCCTCCACGTCCGTGCCGTGCCGCCGCCCGACCTCGGCCATGTCCTCGTCGCCCATCGGCGTGCGGACCCAGCCCGGGCAGACCGCGTTCGCCCGCAGCCCGGCCGGCCCGTGATCGGTCGCCAGGCAGCGCGCGAGCATGACGAGGCCGGCCTTCGAGACGCAGTAGGCCGTCCAGCCCGGGCCGGCGAGGAAGGCGTTGACCGATGCGACGTTGACGATCGCGCCGCGGCGCTCGAGCAGGTGCGGGAGCGCCGCCTCGGCCATCAGGTGGGCGCCGGTGAGGTTGATGCGCAGCGTTCGCTCCCACCCCTCGTCGCTGACCCCCGCGTTGTTGACGAGGACGTCGACACGGCCGAAGCGGTCCACCGCCGCGGCGACCGCCCGCTCGCAGTCGCCCGCCTCCCCGACGTCGGCCGTCACGACCAGCGACTCGCCGAGCTCGCCCGCGAGCGCCTCGAGCGGCTCGTGGCGCCGGCCGACGAGGACGACGTCGTGCCCGTCCGCGTGCAGGCGCCTCGCCACCGCGGCGCCGATCCCGCTGCCGGCGCCCGTGACGATCGCGCATCGGTCCATCGCCTCCCGTTCGCCACCGGGTCTCGGCAACCCTCCCAAAGATTTAAAAGACAGATACCCGATCGGGATTTCCTAGTTTGGCTCGACCATGAACAGGTTCGAGCGCGCAAAGCAGGAGAAGGACGGCCTCGACGTCTTCCCCGCCCTCATGCGAGCGGCAGAGGTCGGCTGGGAGTCACTCGACGACGACGACGTGATGCGCCTGAAGTGGTACGGCCTCTACGCGCACAACACGAAGGACGGCCACTTCATGCTCCGGACGAAGGTCGTCCAGGGCATCCTGACCGCCGACCAGGCCGAGGCGATGGCGTCCATCACCGACGACTTCGCCCGCGGGATCATCGACTGCACGACGCGCCAGTGCTTCCAGAACCACTGGCTGAGGCTCGACGAGGTCCCCGAGGTCTTCTCCCGCCTGGAGAAGGTCGGGATGACGACCTCCGGCGCCTGCGGGGACATCACCCGCAACGTCATCGGCTGCACGCTCGCCGGGATCGGCCACGACCAGATCCTCGACGGCCACGCCACCGCCGCGGCGATCCACGCGTACTTCCTCGACAACAAGCTCTACTCGAACCTCCCGCGCAAGTACAAGATCTCGGTCACCGGCTGCCGTGAGGACTGCGCGCGCGGCCTCATCAACGACCTCGCGCTGTCGGGCGCGATCCACGAGGACGGCACGCGCGGCTTCAACCTCCGCGTCGGCGGCGGGCTCTCCAGCGCCCCGCGCTTCTCGCGCGCGATCGACGTCTTCGTGACGCCCGACGAGGCGCCCGAGGTCGTCGCCGAGATCACCGCGATCTTCCGCGACTCCGACGAGAACCGCGCCAAGCGCGGCCGCGCGCGGCTGAAGTTCCTCGTCGACGCGCTCGGCGCCGACGGCTTCCGCGCCGAGCTGGTGCGCCGGCTCGGCCGCGAGCTGACCCCGGCGGCACCGTCGGCCCCCGACATGCGGGGCCACGACCACATCGGGGTGACGCCGCAGAACGACGGCGAGCACTCCGCGGTCGGCTTCTGCGTCCCGGTCGGGCGCCTGCGCGGCAACCAGCTCCACGAGTTCGTGCGGCTGGCGCGCGAGTACGCGACCGTGCCCGAGATCCGCCTCACCCACCAGCAGAACGTGCTGCTGCCGTGGGTCCCCAACTCACGTGTGGAGGACCTCCTCGCTGAACCACTGGCCCAGGAGCTCTCGCCGCTGCCGCCGCAGTTCATGCGCGGCCTGCAGACCTGCACCGGCAAGGAGTTCTGCGGGCTGGCCAAGGTCCACACGAAGGTGCGGGCGGCCGAGATCGCGCGCTTCCTCGACACGCACGTCGTCAAGAACGGTCACGGCGAGGACTTCCGCCTGCACTTCGCGGGCTGCTCGTCGAGCTGCGCGCAGCACCAGATCGCCGACGTCGGGATCGAGGGCGTGCTCAAGAAGGTCGACGGCGAGTTCGTCGAGGCGATGGACATCCGCATCGGCGGCCGGCTCGGGCCGGACCCGCGCTTCGGCGACGTCGTGCTCAAGAAGGTGCCGCATTGGGACCTCGACGAGATGCTGCTGCGGATCTTCTCGCTGTACGAGACGGGTCACAGCGAGGGCGAGACGTTCCGCGACTTCGCGGGCCGCACCGAGCCCGCGTGGTGGACGGAGCAGCTGACGCCGCAGGAGGTCGCGGCGCCATGACGGCCGAGGAGGCCGTCGCGGACGCGGTGGAGCGCTTCCACCCCCGCGTGGCGCTCGCCTGCTCGTTCCAGAAGGAGGAGACCGTCCTCCTCGAGATGCTGTTCGCGGCCGAGCCGTCGGCGCGCGTGTTCGCGCTCGACACGCGCGTGCTGTTCGCGGAGACCTACGACTACTGGAAGGCCGTCGAGGCGCGCTACGACACCAAGGTCGAGGTGTTCGCCGCCGAGGATCCCCCCGAGGGCCTGTGGGCGACGGACCCGGCCGCGTGCTGCGGCATCCGCAAGGTCGCGCCGCTGGGCCGCGCGCTGAGCGGGCTCGACGCCTGGGTCACCGGCATGCGGCGCGAGCAGTCGCCGACGCGCTCCGACATCGACGAGGCCGGCTGGG
Source organism: Solirubrobacteraceae bacterium (assembly GCA_039934455.1). Taxonomy (GTDB): domain Bacteria; phylum Actinomycetota; class Thermoleophilia; order Solirubrobacterales; family Solirubrobacteraceae; genus DASQFQ01. Next base: position 11,070 of record JBDTMF010000052.1, read on the forward strand.
ACGCCAAGCACGGGCTGTGGAAGTTCAACCCGCTGGCGGGCTGGAGCGAGCGCGACGTCTGGGCCTACATCGCCGATCATGGCCTGCCCTCGAACCCGCTGCACGACCGCGGGTACGCCTCGATCGGCTGCGTGCACTGCACGGCGGCCGGGAGCGGGCGCGAGGGTCGCTGGGCGGGGAGCGAGAAGACCGAATGCGGCCTGCACGTCTGACCCACCTCGAGCACCTCGAGTCGGAGGCCGTCCACGTCATGCGCGAGGTGGCCGCCGAGCGCGAGCGGCCGGCGCTGCTGTTCTCGGGCGGCAAGGACTCGATCGTGCTGCTGCGCCTGGCCGAGAAGGCGTTCCGCCCGGGGCGCTTCCCGTTCCCGCTGCTGCACGTCGACACCGGCCACAACTTCCCCGAGGTGATCGAGTTCCGCGACCGCCTCGTCGCCGAGCTGGGCGAGCGGCTGCTCGTCGCCTCCGTGCAGGATTCGATCGACGCCGGGCGGGTGGTCGAGGAGCGCGGGCCGCGCGCCTCGCGCAACCGCCTGCAGACCACGACGCTGCTCGACGCGATCGAGGCGCACCGCTTCGACGCGTGCTTCGGCGGCGCGCGCCGCGACGAGGAGCGCGCGCGGGCCAAGGAGCGCGTGATCTCGCTGCGCGACGACTTCGGCGGCTGGGACCCGCGGCGCCAGCGACCGGAGCTGTGGGACCTCTACAACACGCGCGTCGGGGCCGGCGAGAGCCTGCGCGTGTTCCCGCTGTCGAACTGGACCGAGCTCGACGTCTGGCAGTACATCGGCCAGGAGCAGCTCGAGGTGCCGTCGATCTACCTCGCCCACGAGCGCCCGGTGTTCGCGCGCGACGGGATGCTGCTCGCGGCGTCGGAGTTCGTCGAGCGCGACGAGGGCGAGCGCGTGTTCTCGGAGTGGGTGCGCTACCGCACGGTCGGGGACATGAGCTGCACCGGCGCCGTCGCCTCCCGCGCGTCGACGCTCGACGAGGTCGTGTCGGAGATCGCGGCGACCCGGATCACCGAGCGCGGCGAGACACGCGCCGACGACCGCCACTCCGCGGCCGCCATGGAGGACCGCAAGGTTGCCGGCTACTTCTGAGACGGTCGACACGCTGCGGCTCGCGACGGCCGGCTCGGTGGACGACGGGAAGTCGACGCTGATCGGGCGGCTGCTCTACGACGCCAAGTCGATCCTCGCCGACCAGCTCGAGCACATCGCGGCGGTCTCGCACGCGCGCAACGGCAACGGGCACCTCGATCTGGCGCTGCTGACGGACGGGTTGCGGGCCGAGCGCGAGCAGGGCATCACGATCGACGTCGCGCACCGCTACTTCGCGACCCCGCGGCGGCGCTTCATCCTCGCCGACACGCCGGGCCACGAGCAGTACACGCGCAACATGGTCACCGGAGCCTCGACCGCCGAGGTCGCGATCGTCCTGGTCGACGCGCGCAAGGGCGTGATCGAGCAGACCCGGCGCCACGCGGCGGTCGCAGCCCTGCTCGGCGTCCGGCAGGTCGTGCTCGCGGTCAACAAGATGGACCTCGTCGACTGGTCCGAGGAGGTCTTCGACCGGATCGTCGCCGACTTCGATCTGTTCGCGTCGCGCGTCGGGCTCGGGCCGGTGTGGGCGCTGCCGATGAGCGCGCTGCACGGCGACAACGTCGTCGAGGGCTCGTCGCGGCTCGATTGGTACGCGGGGCCGCCGCTGCTCGAGCACCTCGAGACGGTCGAGCTGCCCGCGGGCGCGCCAGGCGAGCTGCGCTTCCCGGTCCAGTGGGTGCTGCGCGATCTGGACGGCGGCGGCCGCGCGTACGCGGGCCGCGTCGCCGGCGGCGAGTTGCGGCCGGGCGCCGAGGTCGTCGCGCTGGCCGCGGGGCTGCGCGCGCGCGTGGTCTCGGTCGAGACGCTCGACGGGCCGCTGGCGGCAGCGCCGACCGGTCAGTCCGTGTCGGTACGCATCGACCGCGACCTCGACCTCGGCCGCGGCGACATGCTCGTCGCGGCCGAGTCCGCGCCGGTGCCGTCGCGTTCGCTGGTCGCCGACGTCTGCTGGCTCTCGGAGCGTCGTCTGCGCGCCGGCGAACGGCTGGCTTTGAAGCATGGCACCGCCACCGTGCGGGCGGTCGTGGACGAGGTGGTCGATCGGCTCGACCTGGTCGGGCCCGAACGCGCTGCGGCACCGGACGGCTTGGCCGTGAACGACATCGGCCGCGTGCGCCTGCGCCTCTCGCGCCCGCTGCCGGTCGAGTCCTACGCCGCCAACCGCGTCACCGGCGCGTTCATCCTCATCGACGAGGGCACGAACGACACGGTCGGCGCGGGCATGATCGCCTAGGTCGCCAGGCGGACGATGACGTCCGCGCGCTCCCGGGTGGCGGCGGCCACCGCCGCGTTGGCCTGGTCGGAGCGCATGACCCACGCGCGCGCCTCGTCGGGCGCCTTGCCGAAGTCGATGTGGCGCGCGATCAGCCAGCCGAGGCGCGTGTCCTCGTCCATCTCCACGTACCAGGCCTCGTCGAGCAGCGGCCGAACGCGCGCCCAGCCGCCGTCGTCGAGCAGGAGGTAGTTGCCCTCGGTGACGATCAGCGGGACCGAGCGCGGGATGGCGATCGCGCCGGCGATCGGCTCCTCGATCTCGCGCCAGAACTCGGGTGCGTAGACCGGGTCGTCCTCGCGCGCGCGCAGGCGCGCGAGCAGCGCGGCGTAGCCGGCGGCGTCGAACGTGTCGGGCGCGCCCATGCGATCGCGGCGGCCGAGCCGGACCAGCTCCGGCTGCGCGAGATGGAAGCCGTCCATCGGCACGAGCACCGCCGCGACCGCCAGCGCGTCGGCGACCTGGCGGGCCAGCGTCGACTTGCCCGCGCCGGGCGGCCCCGCGATGCCGAGGATGCTGCGGCGGCCGCCCGCGATCAGCCCGCGGGCCCGGGTCAGCAGCGTTGCGAGGTCGTCGATCACCATGGCATTAGGGTCGCGGCTTGAGTTCTCGACGGCGCACCATCGTGTTCATCCTGATCGCCTTCGCCGGTCTCTGCGCGGTCGCGGTCATCGACGTCACCCTGCTCGGCGGCAGCGGCAAGTACCGCCGCGGGACCGGGACGGCGGTGTCGGTCGGGAACTGCGTGACGATCCAGGAGAAGCGAACCGCGTGCGGCGACTCGGACGCCTGGTACCGGGTGACCAAGGAGCGACCGACGTCCGACGGCTGCTCGTCGGGGCGGCGCCGGAGCGAGGACCGGCGCTTCTGCCTGATGGCGCTGACGCCGGTGAAGGTGGACATCCAGATCCCGAAGCTCGACATCCCCACCCCGGCGCGCTCGCGCTAGTCTCCGCCGCCGTATGCGCCCATTCCTCATCGCCGTCCTCGCGCTCGCCCTGCTCGCGCCGACTGCCGCAGGCGACGACCCCGCCCAGCACCCGCCCAAGCTGCCGAACTCCACCAAGGGCGCGAAGAAGTGCAAGACCGCGTCGCACTTCGGCGCCTCGTTCCGGGTCTTCATCACGAAGGGCAAGGGCCGCATCTCGTGCAAGAGGGCGCGCAAGATCGTTTCCATGCCGCCGCTGCAGAACATCCCGCACTATCAGTACTTCGACTGGACCAAGGGCGGCAACGGGCCGTGGTCGGACGTGTACTACCGCCACGACCACAAGGTGGTCATCGGCGCGATCATGCGCGACGTGTGAGCGCGGCGGCGAGCTCGGCCACCACGGCCTCGGGGTGCGCCTTCAGCTCCCGCCACGTGATCCGCAGCACGACGTAGCCCTCGGTCTGGAGGTGGCGGTCGCGGCGCCGGTCATTTTCGAACGAACCCCGCGATGAGTGGAACGCGTAGCCGTCCGTCTCGACGACGAGGTGGCGCTCGCGCCAGAGGAAGTCGACCTCGTAGCCGTTGAGTCTCGCGTTCACCTCCGGCGCCGGGAGGCGAGCGGCCCGGATCAGCTCGAGCATCCGCCGCTCCGCTTCGCGGCGGGTGAACGCGGGGTCGAGCTTCATGGCCCTGGTCAATGCCGCGGCTCCTCGATGGCCGGGGTAGCGCGCGAACTGCTCATTGAGGGAATGGATCGAGACGCGCCGCTTCACCTGCGCTTCCTCGACGGCGCGGTCCAGGTCTCTCTGAGGGAGGGTGGTGGCGAGGTCGAGGAGCGTTCTGGCCGGGGAGGTGAGCGGGAGCGCGCGGTGGCGCCGGATGTCCTTCGGGTCCAGGTGGCGGATGCGGCGGAGCTCGATGCCCGGCCGGCGCCGCGCGTCCCGGGCGGGGAGGATGACCGCGATCGATCCGTTTCGGAGCGGGAGGAGATCCCACACGGCAGCGGACGAGTGGTGACTCAGGACCGCGCCCTCGCCGATAGCGAGCACGGCGCCGGCCGCGCGGGACAGCGGCGCCTCGAGCGGGCCGACGAGGTAGACGCCCCGGTGCATCCGATGCAGCCAGCCGCGACCGACGCGGTGCGAGACCGCTCGCCGGCTCAACCCGGCGTCGGCGAGCTCCGCCGACGAGATCACCCCGTGCCGCCGACCCGCGATCGCCACGACCCGCTCATCGGGGTGCATTTCGTCCCAACCCACCTTCGACCAGGCCGGCCGTGGGACAAAACGCACGCAGGAGGTGCACAACGTCATACGCGGCCGAGATCGGCCGCCGAGTGGGACGAAATGCGCCCTCCATCCGGACACCCTCCCTCACCAGCCGCCGTTCGCCGGCTCCCTCCGCACACTCGGCACAGAGCCGAGACAAAGATGGCTCAGACCACGCGCGCAGGGGTGCAGTCGCGGAAGGTGGCGATGGCGATGGCCTCGGAAGTGATGTCGGCGGGCGCGCCGAGCCAGTCCACGGACACCTCCAGGGCGTCGCCCTTCTTGTGCCCTCGCCAGAGCGCGGTGAGCACGCCGTCCGGCAGCACCACGCCCGGGCGCCCCACCGGCGGGAAGAGCTGCTTGTCGACGGCCGGGTCCGGGACGAGCTGGGCCCGGTCGGGCTGGGCGACGTACGGGTCGTGGGCCTCCGAGCAACCGGACGCCCGAGGCCACCGGCGGCGCAGCCGGCCGATCGACGTCCGCACACAACACGAACCCCTTCCGCCCCTCGACCGAAGCCGCCGCCGACTCCTCTTTCACTCCCTCAAAGAGCCGTTTCGCACGTCCTCAGCGAACGTCTGCTGGATCGTGGTACGCCGGGCGAGTCTGCCGCGACCTCGTGTCGGTTGCATAGGCGACACGACTCCGGATGCCGCGGCGCCAGCAGTCCTTGTTATGGCCCACGGCCTTGGCGCGGTTGTTGAGCATCCCTCGCCAACGGGAGGACTGGCGGGCCGCCGTCTCCTACGCGCGCTCGTTGCCGGAGGTGGACGCCTCTCGCGTCGTGGTCTGGGGGACTTCCTTCGGTGGCGGCCACGCGATCGTCACCGCCGCCGAGGACCCGGATCTGACCGCCGCGATCGTGCAGTGTCCCTGTACGGACGGTCTCGCCTCGGCCCGGCAGATCTCAGCCGTCGGGACTGCGCGCCTTGCCGTCGCAGCCGCAAGCGACCAGCTGGCCCGCGTCCTCGGTCGCCCGCCAGTGCGCGTCAAGGTCCCCGCCCGAGCCCGTGAAGTTGGGCTCATGGATGCTCCGGATGTGATCACTGGCGTTATCGGCCATCTCGAAGCTTCGGGTCTGACCGAGGAGGAGTACCGAAACGACGTGCCCGCGCGGGTGGCACCCCAGATACCGCTCGACGCCCTAGGCCGACGGGCATGCGGCGTCCGATGTCCCATCCTATTTTGCGTCTGCGACGAGGACACGGTCGCTCCGGCCGAGGCGACCCTCAGACACGCGGCCAAGGCGCCCTACGGTGAAATCTGCCGCTATCCCGCTGGGCACTTCGACATTTATATCGGTGAGCACTTCGAGCAGGTCGTCGCTGATCAACTCTCCTTCCTCCGCGCACACGTCCCGGCCACCACGACGAGTTGACCCGCCGAAGGCGGCGAGTGGAGTCACAAACTCAAGAGGTCTGCTTCCCATACGAAGCTGCGGTCTGAGCCCAGGCAGCGAGCTGGGAGTGCGTCGCCGGCCCGAACAACGCCCCCCACCCCGGCGGATACTCCTGCAAGCCGATCGCAGCGACCGCGACCCAAGCGTCGACCCGCCGGTCGAGATGGTGCCCCGCGACCCGGAACGCCAGCGCCTGATCTGCCGCCGCATCAATCCCGGGCGCGCGAGGGCTGCACCCGCTTCGGCTCCCCCGGCTGCTTGGCGAAGTGCGGCGGCCACGGGGCGTCGTCGAGCCCGCGCTCCTCCGCGTCGCGGTGGGCGAGAGCGAGCAGCGACTCCAAGGACGCCGCGGTCCCATCGATCCCAGCGCTCGGGTCCCCGACCGTCCGCAGCCGCTCTGGCACCGTGTCGATGCGGAAGTCGCCGAGCTCGCAGTCGGGCACCTCGTCCCAGCTGACGTGGCACGCCACCCGCGCGTCGGGCACCGGGCGGACCGAGTAGCCCGCCGCGACCGTGTGGTCCTTGGCGTTCTGGTTGTAGTCGACGAAGACGGCGTCCGGCGGCCGCTCCTCCTTCCACCACTTCGAGGTCGCCGTCCCCTCCGCGCGGCGCTCGACCTCGCGCGCCAGCGCCAGCGCCGCCGCGCGCACGGTCGTGAAGTCCCACTGCGGGTGGATCCGCACCATGACGTGCATCCCGCGCGAGCCCGACGTGCGCGGAAAGCCGACGAGCCCATGCTCGCGCAGCACCTCGGCGGCGAGCAGCGCCACGCGGCGCACGCGGTCCCACGGCGCGTCGGGCATCGGGTCGATGTCGACGCGCAGCTCGTCGGGGTGGTCGAGGTCCGAGCGCCGCACGGGATGCGGGTTCCAGTCGACGTTGCCCAGGGACACGGCCCACAGCAGGTGTGCCGTGTCGACCGGCACGAGCTCCTCCGCCTCGCGCCCGGACGGGAACTTCAGCACCGCCGTCTGGAGCCAGTCGGGGCGCTTCTCGGGCACGCGCTTCTGGTAGATCGCCTTCGCCTCGATCCCGCCCGGGAAGCGCTTGAGCATCGTCGGTCGCTCGCGGACGTGGTTGAGGATCGCGTCCGCGCATTCGACGTGGTAGCGGGCGAGATCGCCCTTCGTCCACCCCGACTGGGGGAAGTAGACCTTGCCGGGATTCGAGAGCTTGATCTCGTGCCCGTCCACCTCGAAGACCTCGTACTCGGTCGGCACACGGCGAAGCGTGACACGATGCCGCCGTGGAACGCCCGGTCCTCGTCGCCCCCGACTCGTTCAAGGGCACGTTCCGCGCCGCCCAGGTCGCCGGCGCGATCGGCCGCGGGCTCGAGCGCGCCGGCCTGATGCCGCCCGACCTCCTGCCGCTGGCCGACGGCGGCGACGGGACGCTCGACGCCCTGCTCGTCAACCTCGGCGGCGAGACCGTGTCGGCGCGCGTGCAGGACCCGCTCGGCCGCGAGATCGAGGCGGGCTACGCGCTGATCGAGGACGGCGGCACCGCGCTGATCGAGATGGCCGCCGCCTCCGGCCTCTCGCTCGTCGCCGAGGACGAGCGCGACGCATGGAACGCCACCACCTACGGCACCGGCCAGCTGATCGCCGACGCCGTCGCGCGCGGCGTGCAGGTGATCCTCGCCGCGCTCGGCGGCTCCGCGACCACCGACGGCGGCGCGGGCGCGCTCGAGGCGATCGAGGACGCCGGTGGACTGCAGGGCGCGAAGATCGTCATCCTCTCCGACGTCCAGACGCCGTGGGAGCGCTGCGCCGAGGTCTACGGCCCCCAGAAGGGCGCCGACGCCGAGATGGTCAAGCGCCTTGCCACCCGCCTCGACGAGCTCGCGAGCAAGCTCCCCAAGGACCCCCGCGGCGTCCCCATGAGCGGCGCCGCCGGCGGTCTCTCGGGCGGGCTGTGGGCCCAGCATGACGCCGCGCTCGAGGCCGGCGCGCCGTGGATCCTCGACACGCTCGGCTTCGACGAGCGCATGCGCGCCGCCCGCGCGGTCGTCACCGGCGAGGGCAAGCTCGACGAGCAGACCCTTCAGGGCAAGCTCGTCGGCGAGATCGGGACGCGCACGCGCCAGGCCGGCGTGCCGCTGCACGCGATCGTCGGCACGGACGCGCTGGATGCGTTCGGCAAGCGCATGATCGACCTGCAGGTCGTGACCGCGGCCACGACGCTCGAGGAGATCGAGGCGGCCGGGGAGGACCTGGGCCGGCGGCTGGCCACGGGGGAGTCGTAGATGTTCGAGCGGTTCACCCCGGAAGCCCGCCAGGTCGTCGTGCACGCCCAGGACCAGGCCCGCCTGCTGGGGCACCCCCAGATCGGCACCGAGCACCTGCTGCTCGGGCTGATCGCGGAGGAGACGGGCGCGGCCGGGCGCGCGTTCGCGAAGCTCGGCGTGACCCTCGAGGCCGCCCGCGACACGGTCATGGCCCTGGTGCGGCCGGGCGAGCCGACGCCGCCGGAGCAGCAGATCCCGTTCAGCCCGCGCGCGAAGGGCACGCTCGAGGCCTCGCTCCGCCAGGCGATGGGCTTCAAGGACACCTCCATCGACACGGAGCACATCCTGCTCGCGCTCCTGATCGAGCGCGACGGCCGCACCGCGAGCGTCTTCGCCTCGCTCGGCTGCCCGCCCGACCTGCTGCGCGAGACCGTGATCGAGGAGCGCGGCGCGTCCGCCACGCCGGACCCGCACGACGACGGGGACGCGCTGCTCGTGCTCGCCGAGGGCTCCGGCGTCGCCGGACGAGCGCTGGAGGCGCTCGGCATCAGCTCCGAGGCGCTGCGGGCGGCGATCGAGCGGGCGCGCTCAGGCTCGTAACCCGCACCGCGCGGAGAGGTACCTGACGGATGCCGCCTCGCCCTCACCTCGCGCTGCCCTCCCCGGGCTCGCGGCGTGCCGTCGTCGTCGGGGCAGGGTCGTTCGGCACCGCCGTCGCGGTGCTGCTCGCGCGCGGGGGCTTCCGCACCACACTCCAGACGCGCACGCCCGAGCAGTGCGCGAGGCTCGAGGCCGACCGCGAGAACAAGGCCTACCTGCCCGACGTCGAGCTGCCGCGCGAGCTGCGCATCGAGTCGGCCGCCTCCGGCCTCGGCCGGGTCGACTACGTGTTCCTCGGCGTCCCCTCGGGTGGGCTCGGCGAGGTCATCGCCAACCTCGCCCAGCGCGGCCTGGACCGCCGCACGCCGGTGATCTCGCTCGCCAAGGGCCTCGTGCCACCGCAGGGGATCGCGCCGACCGTGCTGCTGACCGCGAGCCTCGGCGCCGCGCGCGTGGCCTGCGTGGGCGGGCCGGCGCACGCCCGCGAGATGGTCACGGAGGGCGCCGCACTCGTGGCCGCCTCCACCGACGGCCGGCTGGCCGGGACGATCGCCGACGTCTTCACCCGCGCCGGCGTCGTGTGCGAGCGCTCGAGCGACCCGATCGGGGTCGAGCTCGCCGGCGCGGCCAAGAACGCCGCCGCGCTCGCCGCGGGCGCGACGCAGGCCCAGGGCCTGAACGCCGCCGGCGCCGCCGCCGGGCACATCTTCCTCGAGGTATGGCGCTACGCCGAGCAGCAGGGCGCGCGCCCGGAGTCGATGATCGGGCTCGCCGGGACCGGCGACCTCGTCGGCACGGCGCTGGCGCCCCAGAGCCGCAACCGCCAGGCGGGCGAGCTGCTGGCCGCCGGTGTCCCGGCCTCCGAGATCCCGGCGCGCATCGGGCAGGCCGTCGAGGCGCTCGACCTCGTCCCGCTGCTCGCCAACGCACTCGAGCGCGCCCAGATCGAAGCGCCGGTGACGGACGCGCTCAACCGCCTGATCAGCGGCGAGCTGCCGCTCGACGAGTGGGTCGCGCGGGTGCGCGCCACCGTGCCGCCGGCGGCCGCGTTCGGCTCGGCCGTCGCGTGGGCACGCCGGCGCCAGCGGATGAAGGCACGCTTTAGCCGCCGCAGAAGCCCCTCTTAGAGACCTTTGTCGAATGGCGGCCACCATGGTTGCCATGAGCCGACTCTCGAACCTCTTCTATGTCCTCCTCGGCGCCGTCGCCGTCGGCGCCGTCGTGGCCGCGCTCGCCGTCGTCGGCGCGCTCCCCAGCAAGATCGAGCGCACCACCGCGAACACGACGACGACGGCCGACGCGCCGCAGTCCACCACCACGCCGGCCGCACTCGACTCCGCGCCGACGAGCGTCGCCGACATCTACTCCAAGGTGTCCGGCAGCGTGGTCTTCGTCTCCGCCCGCGGCGGCAACGGCGCGCTCGGCTTCAACGGGTCGGGCGGCGGCAAGGCCGCCTCCGGCTCCGGCTTCGTCATCGACACCGCCGGCCACATCGTCACCAACGACCACGTGGTCGAGAACGCGGACAAGTTCACCGTCCGCTTCGGTGAGAAGGGCAACCCGATCACCGCCAAGCTGGTCGGCAAGGACCCCTCGAGCGACCTCGCCGTCCTCTCCGTCGACCCCAAGGCCGCCCGGGGCGTCAAGCCGCTCCAGCTCGCGTCCTCGAGCAACCTGCGCCCCGGTCAGGCCACCATCGCCATCGGCAGCCCGTTCGGGCTCTCCGGCACCGTCACGACCGGCATCATCTCCGCGCTTCACCGCGAGATCGAGGCCCCGAACGGCTTCTCGATCCCCGGCGCCGTGCAGACCGACGCGGCCATCAACCCCGGCAACTCGGGCGGCCCGCTGCTCGACGCCGCCGGTCGCGTGATCGGCGTCAACTCGCAGATCGCATCCTCCAGCGGCGGCAACACCGGCGTCGGCTTCGCCGTCCCGGTCGACAGCATCCGCAACGTCATCCCCAGGCTGCTCAAGGACGGCCACATCGACCGCGCGTACCTCGGCCTCGCCTCCGGCGAGCGCCCCGCGACGCCCGGCGCGCTGGTCGGCACGGTCAACCCCGGCACCCCGGCCGACGACGCGGGCATCAAGACCGGTGACCTGATCACCGCCCTCGACGGCAAGACCGTCCGCAACCCGTCCGAGCTCTCGCTCGACGTGCTCACCAAGAAGCCCGGCGACTCGGTGAAGGTCGAGCTCAAGCGCGGCGGCAGCACGAAGACCGTGACGGTGAAGCTGGGCCGGCGGCCGAACCGGGTCTCGCAGTGAGCCGGCCGGAGCCGCGGGCCGCGTACTCTGAAGGCATGACGGACGACATCCGCCTGCGGGCGATCGAGGACACCCGCGACGAGCCGGCGCGCGAGGCGCACACCGCGCTCGAGGCCACGATGTTCGAGGTCAAGCGGGTGATCGTCGGCCAGGAGGCGATGCTCGAGCGACTGCTCGTGGCGCTCCTGGCCGGTGGGCACGTCCTCCTCGAGGGCGTCCCCGGCCTGGCCAAGACGCTGACCGTCAAAACGCTCGCCGACGCGCTGGGCGGGGAGTTCAAGCGCCTCCAGTTCACCCCCGACCTCGTGCCGGCGGACCTCGTCGGCACGCGGATCTACCGGGCCGACAGCGGCGGCTTCGACACCGAGCTCGGCCCGGTGTTCTGCAACTTCCTGCTCGCCGACGAGATCAACCGCGCCCCCGCCAAGGTGCAGTCGGCGCTGCTCGAGGTGATGCAGGAGCGCCAGGTCACGATCGGCCACGAGAGCCACCAGGTGCCGCAGCCGTTCCTCGTGCTCGCGACCCAGAACCCGATCGAGTCCGAGGGCACCTACCCGCTGCCCGAGGCGCAGG
>JBDTMF010000053.1:0-22632 GCA_039934455.1 Solirubrobacteraceae bacterium
GGCGCGCTCGAAGGCGGTCTGCGTCGTCGGCGAATACTCGCGCTCGCCGTGGCCGATGCCGAGCTTGTAGCCGCCGCGCAACTCGGTGAGGCTGGTCGGCCGGTAGTCGCGATCGCCGACGCCGCCGTCGACGTCGATCCCGGCCGCGGCGACGAACCCGAGGGGGATGGCGATGACGAGCGCCGGCAGCACGAGCCAGCGCGCGCCGCCGATGAAGGCCGACACGACCAGCGCGGCGCCGATCGCGATCACGAGGCCCGCGATCACGGCACCGCCGCCGACCGCCGCGCCCACGCCGACGGCGACGAAGCCGACGCCCGAGACGACGATCAGCAGGATGGCGAGCCCGGCCCGTCGCAGCACGACATTGCCGTCCTCACCGCGGTTCTCGGCGGCGCGCCAGAGTGCGACGCCGAGCAGGGCGAGCAGCGCCAGGCCGAACAACGGCGGCCCAGCGAAGAACAGGCCTGGACCGAGCGCCACGCACGCCGCGATGGTGAGGATGCCGGCGCCGATCCACGTGAGCACGCGGTTGCGCCCGACGGCCGGCTCGCCCGGGATCGGATCGTCGGGCACGAGCAGCCAGGCCGCGAGGTAGGCGAGCAGACCGGCGCCACCCGCGATCGTCAGCACGAGGAACCCGATCCGGAAGATGATCGGGTCGATGTCGAAGTAGCGCCCGAGACCACCGGCGACGCCGCCGAGCACGCGGTCGGAGGAGGAGCGCGTGAGGCGGCGCGGAGCCCCGGCCGCCGCGGTGGCGGCGGCCGGCGGGGGCGGCTCCTGCTGCGGGCGCTCCGGACCGGGCTCGAGCGGGTCGCCGGAGGACATGGGCTCCGTGGGCCCGGTCACGGGCTCTTCGGGCTGGTCGGGCGGGATGGGCGGCGTTGACATTCGAGGAGATCCTTTTCGGGGAGGTGGACGGATTGCAGCTTCCTCGCCTCCCGGCCTCCTGCCTATCGGGAATCACCCCTACCCCACCCCTAGGAGCCCTTGCGATGGAGGAGGGGTCAAGTCGTCCTCGTACACTGACGATGAAGGACTTGGAGCCACTCATGAACAGCGATCGCACCCAGGCCTACGGCCGCATCGTCAAGACACTCGAGGATCTCGGGCCGGCCAAGCTGCTCGCGACTGAGCAGATCCGCATCCGCGATGCCGCCGACACCCTGATCTTCGCCTCCTCCGCCGACCATGACGTGATGGCCGCCGCGGACGACGTTCGCGCCCTGGCCGACCACCTGGTCGACTCCGGCCGCTGGACCGAGGAGCGCGCGGCCACGCTGGTCGACGACCTCGGCGCCTGCGGACCGCTCGCGCCGGTCGCCTGACCCCCCGCTCCCGCGGGTAGGCCAGCCGCGTGGCCGACGCGGTCGTCATCGGGGCCGGGCCGAACGGCCTCGTCGCCGCCAACCTGCTCGCCGACGCCGGCTGGGCCGTCGACGTGCTCGAGGCCGAGCCGGAGCCCGGCGGCGCCGTCCGCAGCGGCGAGCTGACCCTGCCCGGCTACATCCACGACCGCTTCAGCGCCTTCTATCCGCTCGGGATCGCCTCGCCGCACCTGCGCGCGCTACGCCTCGACCAGCACGGCCTGAAGTGGCGCCGCTCGCCGATCGCGGTAGCGCACCCCGCGCGCGACGGCACCGCCGCGGTCCTCTCGCTCGACGAGAACGAGACGGCAGCGTCGCTCGAGGCCTTCGCGCCCGGCGACGGCGCGGCCTGGCATCGCTACATGGACCACTTCGACCGTGTCGGCTTCCCGTTCCTGCGCGCGCTGCTGTCGCCGTTCCCGCCCGTCCGCGGGGGCGCGGCGCTGGCGCGGGCGCTCGGGCCGGCCGGGCTGCTGGAGTTCGCGCGCTTCGGACTGCTGCCCGTGCGGCGCTTCGCGCAGGAGGAGTTCGCCGGCGCCGGCGCCGCGCGGCTGCTGGCCGGCAACGCGCTGCACGCCGACATCGCCCCCGAGACGCCCGGGAGCGCACTCTTCGCGTGGGTGCTGGTCGGGCTCGGCCAGCGCGTCGGCTGGCCCGTGCCGGAGGGCGGGTCGGGGCAGCTGACCGCCGCGCTCGTGCGCCGGCTGGAGGCGCGCGGCGGCCGCGTCATCTGCGGGACGCGGGTGGCGAAGGTGCTCGTCCGCCGCCGGCGCGCGGTCGGGGTCTGCACCGCCGACGGCCGCGAGATCGACGCGCGCCGCGCCGTGCTCGCCGACACCGGCGCGCCGCAGCTCTACCTCGACCTGCTCGACCGCGAGCACGTGCCCGACCGCATCCTGCGCGGGCTGCGGCGCTTCCAGTACGACAACGCGACGGTCAAGGTCGACTGGGCCCTCGACGGCCCCATCCCCTGGACCTCGCCGGAGGTGCGGCGGGCGGGCACCGTGCACGTCGCGGAGGGCATCGACAGCCTGACGCGCGACGCCGCCGGCCTCGCCGCCGGGCTGATCCCCGGCGAGCCGTTCCTGATCGCCGGGCAGTACGCGCCGGTCGATCCGACGCGCGCGCCGGCGGGCGCCGAGACCGCCTGGGGCTACACGCACGTCCCGCAGCAGGTCCGCGGAGACGCAGGCCCCGACGGGCTGCGCGGCGACTGGGAGGACCCGAGCGAGCGCGAGCGCTTCGCCGATCGCATGGAGGCGCAGATCGAGCCGCTCGCCCCCGGCTTCCGCGCCTCGATCAAGGCCCGCCACATCACGATGCCGCCCGACCTCGAGCGCCAGAACGCCAACCTCGTCGGGGGCGCCATCAACGGCGGCACCGCCCAGCTCCACCAGCAGCTCGTGTTCCGCCCCGTGCCCGGCCTCGGCCGCTCGGAGACGCCGATCTCGCGCCTCTTCCTCGCCTCCGCGTCCGCCCATCCCGGCGGCGGCGTGCACGGCGCCTGCGGCGCGATCGCCGCGCAGGCGGCGCTGCGCCCGCGCGTCTAGCCGCCGACGCCCTTGAGCTCGCGCCACCGCTCGCGCGCGCGGATCACGCGCAGCGCGATCTCGCCGAGCTCGTCGCCGCGCTCGACGAAGGCCGGCAGCGTGAAGCGGACCTCCTCGCCGTCCTCCACGCGCACAAGGGTGATCTCGTGCTCGCCGGTCCGCTCGTCCCGCCGAAACGGGAGGTAGAGCCAGCCGTCGGCGCCGGCGACGGCGACGCGCCCCTCGTCGTCGACCGGGCTGGCACCGGGGTTCGTGGTGGCGTCGTCAGCGTCGGGCATGGCCGTCCTTCCGGGGTGCGCCGCCCCGGCGGGCACGCTTGCCGCCGCGCTCGAGGATCTCCAGGAACTCGGGCGGCTCCTCGTCCTCGTGGTTCTGGATGAACTGGAACCCGAAGCGACCCTTGATGCAGAGGTTGCCGCGCGTGACCGGGTGGTCCAGCGGCGAGGTGACCTTGACGATCTCGTTGTCCTGCTCGTGCAGCTCGAGGTTGCACCCGACGCCGCAATACGTGCAGATCGTGGTCGTCTGGGTCTGCCGGCTCTCGTCCCAGGAGCCGTCCTCGCGGCGGTCGTGCTCGCTCTTGAACATCAGCGCGCCGGTCGGGCAGACGGCGATGCAGTTGCCGCAGTACACGCACGCGGATTCGGGGAGCGGATTGGCGAACTCGGTGGCGATGCGGGCGTCGAACCCGCGCCCGGCGACGGCGATGGCGAAGGTGTTCTGCCAATCGGTGCCGCAGCCCTCGACGCACTTGTAACAGAGGATGCACTTCGAGTAGTCGCGCACGTAGAGCTCGTTGTCGACCTTCACCGGCTGGTGCACGGTGGCGGCGTGGCGCCCGTCGGGGGTCTCGTGGTGGCCTGCGCGCAGGCCGTCCCGCTCGCCGGCCTCGAACGGTGGCGCGGGCGGGCCGTAGCGCTCAGGGTCGGCTCCGTACTCCTCGATCCAGCGGGCGGCGTTGGGCATGACCGACAGGTCGACCGAGGAGGCCAGGAACTCGAGCACCATCTTGCGGCTGTGGTTCACGCGCTCTGAATGCGTCTGGATCTCCATGCCGGCCTCGACCTTGCGCGCGCACGACGGCGCCAGGACGCGGGCGCCCTCGACCTCGACGACGCACAGCCGGCAGGCGTTGACGGGCGTGAGCGTCCGCTCCCAGCACATCGTCGGGATCTCGATGCCCTGCTCCTGGGCGACCTCGAGGATCGTCTGGCCCTCCTTGGCCTCGACCGTGTCCCCGTTGAGCTCGAGCTCGACGGTGCGAGTCGGCGCTCCGGATCGCGTCCTGCTCATCGTTGACCTCCGGTCTCGAAGACGTCGAGCTTGCGCAGGGCCGACTCGATCGCGTCGGCGGCCGTCTGGCCGAGACCGCAGATCGACGAGTCGCGCATCGAGGCGGTGATCTCGTCGAGCAGCGCGAACTCCTGCTCCCGCGTGTCGCGCGGGTGCCCGTTGATCAGGCGCGCGAGCGCCTCTTCCTGGCGAACCGTCCCGACGCGGCAGGGCGTGCACTTCCCGCACGACTCGTCGCGGAAGAACGCGGCGATCCGCATCAGGATCGCCGGCAGGTCGACGGTGTCGTCGACGACCATGACCACGCCCGAGCCCATGCTCGCGCCGGCCTCGCGGGTCGCCTCGAAGGACATCTCGACGTCGAGCTCGTGCGGCGTGACGAACCGGCCGGCGGCGCCGCCGAGGAGGATGGCCCGCAGCGGCCGGCCGTCGATCACGCCGCCGGCCATGTCGAGCACCTCGCGGAGGGTGACGCCGAACGGCACCTCGTACAGCCCGGGCCGCTCGACCCGGCCCGAGAGGCAGAACAGGCGCGTGCCAGCCGAGTCCCCGGTGCCGATCCGGGCGTAGGCCTGGCCGCCGTCGAGCACGATGCCGGGGACGTTGACCAGCGTCTCGACGTTGTTCATCACCGTCGGCTTGTCGAACAGCCCGTGCTCGACCGGGAACGGCGGCTTGTTGCGCGGCTCCCCGCGGTAGCCCTCGATCGAGTTCAAGAGCGCCGTCTCCTCGCCGCAGATGTACGCGCCCGCGCCTTTGCGCAGCTCGATGTCGAAGTTGATGCCGCGGCCGAGGATGTCCTGGCCGAGGAAGCCGCGCGCCCGTGCCTCGGTGACAGCGCCGACCAGGCGCTCCCAGGCCAGCGGGTACTCGCCGCGCAGGTAGAGGTAGCCCTGCTCGCAGCCGGTGGCGAAGCCCGCGATCGTCATCGCCTCGATGACGCAGAACGGGTCCTGCTCGAGGAGCAAGCGGTCCTTGAAGGTCCCGGGCTCGGATTCGTCGGCGTTGCAGATCAGGTAGTGCGGCCGGGTCGGGTGGGCCGCCACGACCTCCCACTTGCGGGCGGTCGGGAACGCCGCGCCGCCGCGCCCGAGCAGCTTGGCGTCGCCGACCTCGCGCAGCACGCCCTGCTCGCCCATGTCGAACGCGGCGCGCAGGGCCTCGTAGCCGCCGTGCGCGCGATAGCTGTCGACGCTCGACGGGTCGACCAGGCCGACACGGCGCAGGAGCCGCAGCCCGGGGTCCCCGGCTTGCGGCACCTTCGGGGCGATCGGGGGGGGAATGTCACCGCCGGCGAGCAGCGTCGCGATGTCGTCCGCGTCGGCGTGGCCGAGGGAGACCTCGCGCGGCTCCTCGCCGGCCATCGTGACCATCGCCACCGGCGCCATCTCACACATCCCCAGGCACGGGCTCTCGAGCCAGATCGGGTCCTCGCCGGGCCCGTCGCCGTTGCTGCCGTGCTGCCCGCCCTTCGTCCCGATCCGGGCCTCGAGATCGCCGCACAGCTGCTTCGCGCCCCCCGCCATGCACGCGATGTCGGTGCAGATGTGCGCCACGACCGGCGGCTGCGGCTCGAGCGAGAAGAGCGCGTAGAACGTGGCCACTCCGTAGGCCTCGGCCGGCGGGATGGTGAGCCGCTGGCAGATGTAGTTGAGGGCGCCGGGGCTGATCCAGCCGGCGCGGCTCTGCACGGCGTGGAGCACCGGCAGCAGCAGATGCCGCTCGGCGCGCGCCGCGTGGCCGCCGCGGGCGACGCGACGGTCCCGGTCCGACGTCGTGAGGGCGCCCACCCAACGGCTGTCGGGTGGGCCGAGCACGGCGTCGACGGCGTCCCGCTCTCCCGCCGACGGCTCATCCTTGTGCAGGACGATGTCCATCAGCGGGGCTGGGCGACGTGGGTCGCGGGGTCGGCGGCGTCGGACGCGTCCACGGGCTCGCCGGGAGCGAGCGGCTCGACGCGGATGGCCGTCGCCTTGAACTCGGCCGTCCCGGACTTCGGGTCGGTGTTGTTGATGGTCAGGACGTTCGTCTCCACCTCGTCCGGGAAGTGCAGCGTCATGAAGGCGAGCCCCGGGCGCAACCCGTGGTCGACGCGCACCGGTGCGACCACCTCGCCATTGCGCGAGGTGATGCGCACGCGATCGCCGTCGGTCACGCCGAGCTCTGCGGCGTCGGTGGTGGAGAGCTCGAGCTCCTCGGGCCGGCGCAGCGGCGAGTTGTAGCCGCCGGTCTGCACGCCGGTGTTGAACGAGTCCAGCCGCCGGCCGGTGGTGAGCCGCAGCGGGAACTCCTTCGTGAGCTCGTCGACGGGCGGATCGTCCTCGACCACGTGGAACATCGCGGGCGGGCCTTCCAGGGGCTGCTCCCAGAGGCGGCCGTGCAGGAACGTCGGCTCGAGCGTCTCCTCGTCGAAGCACGGCCACTGGATGCCGCCGAGCTCCTCCAGGCGCCGGTAGCTCATGCCCGCGTGGTTCGGCGCGAGCGAACGCAGCTCGTTCCAGATCTCCTCGGACGATTCGTAGTGCCACTCGTGGCCGAGCCGCGCCGCGAGGTCCACCAGGATCCGCGTGTCGTCGCGTGCCTGGCCGGGCGGGTCGAGCGCCTTGCGGCAGCGCTGCACGCGCCGCTCGCTGTTCGTGACCGTGCCCTCCGCCTCGGCCCAGCTGGCCGATGCGGGCAGGACGACATCCGCCATCTGAGCGGTCGCGGTCAGGAAGATGTCCTGGACGACGAAGTGCTCGAGGTCGCCCAGCAGCTTCTTGACGTGATGCGCGTCCGCGTCGGACTGGACCGGGTTCTCGCCGAGCACGAACAAGGTCGTCAGGTCGCCGCGCTCCATCGCCTCGAACATCTCGGTCATGTGCAACCCGTAGTGCGGCTCGAGCTTGGTGTCCCACACCCGCTCGAACTTCGCCACCGCCTCGGGGTCGGTCTCCAGGTCCTGGAAGCCGGGCAGCCGGTTGGGGATCGCGCCCATGTCGCCCCCGCCCTGCACGTTGTTCTGGCCGCGCAGCGGGTTCAGGCCGGAACCGTAGCGCCCGACGTGGCCGGTCAGCAGCGCGAGGTTGATGAGCGCCAGGACGTTGTCGACGGCGTTGTGGTGCTCGGTGATGCCCAACGTCCAGCAGATCTGCGCGCGCTCGGCGCGGGCGTACGTGTGCGCGACGTCCTTGATCACGTCGGCCGGGATCCCGCTGAGCTGTTCACCGCGCTCGAGCGTGTAGGGCTCGAGTGCCGCGACGTACGCCTCGAAGCCCTCCGTCCCGCGCGCGATGAACTCGCGGTTGTGCAGGCCGGCATGCACGATCTCGCGGGCCATCGCGTTGGCCAGGGCGATGTCGCTGCCGACGTTGAGTCCGAGCCACGTGTCGGCCCACTGCGCCGAGGTCGTGCGCCGCGGGTCGACCACGAACATGTGCGCCCCGGCGTGGATCGCCTTGAGCATGTGGTGGAAGAAGATCGGATGGGCCTCGCGGGCGTTGGAGCCCCACAGCAGGATCACGTCCGTGTCCTGCACTTCCTGATATGAGCTGGTGCCTCCACCAGCGCCGAACACCGTCGCCAGACCGACGACGCTAGGGGCGTGTCAAGTTCGGTTACAGGAGTCGATGTTGTTCGTGCCGATGGCGACGCGCGCGAACTTCTGCGCGAGGAAGTTGACCTCGTTGGTCGCCTTGGAGCAGCTGAACATGCCGAAGCTGTCCGACCCGTGGCGGTCGACCGAGGCCTTGAAACCCGACGCGGCGCGGTCCAGTGCCTCGTCCCACGTCGCGGGGCGAAGCACGCCCTCATCGCGGACCAGAGGCTCGGTGAGACGGGCGTACTTCATCGGCATGGGGTCCCTCCGAATTCGGTAGGCGTGATCGGGCGATACACCCGTGGATCCGGGCATACTGGACGGAGCGTAGCAACGGATGGCCTACGTCGACGGCGTCCCGAAAGGGGTCGGCCGCCGACCAGGGCCGGGACCTTCGTGGCCGTCTGCGCTACGCCGGAGAGCAGGCCGCAAGCCCCTAGGAAACGTCCGTCAAGTAGGCCGGGACGGGCGCGACGCCGCCGCCGTACCCGAACGGCGAGACGGCGATACGTGGCGTCGGCCGCGTGCGCTATCTCGTCGAGCCAGAGCGCAACGACGGCGGGGGACGAGAGGGGCCCGGATCGTCGCGCAGGATCCAGAAGATCAGGGCATCCTCCTCCCCGACGTTCCGCCAGCCGCTCACCCCGCTCCACTCGACCAGGAGCGCCTCGCCCTGCCGCAGCACCGGCCTCCCGGTCGGAAGAATGACCTGGACCAGGCCTGTCGCCACCGCGACGAGCTCGACGCCGTTGTGGGGCCGACCCATGCGAGCGCTCTGGCCGGGCGAGAGGTGCGAGAGCTGAGCGCGGAGACCGACGTGCGGGTCATCGAGCAGCGGGAACAGCCGCTCGCCGCGATTCTCCGATCCGGGGCGACGTGCGAGCCGATAACCGAGCGCGATCTCTCCGCGCAGCAACTCGTCGATGGTCATGTTCAATCGAGAGGTGAGCTCGAGGAGGGTGTCCAGGGCAAGACCGCGGCGTCCGCGCTCGGCTTGTGAGATGGCACTGGCCGAGACGCCCGCCAGCTCGGCGAGCTCGACCTGGCTGAGATGACGCTGGATGCGAATCGCACGCAGCGCCGCCCCGAGCCGCGCAGCGGTTGGCGCCCCCTCCAGCTCCGCGTGCGCCCCATTCGGCTGCACGCGAAACACGCTGCCTTGGACTCCCGGGGGGCGTCCCTCCGCCTTCGCGATCCGGAGCCGTTCGCCACCGAGAACGAGCACGCATTGCGTCGTGGCGTCGACGGCCTGGCGCAGCACCGCCGAGTGATGGGACGGCGTGAGCGACCAGTACGCGACCGCCCAGAGGTCGAGCAGCATGGGACAGGCACGGGTGAAGAAACGCTGCGCCATCTCGTCCCCCCACCGAGCGCTCAGGGTGTCGAGGGAGTCGAAGATCACCAGCGAGCGCGGCACCCGGGCACGCTCGCGCACCGTGGCCAGCAGCGGACCGGGATCCGCGATCGCCGACCCCGGCCGGGCGTCGAGGACCTCGGCGTCGGCATGGGCCGCTCGCAGACCATCGACGTCCCCCTCGAAGCACACGAAGATGATCCGGTTGAACTGCTCGCGGCCGCGGAGCAGTGCGGCCACGAAGGGGTCCAGCGAGCCACCCTCGTCGAGCTCCCAGACAACGTTGTCTCCCCAGAACAGACCGCCAAGAGCAGCATCGAGGGGCGGCACCCCCGTGGACACGGTATTCGGATCGGTCACGAGAATCGCCCTTAGTACGGCGCCCCTGGCGTATTGGTCCCGGTCCGCCCACCCTACAGCCCCTCGCGTCGTGCCCCTCGTGTGCGTTCGCGTGATCTGGTTCCGAGCACAGAAAGCGGCCGCCTATGCGTGATGCCGCGCAGCGTGCGCGCGATAGAGACGGGCGATCTCGTCAGGGCTCCGGGGCGTCAGAGCGCCGTGCCGCAGTGCTCCGGCCCGCTCACGGTAGGCCGGCACGAACGCAGCGGTGACCACGCCGTGGTGCGAGGTGATCTCGTCCACCATCGGCCAGAGCTCAGCGATCTTGCGCGGACGGTCGACGAACACCGTGTACGTGGGCATGTGGCTGGCCAGGGTCGCGATGCGGTCGCCGAACGGCCGCTCGTCGCTGGAGAATCCCCACTCTCCGCGCAGCGTCGTGATTCCCGCGCCACCCCCTCGCCGCAGTCGGCGGGTCAGGGTCGTGTACATCGCCCCACCTTGCACATGCGCGGACGCGCGGGTGTACACCCGCAGCGCCATCCACACCGGCGGCTCGTCGTCCAGGTCGGTGACCATCGGCAGCGGCTCGAGCAGATCGCCGTCGTGCTTGACGACGGCAATTCGCTCGAGGTTGGCGATCGGCCGTCGCAGCACGCCCGGCAATGCGCTGAGCACCTTTCGCAGGACGTCCGGAGCGCCAACGGCGATGGTTGCCATCGGCACGTCGACGTTGCGGCTGAACAGTCCGGCACGCCGCCGGGCCCCGCCCTGCATCCCGTCGACTCCCAGCAGAACGGTGGCGCCGCTGGCGCCGCTCCGGCGAAACAGGTCGACGACGGCGCGATAGGACGGCACGCCTCCCGTCCGCTCGCCGCGGCCGCAGTAGATCGTCAGCCGCGCTGCCGATCCCACCCCAATCGGGAAGTCGGCGGCGCGGACATCCTCGCCCACGGCGAGCTGCGAGTGCTCGAGCGTGACAAGCCCACGGTCGATGATCGAATCGATCTCTCCCAGAACGCTCTCGATCCGCTCGCGCGTGTCGATCGCCTCCGCGACGAGGGGCAGGTCGGTGGAGATGTCCGGGAAGCGCTCGGTGTGGATGCGCCGCCCGATCCCAAAGCCTTCGATGCCGCGGTAGAGCGCCGCGACCTCCAGCTCGTGGCGCTCGAAGCAGTCCATCAGCGCGTCGCTGGCCAGCCGCCGGCCGACCCTCAGCGACTCGCCGAAGTAGACATCGAGCTTCAGACCCGAGCTGATCATCTGATCGCGTGTCCGACATGCCAGGCGAGCGCGGCGAGACCGAAGCCCAGCAGCAGGGAGAGGAAGAGGTTGGCCAGCAGCAGCACCACGTCCCCGACCTCGCCAAGCCGCTCGCTCTCGACCATCCACGTCGAGAACGTCGTATAGCCGCCGAGGAATCCAGTGCCGAGCACGAGCAGCGCCCGGTGTGGGACCGCGGCGCCGACCAGCAGCCCGAGGGGCACGGCGCCGCTCAGGTTGACGACGAGGGTGCCGATCGGGAAGTCGCTCGGCAGGCGCGCCGACACCGCCGCGTCCACCCGAAAACGCGTCGCAGCGCCAAACGCCCCGAAGACGGCGACGCCCACCCACGTCAGCAGACCTACCAATGCCGCCCCCAGCGCGCGACCATGACGCCCGCGACGGCCAACACCATCCCCGCCGCCACGCTCGTCAGCGCGTAGGCGACCCCGAGGCCGACATGGCCCGAGTGCACCAGATCGAAGATCTCGATCTGGAACGTCGAGAACGTCGTCAGCGCGCCGGCGAAGCCCGTTCCGAGCAGCGGACGCCAGTGCGTGGTGGGCGCGACGCGTTCAACCAAGCGCGTCAGCAGCCAGCCCAGAAACAGCGCACCGAGCAGGTTGGCGATGAACGTCGACCAGGGCCATGCCCCTCTACCGTGAGGCAGCGCCTCAGCCAGACCACCTCGGGCCAGCGCACCCGCAGCGCCGCCGATGAGGATCGCCCCAAGCCGCAGCCGCTCAGCGCTGAAGTTCGCCAAGACGTCATCGATGCTCGCTCTCCGGCGAGCCGGATCTGAAGTGCCGACCGTCATCGATTCACTGCTCGCGGCCCCCACCTCACCGTGTGACGGGGCGTTGCCCGTCACACGGTGACCAGCTCAGGTCGTGGGGATCTTCAGCGTGCCGGTTGTCACGGCCTGGGGAGGCGCCGAAGCGTCGGGGTCAACGGGAGCACGGGGGTGCGCCGGCGCGCCGGAGGCAACGACGTGACCACGTCGGGCTCGTGGCGGCTCTTCTCCGCGTGGTCGATCGCAGCGACCAGAGCCCGCGGCGTGGACGTGAGCATTGGTGGCGAGAACACGCGCCTGCCCTCACTCCCGCACGCCGGGCAGCTGACCGACTCCGGGGCCGTACCGAGCGCCCGAGTCACCTCGAACGCACCGTCCTCCTCACACCGGTACTCGTATGTCGCCATGCGTCAGTTCGCCGCCATCGGCACCTGCATGCCCTGCTTCACCTGGTGCGGCTTCCCAGCCGACGGAGCGACGTCGAAGTCGAAGATCCGCCGGGGGATGTAGACCGTGGCGCAGGAGTTCGGGATGTCCACCACACCGGAGAGGCGACCCTCGATCGGCGCGGACCCCAGGATCATGTATGCCTGGATGTCGGTGTAGCCGAACTTCATGAGGTAGTCGATGGCGTGGTGGCAGGCCCGCTCGTACGACAGCTGCGAGTCCAGGTAGTGCTGCTTGCCGTCGAGGTCCACCGAGATGCCGGAGAAGGCGATCCACTCGGAGTACTGCGGATCGCGCAGGCCCGGCATGAAGATCGCGTTCTCAGAGACGCCGTACGTCTCCATGCCGCCCTTGATGAGATCGACGTGCAGGTCCATGAACCCGCCCATCTCGATCGCGCCGCAGAACGTGATCTCGCCGTCGCCCTGGGAGAAGTGCAGGTCACCGAACGAGAGCTTCGCCCCCGGGACGAACACCGGGTAGAAGACCCGGGTCCCCGCGGTGAAGTTCTTGATGTCCTGGTTTCCGCCGTTCTCACGCGGTGGGGCGGTCCGCGCCGCCTCGCCCGCGACCCGGTCGAACTCGTCGCCCGTCAGCGTGCCGAGGATCGCGCTGTCCGGGAGCGGCGGGAGGGCCAGCGGCGGCACGCGGTCGGGGTCGGTCGCGATCAGGTCGGTCTCGCGCTTGGTCCACTTCGCGAGCAGTTCCGCCGACGGCGCCGTGCCCATCAGACCCGGGTGGTGGATGCCCACATAGGAGCATTCCGGGATGTGACGCGACGTGGCGACGTCGCCCGTGAAGTCCCAGATCACCTTGTAGGCATCGGGGAACCGGTCGGTCAGGAAACCGCCGCCGTTCGTCTTGGCGAACACCCCGGTGTAACCCCAACCCATACCCGACAGCGGGCCTTCGTCCTCCTGATCGCAAGCGTCGATCTCGAGGATGTCGACGATCAGCAGGTCGCCAGGCTCGGCGCCCTCGACGTGGAACGGCCCGCTGAGGACGTGCACACCGGGGAGCGGGGCGTTGCGCACGTCGTCCGCGGAGTCGTCGTTCTTGATCGCGCCGTCGAACCACTCGCGGCAATCCGCTCGGAACACATCACCGGGCTTGATGCTCACGGGCGCGGGAATGTCCGGATGCCACCGGTTGTGCCCGACGTGCTTCTGGTCTGTGAACTTCTTGGTGTTATCCAGCGGGAAGAGATTCTTGGGCACCGTCCAGCTCCTTCGGTAGATGGATTGAAACTAAGACGCAGGCACGGCGTCGCGACCTACGCCCTCGGAATGCTCACCGCGCCTGCGGGCGAGGTGCTCCTCGGGCGTCGTGATGTCCTCGACTGCGACGGGCACGAGCTTCGTCGAGGCGTCCTTCAGCAGGACGAACGCGAGCGTGGCGAAGCAGAACGGCAACGTGAGGGCGGGCAGGCCCCACGGTGTGAACAGCGACGCGAGCGCCCCGAACAGCAGCGCCGCGAGCACGGCGCACGCGACCGCGAGCACGCCCGACCGGAACGTGAGCACGAAGAACACCCCGCCGACGGCAAGCGCGGCGTCGAAGGAGTTGAACCCCCACAGGCCGTTGTAGATCGCCACGCCGTTCGCGCCGAGCGCCAGTCCGGTGAGCATGCCGACCGCCGAGCCGACGACCGCGAACGCCGCCGCGATCCGCGAGCACACGGCGAGGCCCACGACGATGATGATCCCCGCGGTGACGCTGTTGGCGAAGAACAGCTGACCGATGCCGCGGAAGACCGCGTTCAGCACTCCCTCGATGTTGTTCGCCGACGCGGCGTCGGCGGCCGAGCGCAGCGAGGTGCCGACCTTCCCGCCGGTGACCTGCGCGTTGGCCGGCGCGACGAGGCCGCCGACTCGGCCGTTGGCGAAGTTGAGCGCGCCGATCAGGAAGATCAGCGTGATGAAGTTGAACCCCAGCGTGAACGGCGGCACCTTCCAGGCGCCGATGAACACCCCGGCCAGCGCAGCGTGCAGGACCGTGGAGAAGCCCGCCGCGACGACGATCCAGACCATCACCAGGACGTCCCAGTCGGGCTGCAGGAACAGCGACAGCCCGGCGCCGACGAGCACGCCGTTGAAGCCGAACAGCCCAGCCCGGATCGCGCCGCGATCCATCCCGATCAGGATCGCGGCCAGGTTCGAGGCGACAAGGCCCAGGGCGCCCGCGAAGCCGAGCCACGGCTTGGCGACGACCATCGCCACGAGGATCGCCAGCCCCGTCACCGGGTTGTTCATGAAACAGACCTGCCCGACGCCGCGCAGGCAGTAGTCGATGAAGTCGAGCAGCGGGTTGCCCTCCACGCGGGCGGCCCAGCCCGGCATCGTCCCGTTGATCGACAGACCGCGAGGCGAGGCGTCGCCGGAGGTACTCATCAGCGAGCACCCCCTCCTAGTCGCCTCGCGCAGCGCCAGCCGGGCGCCCCGGCGGCTCGTCCGCGTGACCTCGCCGCTGCCGTAGACGTCGTTGATGACAACGACACCGAATCCTGATCGAGCGGCACGCGCGTCTCCCTTCGAACATAGAGGGCAGCTCCGGCGATGCAACTCAGTCCACTCCTCGTCCTTCAGACCCACCTACGCCGTCGCAGCGCTATTGAACGGAACCGGAAGACGCGGTGTCAAGCTTGCGAGAGCAGCGCTTCAGGCCCTGCCGCGGCGCGCGGTGGACCGCAGCGCAGCGCACGATCGTTCAGCTTTTCTGAAGCGGTGCGCCACCACTCGCCACGGCCGGGACGCAGCTGACTCGATCGTCCCTGGATCCCGGCCGCTTTGAGGAGGGAGCGGGGCGTGAGCGCGCCGGGCGGCATCCGCGCAAAGAGCAGGATCGCCGGCATCGGTCGCCGCCCTCCGGTGATGTTCCGCTCGACAGCGATGCTCCACGGGCGGTGAACGGCGACCCGCCCCGAGATCCCCTCCCTGGAGCGAGCCCTGGAGCTGGCACCGATCTGCCCGAATCAGCGAGGGATGCGCACACGCCTGACGCCGGTCTTCGCCGGCGTCAGCACCGCATTGCCGGCGTAGCGGACGCGCACGGTCAGCCGCTTGGCCTTGCCGAACCGCGACCGGTGGCGGAAGCGGACCTTCGAGCCGAACTTGCAGGTCTTATGGCGCACGAACGGTCGCCGCGTCGAGATCGTCCGCTTGCGCGCCTTGACCTGGATCGAGAGCCGCCCGCGGCAGCCTTGCTTCCGCGACACGCCCTTCGGCAGGATCAGCCGCCCGGTCGTGCGCAGGACGCGCTTACGCGAGAGCCGGTTGCGCACCTTCAGGCGCGGGTGGCGGCGGCCGAGCGCCTGCAGCTGCGCGGGCGGCGCGCCGACCCCGGGCACCGAGCCCGGCCGCTCGGCGACCGGCAGGACGACGCTGAGGTTGGAGACCTTCACGCTGAACGAGCCGTTGCTCGCGCGGAACGCCGGGGCATCGCGCCCGAGCAGCTCGAGCCGCGGCGCGTGCCCAGGCTCGAAGCGGTAGCCGTTGCCTGAGAGCTGGAACGTGACGCGCCCTCTCTGGTTGTCGGTGAGCCGGTAGACGCCGCGGGTCACGAGCACCTGGGTGCCGCTCGGGCCGACGTCCCACAGCCGCGAGGCGAGCTGGCCGTTCGCGCCCGTGGTCTCGATGTCCGCGCTGACGGTC
Source organism: Solirubrobacteraceae bacterium (assembly GCA_039934455.1). Lineage (GTDB taxonomy): Bacteria > Actinomycetota > Thermoleophilia > Solirubrobacterales > Solirubrobacteraceae > DASQFQ01. The sequence goes on from JBDTMF010000053.1 coordinate 15,637, forward strand.
GGGCGGCCCATCAGCGTGTAGCGGCCGCCGCCGGAGCCCGTGTACGTCGCCGTGCCGGCCTCGAGCGCGGCCGCCGTGCTCCTGCACGCGTCGCCGCCGCCGGCGATCGGGTCGAAGGACTGGGCGGTCTGGGGGTTGCCGCCGGCGGAGTCGACGGTCTGGGCCGCGCCCGCGCCGAAGCTCACCGCGCCGGGATGCAGCGCCGGCCAGCTCTCCGCCGTGAGCGGGCCGCCGGCGGGCGCGCCCTTGGGGCAAGTCTGGGTGTACGCGGTCACGCTGCCGGGCGCGGGCGGGCCGCCGACGCCGCGCAGGTAGGCGTCGAGGAACGCCGAGCCCTCGTCGTTGAGCGCCTTGTCGGCGTCGACCTTGTTGGAGCCGCGCTGGTGGCCGAGGTCGGCGAACTGGAGCGAGACGGGCGCGTTCGGGTCCGCCGCGCGCAGCGCGTTGTAGATCCGCAACGGCTCCGAAGAGGGGAAGAGGTCGTCGGTCCAGCCGCCATGCAGGAGCAGCGGCGCCGGCGTGCCCGGAATGCCGAAGCCACCGTGGTGGGCGCGGATCTCGTCCGCGATCGCGCGCGCGTCGGCGCCGTAGGGCTCGCCGGCCTGGATGCGGGCGAACCAGCTCGTCAGGTCCGCTCCGGGGTCGACGCCGGAGGGCGAGTAGAAGCCCGACTCCGCGCCGGAGCCGTAGAGGCCGGTGATGAACGACTGGATCGGGACGCCGATGGGGTCGCGGCTCTCGGTCGCGCTCGAGAGGCGGAAGTCGAGGTAGCGGCCGTTGGGGATGAGCGCGTTGACGAGGTCCGACCACAGCCAGCGCGGATAGGCGGCGGCGATCGAGAGCGGCGTGCCGTGCGGGCTGCGCCACGGGGCGTAGGAGCCGTCGGGGTTGCGGATGCGGTCGCGCAGGAACGCGAGCTCGAGGCTCTGGCCGCCGCCGTAGGAGATCCCGGTGACCCCGAGCGCGCCGGGCTTGGCGACGCCCTGGTCGGCGAGCAGCGCCAGCAGGTGCTGGGCGTCGCGCGCCTCGTAGCGCTGGTCGGCGAGGTGGATCCAGCCCTTCGCGCAGTCCGGCGTGCGGGACGTGGTCTGCCCGCAGGAGCGCCCGAACCCGCGCGCCGAGGCGTTGACCACCGCGTAGCCGCGGCGCGCGAACCAGTTGGAGTTCCAGTGGTAGGTCGTGGCGGTCCCGGGAGCGCTGGAGGGCTGGCTGTCGCCCTCGGGCTTTGACGCCTCGTAGTTCGTCTTGTCGCCGCCGTAGCCATGCAGCATCACGATCGTCGGGAACGGGCCGCCGCCGCTCGCGGGCAGGGTCACGTCGACGTCGAGCGGGACGCCGTCGAAGCTCGCCACGCGGTCGGTGAGCGCCGTCGTCGGGCAGAAGCGGGTGCCGCTCTGGTCGGTGCAGGGGTGCCCGAACGGGAGCGGCGGCGCCGCGGACGCGGCGGCCGGCAGGAGCAGGGCGAGGGCCGAGACGGCCAGGAGGAGGCGGCGCATCGGGGTGACGGTAGTCGTGACGGGACGAATAGGCGCCGGTTGCCCGGGTAGGCCCAGGGCATGGATGTCCTCGTCGCCGGCGGCCACGGCAAGATCGCCCGCCACCTCCTCCGCCTCCTCGCCCAGAACGGCCACCACGCCCGCGGGCTGATCCGCAACCCGGACCACGCCGCCGACCTCGAGGCCGACGGCGCCGTGCCGGTGCTGTGCGACCTCGAGAACGACGATCCGCTGCCGCACATCGGCGGCGCCGAGGCGATCGTCTTCGCCGCCGGCGCCGGCCCCGGCAGCGGGCCCGAGCGCAAGCGCAGCGTCGACTACGCGGGCGCCGTCAAGCTGATCAGGGCCGCCGAGGAGCTCGGCGTGCGCCGCTACCTGATCGTCTCCTCGATGGGCGCCGGCGACCCGGGGTCGGCCTCGGACGCGATGCGCTCCTACCAGCAGGCCAAGCACGACGCCGACCGGGCGCTGGCCGACTCGAGCCTCGACTGGACGATCGTGCGCCCCGGCGGCCTGACCGACGAGCCGGGGAGCGGGCGCGTCGCGATCGCGGAGACGCTGGGCCGCTCCGGCCAGGTCCCGCGCCAGGATGTGGCGCTCGTGCTGCTCGAGTGCCTCGGCGCGGAGACCACGATCCGCAGGACCTTCGAGGTGCTGGAGGGCGACGCGCCGGTCCGCGAGGCGATCGCGGCGCTGTAGATGGACGGCGAGGAGGTCAGGCTCCGCGACGGCTCGGCCATCGTGATCCGGTCGGTGCAGCCCGAGGACAAGGAGCTCTTCCGCGCCGGGTGGGAGCAGTTCGGCGACGAGTCGCGCCACCGCCGCTTCCTGGGCGGCAAGGGGAGCCTGAGCGAGAGCGAGCTCGCCTACTTCACCGAGGTCGACCACGTCGATCACGAGGCGCTCGGCGCTCGCGACGCGGAGTCCGGCGAGGGCGTCGGCGTCGCGCGCTACGTGCGCCTGCGCGGCAGGCCGGAGGTGGCCGAGGCGGCGGTCGCGGTGGTCGACGAGTGGCAGCACCGGGGCGTCGGCGGCGAGCTGCTGCGCCGCCTCACCGACCGCGCGCGCGAGAATGGCGTCGAGCGCTTCCAGGCGCGGCTGTTCGCGCTCAACCACGGCATGCGCGCGCTGTTCGAGGAGATCGGCGAGCTCGAGGTCAGCCGCACGGGCGACGGGCAGATCGAGATCGACGTCGAGCTCCCGTTCGAGCCCCGCTTGAGCCTCGGCGCCGCGCTGCGCGCGGCCGCCCGGGGGCTGGTCCGCCTGCGACCCTGAGTCACGTGGACCGCCTGACCCGCCGTGAGCTGGTGCTGGGCGCCGGCGCGCTCGCGCTCGGCGCCGGCGCGACCGACGCCCTTGGGATGCCCGCGCACGATCCGCCGGCCGCCGCCATCGCGCGCGCGGGCAAAGCCGGCCCGCGCGCGCTGCGCGAGCTCGCGCACGAGCTGCGCGGCCCGGTCATCCGCCCCGGTGCCTCCGCCTTCCCGCGCGCGGCGCAGGTCTACAACCGGCGCTTCGACGGCGCGACGCCGGACGCGGTGATCGAGCCGCTCGACAGCCGCGACGTCCAGGCGGTGCTGCGCTGGGCGGCCCGCCACGACGTCCGCGTCGCGGCGCGCTCCGGCGGGCACTCCTATGCCGGCTACTCGACGGTCGACCAGGGCGTCGTGGTCGACCTGCGGCGCCTGCGCTCGATCCGCGTCGATCGCGGCGGCCGGCGGGCGAGCGTCGGCGCGGGCGCGCACATGATCGAGGTGGTCGATGCGCTCGCGCGCCACGGCGGCGCCGTGCCCGGCGGCTCCTGCCCGACCGTCGGCTTCGGCGGGCTCGCGCTCGGGGGCGGCTACGGGCTCGCCTCGCGCGCGCTCGGGCTGACCGCCGACAACGTCACCGGGCTCGTCGTGGTCACCCCCGACGGGCGGCTGCGCCGCGTCGACGCCGACCGCGAGCCCGGTCTGTTCTGGGCGCTGCGGGGTGGGGGCGGCGGCAACTTCGGGATCGTCACGCGCCTCGAGACGCGCGTGCACCGGGTCGGCGGCGCGGCGCGCTTCAGCGCGTCGTTCGGGTCTGCGGGCGAGGCGCTGGCGGCCTGGCAGGCGTGGGCGCCGGAGACCGATCCGAAGCTCACCTCGGTGCTCCAGCTCGGCACCGGCAGCGCGGCCGCGATCGGGCAGTACCTCGGCTCCGAGCGTGCGCTGTCCGCCCTGCTCGGGCCGTTGCGGCGCGCGGGGGCCTCGGTGACCACGGGCAGCGCGAGCTACGCGGCGCTCCAGGTGCGCTGGGGCAACGGGCGGACGACGCCGCGCACGACGTTCTCGGCGAAGTCGCATTACGTGCGCAAGCACCTCCCCGGCCATGTGCGCGACACGCTGCTCGCCGAGCTCGCGCGCGGCGCCTCCGTCGCCGGCCTCAGCACGGGCTCGCTGCTGCTGGACGCCTACGGCGGCGCCCTGAACCGCCCGCGTGCGCGCGACACCGCGTTCGTGCACCGCGACGAGCGCTACTCGATCCAGTACCTTGCCTACCACGACGACGGCGGCGCGGCGAGCCGCGCCTGGCTGCGGCGCATGCACGCCATCGTCGCCCCGCACGCCTCCGGCGCCTACCAGAACTACATGGACGCCGACCCCGCGACTGGCGCCGCGAGTACTACGGCCGCAACCTGGCGCGACTACAGGAGGTCCGAGCCACGTACGACCCGGACCGCCGCTTCCGCTCCCCCAGGGGGGTCTAGAGGGCCGCGACCGCCTTGCGCGCCTGGCGCTCGGGCGAGATGCGCACGACGTCCCACGCGAGGCCGAGCTTCTCCAGCGTCCAGATCACGCCGGCCGAGAGGTCGATCTCCCAGGGCTTGAGGCCGTGGCGCGCGGAGGTCGGGAAGGCGTGGTGGTTGTTGTGCCACGACTCGCCGAACGACAGCGGCGCCAGCCACAGCAGGTTGCGCGACTCGTCTCCGGTGTCGAAGCTCTTGCGGCCGAAGAAGTGGCACAGCGAGTTGATCGAGTAGGTGACGTGGTGCAGCAGGAAGACGCGCACGAGCCCGCCCCACAGCAGCCCGGTGAGCCCGGTCGTGATCGAGCCGCCGATGGCGACGCCGAGCACGAACGGCGTCGCGAGCCCGATGATCACCCACAGCAGGAACGTGCGGTCGATGAAGCTGATCGTCGGGTCGTCGATCAGGTCGCGCGCGTAGCGGTCCTTCTTGCCGCGCTCCGTGTGCAGGAACAGCCAGCCGAGATGCGCATGCGCGAGGCCGCGCAGCGCGCCGCGCAGGCCGTGGCCGTGATCGACGTGCGGCGAGTGGGGGTCGCCCGGGACGTCGGTGAAGGCGTGGTGCTTGCGGTGGTCGGCCACCCAGGAGATCACCGGCCCCTCGATCGCCATCGACCCGAACGCGGTGAACATGGCACGCACCCACTTCTTCGCCTTGAACGCCCGGTGCGTGAGGTGACGGTGGAAGCCGACGGTGATGCCCAGCCCGGTCAGGACGTAGAGGACCACGAAGATGATGACGTCGCTCCAGTGCAGCAGGCTCTGCCAGGTCAGCACCGCAGCGGCGCCGACCGCGAGGAACGGCACGACGGTCGCGGTCCCGGTGAGGAAGCGGTCGAGTCTCTCGTTCGCGACGGGTTCGACGTCATCGCGCTCCATCACTGTGCTCATTGGTCCAAATCCCCCTTGCCAGACATATTAGGGCACCCTAACTCATGGAGCGTCGAGAACACCCTCCAGGGCAAGTACCCGCCGGACGATCGCAAGTGACGAGGCGTAGGTCGAATCCATACCGAAGTAGGAGAGACCACGGGCCCCGAGCGTGCGCGCCTGGGTGTAGGGCGTGTCGGAGGCGTAGTGGATGATCCCGTAGTCGAGCGGGAGCTTGGAGAAGTTGACCGCCTCGCCGACGGGGTAGCGATCGACGTCGGCGATCTCGTAGACCGCGTTGCAGAACGGGCCGGCCTCCATCTCCACGACCGTGAACGCCTCGCGGTAGTAGTAGTCGAGGTAGGCGCGGTTCTGCAGGAAGGTGCTCTTGACCGTGACCGCGCGCTGATTGTCCAGGCCCGACCCGAAGACGAGGAAGGGCGCGATGTCGTCGACCGAGAAGGCGTTGTCCAGCCAGTAGGTCGAGCCCGAGTGCTCGTCGTGGATGACCGAGGAGATCATCACGTCGCCGACGTCGGCGTTGAGCGTCGCGGCCTTGCCGAGGATGTAGACGCCGCGCAGGCGGTCCGTGTCCTCGGTGATCTCGCGCAGGATGTTGTACGCGGCGAGGCCGAGCGGATACTCGACATTGACGATCACCGCGGGGCAGGCGGCGAGCCGGGCCGCGTCGGTCACGCCGAGGCGCGGGTCGAGCGCGTGGGGATCGAGGCGGTCGACCTGGATCACCTGCGCCGAGACGCGCAGCGCGGTGCGGCTGGAGAGGTGGGTGACGCCGACCGCGCGCTCCTCGGCCGAGCGCCGCTCGAAGATGTCGGACTCCTCCGGCTGCGCGGAGAAGTACTCGCGGGCGGCGAAGTAGAGAAAGTTCTCCCACGACCCCTCCGCCTCGCCCGAGCGGAAGCGCTCGAGCTCGGGCTTGAGGTCGGGGTCGTCGGAGGCGACGACCCAGTTGGTGATCTCCTGCTCGCGCTCGCGGGCGGCGCCGGTGACGAGGTTGACGATCGAGTGCGCGTTGGAGGAGACGAAGTAGATCGGCCGGTCCTCGAGCTGGTGCTGCTGCAGCGTCGCCCGCACCGGCCGCCACCAGCGGCGCGTCATGCGCGCGTAGCCCACCGCGCTGCCGCCCAGCATGCGGACGCGCAGGTTCAGGCGCCGGCCGGCGACGTCGTGCAGGCGCGCGCCCCAGTTCGCGCCCCACGCGGCGCGCAGCCGCGACCAGTCCTCCTCGCTGCCGCCGAGCGCGTCGGCGCAGCCGGCCGGGGACGGGGCGTCGTCCTGCGGCCAGTCGAGCGAGCGCATCTTCACGCGCATCTTGTTCCACTCGATCTGGTAGGCGACGAGCGTCGGGATCAGGTCGTCGAGGTCGGAGGACGAGGCGAGCAGCACCGCCAGCGTGCCGTTGCCGTCGTCGAACCAGCGCCGCCGCCGAGCCGGGGCCTCGAGCGGCTTCCAGTCCTCGATCGGGCCGATCCCGGCGTCCCTGAAGACCTTCGCCTCCTGGCCCAGGACGATCACCTTCGCGTCCGGCACCTCCCGCGGGAGGCGCGCGGTCGCGTAGATGAACGCGCCGAGGTCGAGCTCCTGGGAGGCGGCGAGCGGATGCAGGCTCGAGTTCATCGCGCGGTGGCTCGGCTCGAGCACGCGCACGAGCGTCTCGCCCGAGGAGCGCAGCAGCGTCGTGTACGTCCGGTGGTAGAGCTCGACCTCGTCGGATGACAGGCCGCCGGCGTGCTGCTGCTGCTGCGAGTGGCTGCGGAGGCGGGGGATGGCGATCCTCAGAACCTAGACCCTATGGACCGGTCGGCTCGGCGTCCGGTGGTGATGTGAGGGTCGGCAC
>JBDTMF010000054.1:0-22440 GCA_039934455.1 Solirubrobacteraceae bacterium
GATCACGCCCTCGTGGCCCATCGCGAGCGCCTCCTCGAGCACCGCGCTCGCGCCGGCCGCGTCGCCCACCACCCGCCGGGGGACGCGCCGCGCCTCCGGGACGATCGCGGCGAGCACGTCCGCGCGGGCGGCGCCCGGAGCGTCGAGCACGTCCTCGCCGTCGGCGTGCAGGACGTCGAAGAACACGGCCGACAGCGGCGTCGCCCGGGTCGCGGAGACCTGGAAGGGCTGCGGCCGGCCATCAGCGCGCAGCCCGAGCGCCTCGCCGTCGAGGACCGCGCTCCTGACGGGCAGGGCCAGCGCCGCCTCCACGATCGCCGGCACGCGCGCGGTGATGTCGTCGAGCGAGCGGCTGAAGACGGCGACGTCGCCGCCGTCGCGGTGGACCTGGACCCGGATGCCGTCGAGCTTCCACTCGACCGCCGCCGGGCTGAGCTTCTCCATCGCGGCCGCGATGTCCGCCGCCGGCGAGGCGAGCATCGGCCGGACCGGGCGGCCGACCTCGAGCCGGAACGCCCCGAGCGCGTCGACGCCGCCGGCGAGCGCGGCCTCGGCCACCGCGCCGAGGTCGCCGCGCAGCATCAGCGCGCGGCGCAGCGCGCTGGCGGGGACCCCGGCGGCCTTCGCGGCCGCCTCGGCCATCACCCCCTCGAGCGCGCCCTGGCGCAGCTCGCCCGACAGCAACGCGCGCAGGAAGCGCTGCTCGCGCTCGGTCGCCCGGCCGAACAGCCTGTCCAGCGCCGCGCGGCGCACTGCCTGCGAGCCGGGCCCGCTCAGCCCGCCGATGTGCACGCACGCGGCGTCGACCTCGGCGACGGTCAGCGACGGCTCCGCGGCCGCGCCCGGCAGATCCCGCAGCGCCGCCCACCCGACCCCGATCTGGCGCTGGCGCAGCTCCCCCGACAGGTACGCGACCGCGATCGCCGCCTCCTCGGGCGACGCCAGACGAAGCGCGCCGGCGAGCGCCTCGACCTTGCCGCCGCGGGCGCTGGTCGCGGCGACGGTCTCGGAGACGGCGGCGAGGTCGGCGAGCAGCACGCCGACATCGTGCCGCATGCGGTCCGTGAGCTCGCGATGGGATCTGACCCGGGCGAGCACGAGGCCGTCAGGTGCGACAGTACGCTGATGGGCACGCTGCCGCCAGGGCCGTCCGAGCCGCCGCTCGTGCAGACCTTGCGCTGGCTTCTGCGCCCGATCTCGTTCCTCGAATCCTGCCGGCGGCGCTACGGCGACGCGTTCAGCGTCAGCTTCCTCGGCTTCCAGACGCCGATGGTGATGCTGTCGGACCCGGAGGCGATCCGGGCGCTCTACACGGTCCCCGGCCACACGCTCCCGCCCGGCCGGACGATCGCGCTGCGGCCGATCATGGGCGCGCGCTCGCTGCTGCTGCTCGAGGGCCGCGAGCACCTCGCGCGCCGCAAGCTGATGCTCCCGCCCTTTCACGGCGAGCGGATGCGCGCGTACGAGGCGACGGTGCGCGAGGTCGTCGGGCGCGAGGCCGAGAGCTGGCCGGAGGGGGAGGCGTTCGCGCTGCATCCGCGCATGCAGGCGGTGACGCTCGAGGTGATCCTGCGCGCGGTCTTCGGCGTCACCGATCCCGTGCGCCGCACGCGCCTCGCCGAGGGCCTCGGCCGGTTGCTGACCGGCACGTCGTCGTCGCGCGTGCAGTTCGGCGTGCTGCTGTTCCGCCGCTTCGGCGGGCCCGATCCGCTCACGCGCATGCAGGCGCTGCGCCAGGAGATCGACGCGCTGCTCGCTCCCGAGATCGACGCGCGCCGCGCCGACCCGCGCGAGGACATCCTCTCGCTGCTCGTGAATGCCCGCTTCGAGGACGGCGAGCCGATGGACGACGACGAGATCCGCGACCAGCTGATGACGCTGCTGCTCGCCGGGCACGAGACCACCGCCACCGGGCTGGCGTGGACGTTCGACCTCCTGCTCCGCCACCCCGACGTCCTGGCCCGCCTGGTCGCCGAGGTCGATGCGGGGGAGGAGGCCTATCTGCGCGCGGTGGTGTCGGAGTCGCTGCGGCTGCGACCGGTCGTCCCGCTCGCCGGGCGCCGGTTGAGCCAGGAGCTGCGCGTCAACGGCCACGTGCTCCCGCCCGGCACCGACGTGACGCCCGCGATCTGGCTCGCCCACACGCGGCCGGACCGCTACCCCGAGCCGTACGCGTTCCGCCCCGAGCGCTTCCTCGACAACGCGCCCGCGACCTACGCGTGGGTCCCGTTCGGCGGCGGCGTCCGCCGCTGCATCGGGGCGGCGTTCGCGGAGATGGAGATGCGCGTGGCGCTTGCGGAGATCCTGCGGCGGCGGACGCTGCGGCCTGCCTCGACAGCGGCGGAACGGGTCGCGCGGCGCAACGTCACGTTCTCGCCCCGGACCGGAACGCAGGTCATCGCAGGATCGCGGTAGCGTCCGCTCCGTGAAGCAGGACGCGGGCTCGATGCGGTTGTCGGAGGTCGTCGGCGCGCTCTCCTACGCGCTCGACCTCACCGAGGGCGAGCCGCCCGGCCACGCGGTGCGCTCGTGCCTGATCGGCATGCGCCTCGCCCAGGAGCTCGGCCTCGACGCCACCACCCGCTCCGACCTCTTCTACGCGCTGCTGCTCAAGGACGCCGGGTGCTCGGCGAACTCCGCCCGGATGGCCGCGCTGTTCGGCGCCGACGACCAGATCGTCAAGCGCACGTCCAAGCGCGTCGACTGGTCCGGGAAGCTGCCGGCCTTCATGTGGTCGCTGCGGACCGCCGCACCCGACGGGTCTCTGCGCGAGCGCGGCCGGCGGCTCAAGGCCATCAAGGACGAGGGCGAGGTGACGCGCCGGCTGATGGAGGCGCGCTGCGAGCGCGGGGCGCAGATCGCGCTGCTGATCGGCCTCGGCACCGGGACGGCGGAGGCGATCCGCGCGCTCGACGAGCACTGGGACGGCCACGGCCAGCCGCGCGGTCTCCAGGGCGAGGAGATCCCGCTGCTCGCGCGCGTCGTCTGCCTCGCGCAGACGGTGGAGATCTTCCACGCCGCCGGCGGTGTCCGGGGTGCCTGGGGCATGGCCAGGAGGCGCAGCGGGGGCTGGTTCGACCCGGCGCTCGTCGACACGCTGGGCCTGTGCCTGCGCGACGTCGCGTTCTGGGAGACGCTGCCGGATGCCGATGCCGCGGCCTGGGAGCCCGAGGACCGGCTCCTGCGCGCCGACGAGTCCCGGCTCGACCGCATCGCGTTCGCGTTCGCCGGGGTGGTCGACGCCAAGTCCCCGTGGACCTACCAGCACTCCGACCGGGCGAGCATGATCGCCGCGAGCCTCGCCACGATGCTCGGCATCGACGCGGCCGGCGTCACCGGCCTGCGCCGCGCGGGGCTGCTGCACGACATCGGCAAGCTCGCGGTCTCCAACCGCATCCTCGACAAGGCGCACGGCCTGAGCGCCGCGGAGGCCGCGATCATCCGCGAGCACCCGATCGTCACGGCACAGATTCTCGAGCGCGTCCCCGGCTTCCGTCACCTCGCCCCGCTGGCGAGCGCGCATCACGAGCGGCTCGACGGCGGCGGCTACCCGCACGGCCTGACCGCCGGCGAGCTCGACCTGCCGATGCGCATCCTCGCGGTGGCGGACGTCTACGAGGCGGTGACGTCGGAGCGGCCCTACCGCAGGGCCATGAGCTCCGAGCGGGCGCTCGCGATCCTGCGCGCCGAGGCCCCCGCGCGGCTCGACGCCGCGGCCGTCACGGCGCTCGGGGACCTGATCTCCCAGCGCGGGCGGTTCGAGGACACCCTGCGCGCCGAGGCGGTGCTCGGCGAGCTCGCCGGGTAGGACCGGCGCTGAGGCGCGTGTACCGTTGAGCAGGGAAGGATCCAAGTGTTCAACGCCGCGAAAGCCCTGCTCCTGAAGCCCGTGCCCGGCCCGCGGTCGGCTGCCTCCGGGGCGCGGCGCCGTGTGTTCCCGCACCTCCCCGCGGTGCTCCAGACCGCGGCCGCCGCGCTCATCTCGTGGTACCTCGCGGTCCTGCTGCTGCCTGACGACCGGCCGGCGTTCGCGTCGATCGCCGCCGTCGTCTGCGTGAGCGTCACCTACGGGCAGCGCCGCCGGCGAGCGCTCGAGCTCGTTGGCGGCGTGGTGCTCGGGATCAGCATCGCGACCGTCCTGCTGTACCTGATCGGCAGCGGGCCTCTGCAGATCGCCCTGCTCGTCATTCTCGCGATGACGGCGGCGCTGCTCTTCCGCGGCGGAGAGCTGCTGGTCAACGAGGCCGCGATCTCGGCGATCCTGCTCGCTTCGCTGCAGTCCGCCAGCGCCGGCTTCTCTTCCGACCGCATCCTCGAGGGCCTGCTCGGCGGCGCCGTCGGGCTCGTGATCGCCTCGCTGCTGCTGCCGCCCGACCCCGTGGCGATGGTCAGCCGCGTGGCCCAGAGCGTCATCGGGAAGCTCGCGAGCACGCTCGAGGTGGCGGCCGCGGCGCTCGCCGGCGGCGACGTCGAGCACGCCGAGCAGGCGCTGCTCGCCGCGCGCGGCATCGACGACGACGTCGACGAGCTCGAGTCGGTGCTGCCGATCGCGCGCGACACCGCGCGCTTCTCGCCGAGCCGGCGCGGCGACCGCGACCTGCTGCGCCGTTACGAGCTGACGATGCCGCAGCTCGACTTCGCCGTCCGCAACATGCGCGTGCTCGCCCGCCTCGTCCTGCGCCACGCCCGCACCGAGGAGCCCGCCCCCGCAGGCCTGGCCGAGGCGGTGCGCGAGCGCGCCGATGCGGTCGGCGAGCTCGGCGTGCAGTACGAGCAGCCGGAGCGCTCCACGCGCCTGCGGCCGCTCGCGCTGAGCGCCGCGCAGCGCGCCACCGAGGTCTCCCAGCACGGCCCCTCGCCGGTGCTCACGCAGATCGTCGGCCAGGTGCGCTCGATCGCCGCCGACCTCGTCCGCGCCGCCGATCAGCTCGGCGTGCCCGGCGCGCCCGCGTGGAGCCAACCGACGGAAGAGCTGCTCGCCGCCCGATAATCCGCCCGTGGCGGTGATGGTCGACGAACTGCGCGAGTACCCGCACATCCGGCTGCCGTTCAAGCACTGGTGCCACATGGTCAGCGACGGCGGCTTCGAGGAGCTGCACGCGCTCGCCGCGCAGCTCGGGATCCCTCGCCACCGCTTCCAGGGCGACCACTACGACCTGCCGCCCCATCTGCGCGAGCGGGCCGTCGAGCTGGGCGCGCAGGAGGTGTCGGCGCGCGAGCTGACCGGGCGCATGTCCGGCCCGCGCGGCGACCGGGTCCGCGCGCGGCGCGCGCAGCGGGCGCGCCAGGACGACTGACCCCCCACACGGCGGGTGGCACGCCACCCAGGTCGGGGTCGTTTGACCCCGATCGCACGTGCTCGGGCGCCAAACCTGCGAGACCAAGGGCGAGTCAATTCCTCTGAGGGAGGGGTGAGCCCGACTGCAACGTCCATTCCGGCGCATCGCCATCGTCAACCGCGGCGAAGCGGCCATGCGCGCCATCAACGCCATCCGCGAGCTCAACGACGAGCGCGACGAGCCGATCCGCGTGATCGCGCTGTACACGGAGACCGAGCGCCACGCGCTGTTCGTGCGCCAGGCCGACGAGCGCCACTGCCTCGGCCCCGCCACCACCGACACCGGCAGCGCGTACCTCGACTACGAGCGGCTCGAGCGAGCGCTGGTCGAGACGCAGGCCGACGCCGCGTGGGTCGGCTGGGGCTTCGTGGCCGAGCACCCCGCCTTCGCCGAGCTGTGCGAGCGGCTCGGGATCGTCTTCGTCGGCCCCGACGCCGACGTGATGCGCGCGCTGGGCGACAAGATCGAGGCCAAGCGCCTGGCCGAGCAGGCCGGCGTCGCGGTCGCGGCGTGGAGCGGCGGGCCGGTGGAGAGCCCGGAGGAGGCCGTCGCGGTCGGCGAGAAGCTGGGCTACCCGCTGATGATCAAGGCCGCCGCGGGCGGCGGCGGCCGCGGCATGCGCCGCGTCACGCAGCCGGCCGAGATGGCCGAGGCGTTCGAGCGCGCTCGCGCCGAGGCGAAGCAGTCCTTCGGCGACGACAGCGTGCTGATCGAGAGCCTGGTCGGCGACGCGCGCCACGTCGAGGTCCAATTGATGGCCGACGGACAGGGCGGGGTGTGGGCGCTGGGCGTGCGCGACTGCAGCTACCAGCGCCGCCACCAGAAGGTCGTCGAGGAGTCCGCCAGCCCGGCCCTCAGCCCAGAGCAGGAGCGCGAGCTGGCCGACTCCGCTGTCCGCCTCGCGCGCAACGCGGGCTATCGCGGCGCCGGCACGGTCGAGTTCCTCTACGAGCCCGAGGGGCAGCGTTTCTCGTTCATGGAGGTCAACGCGCGGCTGCAGGTCGAGCACCCGGTCACCGAGATGGTGACCGGCGCCGACCTCGTGTCGCTCCAGCTCCACGTCGCCGCCGGGGGCACGCTGGAGGGCGACCCGCCACCTCCGCACGGCCACGCCATCGAGGTGCGCCTGAACGCCGAGGATCCCGGCCGCGGCTTCGCGCCCGCACCCGGAAGGATCACGCTGCTGCGCCTGCCGAGCGGGCCGGGCGTGCGCGTCGACACCGGTGTCGCGGAGGGCGACGCGGTGCCGCCGGAGTTCGACTCGATGATCGCGAAGATCATCGCCCACGGCAGCACGCGCGAGAAGGCGATCGCGCGCCTGCGCCGCGCCGTCGCGGACACGATGGTGGTGATCGACGAGGGCACCACCAACCAGGGCTTCCTGCTCGAGCTGCTCGGCCGGCCGGAGCTGCGCCGCGGAGAGGCCGACACCGGGTGGCTGGACCGCCTGCAGGGCAACGACGAGGTGCAGCCGCTGCGCCACGCCGACACCGCCCTCATCCAGGCTGCGATCGCGCTGTGCGACGCCGCCACGACGCACGAGCGCGCCCGCTTCTACGCGCTGGCGCGGCGCGGGCGCCCGCACGCGGAGGCCGATATCTGCCGGACCGTCGACCTGCTGCACCGCGGCACGAGCTACCGCTTCGGCGTCTGCCAGGTCGGCCCCGCGCGCTACCTCGTCGAGGTCGACGGCGCCCGCATCGAGGCCGACGTCGAGTGGGTCTCCGAGCACGAGCGCCGCCTCTTCTACGGCGACCGCTCGTTCCGCACCATGACCGCGCTGCAGGACAATGACCTGCTGGTCGAGGTCAACGGCGTCCCGCACCGCGTCTCGCGCGACGAGGGCGGCCTGGTGCGCAGCCACGCGCCGGGCGTCGTCGTGGCCATCCGCGTGTCCGAGGGTGACGAGGTCGCCGCCGGCGACGTGGTCGCGGTCACGGAGAGCATGAAGATGGAGACGTCGCTGACCGCGCCGGTGGCCGGCCGCGTGCGCGAGGTGCTCGTGTCCGCCAACGTTCAGGTGCCCGGCGGCCGCCCGCTGGTGCAGATCGACCCGCTCGAGGACTCGCCCGCGGCGGTGGAGGGGGAGCGCGTGGTCTTCGACGCCGGCGACCCCGAGCCGGGCGGCGGGCCGAGCGGGCTCGAGCGCCTGCGCCGGCTCGCGCTCGGCTACGACGTCACGCCCGCCGAGGCGAAGCGCATCGTCGGCGAGGTGCTCGACGCGCCGGCCGACATCGAGAAGGAGGCGCGGCTGCTCGAGGTCTACGCCGACGTGCGCGCGCTCAACCGCCCGCACCCCGAGCGCGGCTCGGGCGAGGAGGGGCTGGCGAGCCCGCAGGAGCATCTGCACGCGTTCCTGCGCTCACTCGACGTCAAGGCCGAGGGCCTGCCCGATCGCTTCGTCGCGCAGCTCGAGCGCGCGCTCGGCCACCTCGGGGTCAGCGGCCTCGACCGGACCGCCGCCCTCGAGGACGCCGCTTATCGCCTGTTCCTGGCCCAGCAGCGCGCGGGCACCGCGCGCGATGCCGTGCGCGCGCTGCTCGCGCGCCGGGTCGAGCAGGGCGAGGCGCTGACCCCCGACGCGGCCGAGGCGTTCCGCGGTGTGCTCGACCGGCTCGAGGCCGCGCTCGCCGAGCGCGAGCCGGCGCTGGCCGAGCTGGCCCGCGAGCTGCGCTGGCGCTCACTCGACCGTCCGGCCGTCGAGGCCGCGCGTGAGGAGACCTACGCCGAGGCGCGCGAGCACCTGGCCGCGCTGGCCGAGCGGCTCGGCGACGGCGACCGCGAGGCCGACCTGCAGGCGCTCGTGGACTGCCCGCAGCCGCTCGCTCGGCTGCTCACGCAGGGCACCGACGACTTCCTGCTCGAGGCGCTGACCCGGCGCTACTACCGCATCCGCAAGCTCGAGGGCCTCGAGCGCCGCGACGTCGACGGCGTCGCGTTCCTGCTGGCCTCCTACGAGCACGACGGCCGCCGCCACCACGTCGCCGCGACCTTCGCCGAGCCGGAGCGCGTGCCCGCCGCGCTGGCCGGGCTCGCCTCCTCCGCGAGCACGCTGCCGGAGGGCGAGCCGCTGCTCGCCGACCTCTACGGCACGACCGCGTCCGCGGACCTCTCGTCCGTCGTGGCCGCTGCCGCCCTGCCGCCGGCCGTGACGCGGCTCGCGTTCGTGGCGCCCGCCAAGGGCGCCGGGCACGCCGTCGACGTGGCGACCTTCAAGCGCGGCGCCGACGGCGAGCTGGCCGAGGACCGCGACCTGCGCGGGCTGCATCCGATGATGGCGCAGCGCATGGACCTGTGGCGGCTCGAGAACTTCGCGCTGAAGCGGCTCCCTTCCTCGCCCGACGTCTACCTCTTCCACGCGCAGGCCCGGGACAACGAGCGCGACGAGCGGCTCGTCGCCGTCGCGGAGGTGCGTGGCCTCACGCCCACGCGCGATGACGACGGCCGCATCGTGGCGCTCCCGGACCTCGAGCGGATCGCCCGCCAGGCCTTCGAGGCGATGCGCGCCGACCAGTCGCGCCGCGGCCGGCGCGCGCGCCTGCAGTGGAACCGCCTGCTGCTCTACGCCTGGCCTGAGCTGGAGTTCGCGCCCGACGAAGCTCGCGAGGTCATCGCACGGCTCGGGCGCATGGCCGACGGCCTCGGGCTCGAGCTGGTGCAGCTGCGCATCGGCGATCGCGTGCTGCGCTTCTTCAACCCGGTCGGCCGCGGCGTGGTCGTCGAGGTCGGCGACCCGCCGACGCGGCCGCTGCAGCCGCTCGACGAGGGCGCCCAGCGGATCGTCTCCGCCCGCCGCCGCGGCATGGTCCACCCCGCCGAGATCATCAAGATCCTCACGCCGCAGCGCGCCCAGCCCGGCGCGGGGATCCCG
Source organism: Solirubrobacteraceae bacterium (assembly GCA_039934455.1). Classification (GTDB taxonomy): domain Bacteria; phylum Actinomycetota; class Thermoleophilia; order Solirubrobacterales; family Solirubrobacteraceae; genus DASQFQ01. The sequence continues at coordinate 9,211 of JBDTMF010000054.1, forward strand.
CCCGGGGAGTTCACCGAGTACGACCTGGACGAGGGTCGCCTGGTCCCGGTCGATCGCCCGCTCGCCACCAACACGGCGAGCATCGTGACCGGGGTGATCTCCAGCCGCACCGAGCGCTACCCGGAGGGCATGCGGCGCGTCGTGCTGCTCGGCGACCCGACCCGCGGGCTGGGCTCGCTGGCCGAGGCCGAGTGCCGGCGCGTGATCGCCGCGCTCGACCTCGCCGAGGAGCTGGGCGTGCCGGCCGAGTGGTTCGCGCTGTCCTCCGGCGCGCGCATCGCGATGGACTCGGGCACCGAGAACATGGACTGGGTGGCGGCCGCGCTGCGCCGCATCGTGACCTTCACGCAGGCGGGCGGCGAGATCAACGTCGTCGTCACCGGCATCAACGTCGGCGCCCAGCCGTACTGGAACGCCGAGGCGACGATGCTCATGCACACCAAGGGCATCCTCGTGATGACGCCCGAGAGCGCGATGGTGCTCACCGGCAAGCAGGCGCTCGACTACTCGGGCGGCGTCTCGGCCGAGGACAACTTCGGCATCGGCGGCTACGAGCGCGTGATGGGCCCGAACGGGCAGGCGCAGTACCGCGCGCCCGACCTCCCCGGCGCCTGCGAGGTGCTGCTCGCCTACTACGAGCACACCTACGTGGCGCCGGGCGAGCGCTTCCCGCGCCGCGCCGAGACGAGCGACCCGGGGGACCGCGACGTCAGCACGTCACCGCACGAGGCGCCCGGCTCGGACCTCAGGACCGTCGGCGAGATCTTCTCCGAGGAGACGAACCCCGGCCGCAAGAAGCCGTTCGACATCCGCACCGTGATGCGCGCCGTGGCCGATGCCGACCACGCGCCGCTCGAGCGCTGGGCGGGCATGCGCGAGGCGGAGATCGCGGTGACATGGGACGCCCACCTCGGCGGCTGGCCGGTCGCGATGCTCGGCATCGAGTGCCGCCCGCTGTCGCGCTTCGGCGCGATCCCGGCCGACGGGCCCGAGCAGTGGTCCTCGGGCACGCTGTTCCCGCTCGCCTCCAAGAAGGTCGCGCGGGCGATCAACGCCGCGTCCGGGCGGCGGCCGCTGGTCGTGCTCGCCAACCTGGCCGGCTTCGACGGCTCGCCGGAGTCGATGCGGCGCCTGCAGCTCGAGTACGGCGCCGAGATCGGGCGCGCGATCGTGAACTTCGACGGGCCGATCGCGTTCTGCGTCATCTCGCGCTTCCACGGCGGCGCCTTCGTGGTCTTCTCGCGCGCGCTCAACGACAGCCTCGAGACGATCGCGATCGAGGGCGCCTTCGCTTCGGTGCTCGGCGGCGCGCCCGCGGCGGCCGTGGTGTTCGCCCGCGACGTCGACAACCGCACGCGCGAGGACGAGCGGATCGCCGGGCTCGACGAGCAGCTGGCGACGGCGGAGGACGGCGACCGCCGGCGTCTACGGGCCGAGCGCGACGAGCGGTGGATCGCGGTGCGCTCGGAGAAGCTCGGCGAGGTGGCGGCGGAGTTCGACGCCATCCACAGCGTGCAGCGCGCCGTCGAGACCGGCTCGGTCGACCGCGTGATTCCCGCCTCCGCGATGCGCGCCGACCTGATCGAGACGATCGAGCGCGGGATGGGCGGGGGCGATCAGGCGAGCAGCGCGCGGCGGAACAGCGACACGGTCTCGGCGAACGCCTGGTCGGTGACCTCGGGGTCGTAGCGGTCGCCGACGTCGCGGCCGAAGGCGTGCTCGGCCTCGTACTCGCGCCAGGTCAGCTTCGTGCCCGCCGCCTCGAGGCGCGTCCCGATCAGCTCGCGGCCGGCCTCGGGGGTGTGCGGGTCGCGCGTGCCCCAGATCATCAGAAGCTCCCCGCCGATCTCCTCGGCGCGGGCGAGCGAGCCCGCATCGGCGTCCGCGCCGAGCTTGCCGTCGTGCAGCCCGGTCGCGTACCAGCACGCGGTCGCGCGGACCTGCGGACGCAGCGCCGCGCGGAACGCGAGATGCCCGCCGGTGCAGTGCCCGGCCGCGCCGAGCGACCCGTTGGAGTACTCCGCCAGCCAGCCCAGGGCGGCGTCGACGTCGGCGTCGAACGCCGCCACCGGCGTCGTCTCGGCGTCTGCCTGGCCGCGCACCTTGCCCTCGTCGTCGAAGCCGAGCACCGTCCCGGCGGGCTCGATGCGGTGGTAGATCTCGGGCACGACGACGACGAAGCCGTAGCCGGCCAGCCGCACCGCCCAGCGCAGCGTCGGTTCGGTGAGCTGGAAGATGTCGGAGTAGAAGACGACGCCGGGATGCGGCCCGCCCGCGCGCGGCGCGGCGACGAAGGCCCGCATCGCCTGCGCGTCGACCCGGATCTCGACGTACTCGCGCGTGACGACCATGCGCGCATCCTCTCGCATGGCAGAGGCCAGCGCATCGTCTTGACCGCAAACGTCAACAGCGGCCGGTGAGGAGGTGGGTTCGGCTGTCAGTGGCGAGGGTGTGCTGACTTTGTGGGAACTATTGCCATGAACCCAGCACACCCCGGGGGAACCCGCCCCTACCCAGCCAGCCGTTGAAGTCCGCCCGCTGTACCGTGCGGCCGCATGGCCAAGCCACCGATCTCCGCGCTGCTCCGCGCGCCCGCCGGCCCGATCGACCTGTTCGGCGTCGACACGCGCGCCACCCCGGGCTTCAAGCAGGGCAAGAAGGCCGCCCGCAAGGCGCACCCGGAGCTGGCCGAGCGCGTCTCGACGCTGCAGGAGCAGCTCTACGCGGAGGGCCGCAAGGGCGGGAGTCGCAGCGTGCTGCTCGTCCTCCAGGGCATGGACACCTCGGGCAAGGGCGGCAGTGTGCGCCACGTGGTCGGGCAGTGCGACCCGTCGGGCCTGCACGTCGCGACGTTCGGCCGGCCGACCCCGGAGGAGCTCTCGCACGACTTCCTCTGGCGGATCCGCCGCCAGCTCCCCAAGCCCGGCAAGGTCGGGGTCTTCGACCGCTCGCACTACGAGGACGTGCTCGCCGCGCGGGTGCGCGGGGTCGTCGAGCGCCGCGTGTGGGGGCGGCGCTACCGGACCATCAACCGCTTCGAGGAGGAGCTGGTCACGGGCGGGACGCGCGTGGTCAAGTGCTTCCTGCACATCTCCGCCGAGGAGCAGCGCGCACGGCTGCTCGCGCGCCTCGACGACCCCACGAAGCTGTGGAAGTACAACCCCGGCGACCTCGAGGACCGCGCGCTGTGGGCGGACTACATGGCCGCCTACGCCGACGCCCTCGAGCGTTGCAACACCGAGGCGGCGCCGTGGCACATCGTGCCGGCGGATCGCAAGTGGTACCGCAACTGGGCGATCACGCAGCTGCTCATCGAGGCGCTCGAGGACATGGCGCTGCAGTGGCCGCCGGCGGACTTCGACGCCGGCCAAGAGCGCCGCCGCCTGCAGGCGATTCCGTAGAGTCCGCGCCGTGGATCTGGATGCCGTCGAGGTGCGGGTGCTCGGGTGCCTGATCGAGAAGCAGCGCACCACGCCCGACGTCTATCCGCTCAGCCTCAACTCGCTGCGCGCCGCCTGCAACCAGGCGACGAACCGCGACCCCGTCGTCGTCGATGACGAGGAGGCGATCCGCGACGCGCTACACCGGCTCGGCCGCCGCCGCTGGACGCGCTTCGCCAGCGGCGCGCGCGCCGCGAAGTACCGCCACCTGCTCGACGAGACGCCGGGGTTGACGACCGGCGAGCAGGCGCTGCTCGCGATCCCGATGCTGCGCGGCCCGCAGACCCCGGGGGAGCTGCGCCAGCGCGTCGACCGGCTCTATGCGTTCCCCGACCACGCCGCCTTCCAGGCGACGCTCGACCGCTTGATCGAGCGCGGGTTCATCGCCCGCCACCAGCGCCGCCCGGGCCAGAAGGAGGAGCGCTACGGGCACCGCCTGAGCGAGGACCTCGAGGATGACGCCACCGTCGCCACGCCAGCGCCGGCGCCGTTCCAGCCGGCCGCGCGCGGGGCGCCAGCGCCCCGCTCCGACGTCGCCCGCATCGACGAGCTCGAGCGCGCGGTCGCGACGCTGAGCGCACAGGTCGCGCAACTGCGCGCCGTGGCCGGTCTCGACGACTGACGACGCGGGTCAAGTCAAATTGACGAGCGGATTGGACACGCCGCTGCGCGGGCAACCTCCCTGCACATCCTGCAGGTCTAATCGGAGGTAGGACTCATGATCGTTCTCGGGATCGTTCTGTTGCTCCTCGGCATCGTGCTGTCGATCAACATCCTTTACGTGCTCGGGCTGGTGCTGGTCGTCATCGGCGCCGTCCTGTGGGTGATGGGCTCCATGCAGCGCGGCGTGGGCGGCCGAAGGCACTACTGGTAGCTGCGCCTCGGCCCGCCGCGCGTCACGCCGGCGGGCCGAAGTAGTACCCCTGCGCCAGCGGGCACCCGAGCCGGCGCAGGGAGTCGGCCTGCGCCTCGCTCTCCACGCCCTCGGCGATCACGCCGAGGCCGAGCGCCGAGGCCATCGAGATCACCGACTCGACGATCGCCGTGTCCTGCTCACCGCGCCCGAGGTTGGCGACGAACGAACGGTCGATCTTCACCATGTCGATCGGGAAGTCCTTGAGGTGCTGGAACGACGAGTAGCCGGTGCCGAAGTCGTCGAGCACCAGCCGCACGCCGAGCTCGTCGAGACGCTGGAGGTTCGTGACGATCGCGGGCGTCACGCCCAGCAGCGCCGTCTCCGTGAGCTCCAGGCACAGCGATGAGGGCTGGAGGTGGCCCACGCGCAGCGCGCCGGCGACGACCTCGAGCAGGTCGGGCTGCGCGACCTGGCGTGCGGAGAGGTTGACCGAGATCCAGGTGCCGTCCCCGGTGACCAGCGCGCTGCCCTGGCGGCACGCGCGCTCGAGCACCCACGAGCCGATCGGAATGATCAGGCCGGACTCCTCCGCGACCGGGATGAACTCCGCCGGGTCGATCGCCGGCCCGCCGAGGCGGCGCCAGCGCAGCAGCGCCTCGTGCCCCACCGTCGCGCCGTCGGCGAGCGACACGACCGGCTGGAAGACGAGCTCGAGCTCGGCCCGCTCGAGCGCGCCCTCGAGGTCGGTCTCGGTCTGCACCCGCTTGGCCGCACGCAGGCGCAGCCCCTCGTCGAAGATCTCCACGCCCCCGCTGCCGCGCTCCTTGGCGCGGTAGGCGGCGGCGTCGGCATGGCCGATCAGGACATCGGGATCGGTGTGGGCGCTCGTGCCGAACGCGATCCCGATGCTGGCCGAGAGCTGCGTCGCGCCGGCCTGCGGCTCCTGCACCGCGGCCGCCACGCGCCATCCGAGCGCGAGCGCGGTGCGCTCGTCGACGTCCCCGCACACGACCACGAACTCGTCGCCGCCGAGCCGCGCGACCGTGTCGGCCGGGCGCACGGCGGCGGCCATCCGCCCGGCCAGCGCGATCAGCAGCGCGTCGCCGGCGGCGTGGCCGAAGAGGTCGTTGACCCGCTTGAAGTTGTCGAGGTCGACGAACAGCACGGCGGCGGCGCTGCCCGCGCGCTCGGACAGCGCGAGCGCGTGCTCGATGCGGTCGCGGCAGAGCGCGCGGTTGGCGAGCCCGGTGAGCGGGTCGTGGAGCGCCTGGTGGCGGATACGGTCCTCGAGCAGCAGGCGCGAGAACGCGATCGCGAGCACGTTGGCGACGGCCTGCAGGAACAGCCCCTCCTCCTCGCCGAACGCGTCCTCCCGGGTGGCCGCCGCGACGAGCGCGCCGTGGACCTCGTCGCCGGTGTGGATCGGGACGCTCACGCGGCTGGCGGCCGCCTCGAGGGCGCCCCAGGCGGCGATCTCCTTCGGCCCTGCGAGCACGGCCACGCGCTCGACCCCGAGCGTCGCCCGCACCCGCTCCGCCGCCTCCTCGCTCAGCTCGCTCGGGCCGACGCCACGCAACGCCCGCTCGCCCAGCGCCGCGACCGCGGCCTGCTGGTCGGACTGGCGGCGCAGCCGCGACTCGGTGTCGACGCGCTCGGAGATGTCGCGCCCGATGGCGAGCAGCAGCGGCCCCTGATCGGTCTCGACGATCCCCCAGCTCATCTCCCCGACGAAGTCCGTGCCGTCCTTGCGGCGGCCGTAGGCCTTGTCCGAGAAGCGCAGCGGGTGCTCGAGCTCCCAGTACAGCTCGAGGTTGCGGCGGTAGCGGGCGCGCACGTTGGGCGGCCAGAGCAACTCGAGCGGCTTGCCGATCAGCTCCTCGCGGCGGTACCCGAACTGCGCCTCCGCGAGCGAGTTGACGAAGATGATCAGGCCGTCGCGGCCGGCGCCGACGGCCGCGTCCGGCAGCCCCTCGAGCACGACACGGAGTGCGACAGCATGCGCAGGCACTGGGTCCACGGGTGAATTCACGGGTCGCGTAGAGACTGCATCGTCGTTCCGGGGCCTGCGCATGAGGCGCCAACTTCAGTGTGGCCGCTCGGGGGGTACGATCGAGGACATGTCCATGACCTCCGCACCCGGTCGCCTGCGCGGCCAGGAACTGCTGCGAGCGGTCGCCGAAGGCACCGCGGGGGCGGTGGGCGAGAAGTTCCTGCGCCGCCTGGCCCGCAACGTCGCCGAGGCGTTCGCGGCCAAGCTCGTCCTGATCGCCGACCCGGCGGCGGCACCCGCGTCCACGCCTCGATCCCGCTGAGCGCCTGATGCCCGAACAACTGCACTACACCGACTCCGAGGAGGCCAACGCGCTGATCGCCGCCGACCCGCTGGCGCTGCTGATCGGGCTCGTGCTCGACCAGCAGGTGACGGTCCAGAAGGCGTTCGCGGGTCCGCTCGTGCTGCGCGAGCGCATCGGCGCGCTCGACGCCGGCCGGCTGGCCGCGACCGACCTCGAGCCGGTCTTCCGCGAGCGGCCCGCGATCCATCGCTTCCCGGCCTCGATGGCCAAGCGCGTGAGGGGGCTCTGCGCCCACGTCGCCGAGCGCTACGACGGCGACGCCGCACGCGTCTGGACCGACGCCGCGACGCCCGCGGAGCTCGAGGCCAACCTTGCGGCGCTGCCGGGCTTCGGCGAGATGAAGGTCACCACGCTCGCGGCGATCCTCGCCAAGCGCTTCGGCGTCGCCACGGCGCGGCCGCTGGTCCCCGAGCACCCGACGCTCGGCGACGTCGACTCCGCCCAGGCGCTGGCCGAATACCAGGCGGACAAGCGGGCGCGGAAGGCGGCCCTGCGCGCGGCGCGGGTCGAGGCGTGACCGAGCCCCGTGCCCCTCGACAGCCACGAGGTCCAGCGCGTCCCGGTGACGGTCTCACAGCTCTACGTGTGAGGCCATGACGACGGTCCTGTCGTCGGGCAGGTGGAAGTAGGGGACGGGGCTGGCGGAGTTGCGCGCGATCGCGATGAAGAGCTTCTTGCGCCACTTCACCATCCCCGGCGCGTCGGTGGCGATGATCGAGATGCGCGAGAGGAAGTAGGAGACGTTCTCGAAGTCGGCCTCGCGCTCGAGCCGCTCGGCGGCGGCGCGCAGCGTCAGTGGCACGTCGAGGTCGTCCTGGAAGCCGAAGCGCGCGGTGACGTGCGTGATGCCGTCGTCGCGATAGCCGAGGTCGTCGATGATCACGCGCTCACCCTCCTCGACATGCGGGATGTTGAGCGTCTGGACCGACACGATCACCACGCTCTCGTGCAGCACGCAGTTGTGCTCGACGTTGGCCCGCAGCGCCAGCGGGGTCGTCTCGGGGTTGGCGTCGAGGAAGATGCCGGTGCGCGGCGAGCGCGAGATCGGCTGCTTGGGGTCGCGGATCTCCTCGACGAAGTCCCGCAGCGGCCCCTCCAGCTCCTCGCGCTTCTTGGTCACGATCTCGCGGCCGCGCTGCCACGTCGTCAGCACGACGAACACGATGCCCGCGATCGCGAGCGGGAACCACCCGCCGTGAAGGACCTTCGGCAGGTTCGCCGTGAAGAACGTGAGGTCGACGAGCAGGAAGAACGCGCCGCCCGCGATCGCGACCCACGCCGGCTGCTTCCACAGCACGCGCACGACGACGAAGAACAGCAGCGTGTCGATCGCCAGCGTGCCGGTGACGGCGATCCCGTAGGCCGAGGCGAGGTGGGCGGAGGAGCCGAACCCGACCACGAGCGCGACGACCGCGACGAAGATGCCCCAGTTGACCGCGGGTACGTAGACCTGGCCGGCCTCGCGCGAGGTATGGAGGATCGTCATGCGCGGGAGGAAGCCGAGCTGGACCGCCTGGCGGGTGACCGAGAAGGCCCCGGAGATGACCGCCTGGGAGGCGATCACGGTCGCCACGGTGGCGAGCACCACCATCGGGATCCGGCTCCAGTCCGGGAACAGGAGGAAGAACGGGTTCTCGATCGCCGTCGGCGTGTGCAGCAGCAGCGCGCCCTGGCCCATGTAGTTGAGGACGAGGGCGGGGAACACGGCGGCGAACCACGCGCGCCGGATCGGGGAGCGCCCGAAGTGACCCATGTCGGCGTAGAGCGCCTCGGCGCCGGTGACGGTGAGCACGACCGAGCCGAGCGCGATGAACGCGGTGTGCCCGTGCTCGAACAGGAAGGTGATGCCGTACGTCGGCGAGATCGCCTTCAGGATCTCCGGCTCCTTGACCACCTCGTGCAGCCCGGCGACGGCGAGGATCGTGAACCACACGGACATGACGGGGCCGAACAGGCGCCCGACCACGCCGGTGCCGAAGCGCTGCGCGGCGAACAGGATGGTCAGGATCGCGAGCGCGATCGGCACCACGATCGAGTGCAGCGACGGCTCCACGACCTCGATCCCCTCGACCGCCGACAGCACCGAGATCGCCGGCGTGATCATCCCGTCGCCGTAGAACAGCGAGGCGCCGAAGATCCCGAGCGCGACGAGGGTGACCTGCGCCGACCGGCGCTTGAGCCCGACGTTCCGGATCAGCGCGATCAGGGCCATGATCCCGCCCTCGCCGTCGTTGTCCGCCCGCATGATGAACACGACGTACTTGATCGAGACGATGATCGTGATCGCCCAGAACACGAGCGAGATGACGCCGTAGACGCCGGACTGGGTCGGGCGGACGGCGTGCTGGTCGGCGGCGAAGACCGTCTGCAGCGCGTACAGCGGGCTCGTGCCGATGTCGCCGAAGACGATGCCGAGCGCGCCGAGCGACAGCGCGGCCATCCCGGTGTGATGGCGGTTGCGCTTGCGCGGAGGCTTCTGCTCCTCGGGAGCGGGGGTGACTTCGGGAGCGGAGGAGGTCACGGCGTCACCCCCTCATACCCTCGCACGGATGCGCCGTGCGCGATGGCGCCTCAGGCGGCGACCGTCTCCGCCTCGCTCGCCAGCAGCGCGGCGCCGATCGCGCCGCCGAGGTCGCCGAGCTGGGCGAGCAGCACCCGCGGCGGGCGGTGGTCGGCGAAGATGTGCGGGAGCATCGCGTGCTCGAGGCGCTTGCGGTACGGGTCGCCGAGGCGCACGCCGAGGCCGCCGCCGACGATCACCGCCTCGACGTCGAGCAGGTTGACCGCGGAGGCGACGCCGGCGCCGAGCGCCTCGATCGCGCGCTCGATCAGGCGCACCGCCATCGGGTCCTGGCGCACCAGCGCGCGCGCCGCGATGCCGCTCGCGAGGCGCTCGCGGCCGCGCTTCTCCATGATCTCGAACAGGTCCGTCTGCTCGCCCTTCTTCGCGAGCTCGCGCGCCCGGGTCTCCATCGCCCCGCGGCCGGCGTAGGCCTCCATGCAGCCGTGCCGGCCACATGGGCACTTGGCGCCGCCGATCTTCACGACCATGTGGCCGATCTCGCCCGCGGCGTCGCGGCCGAGCCAGAGCTTGCCGTCGAGCACGATGCCGCCGCCGACGCCGGTGCCCCAGAACACGCCGAGCATCGAGCGGTACGGCGTGCCGGCGCCCAGGGTCGCCTCGGCCATCGTCGCGACGTTGACGTCGTTGCCGAGCGAGACGCGCGGGCCGAGCTCCTCCTGCAGCGCGCCGGCGAGCGGGAACGAGCCCTCCCAGTTCGGCAGGTTGCGGGCGGTCGTGACGGTCCCGTTGGCGTCGTCGACGTCGCCAGGGGAGCCGACGCCGATCGAGCTGAGTTCGGACGCCTCCACCTCGGCGGCCGTCGCCGCGTCGCGGATCGTCGCGGCGATCGCGGCCGCGACATCGGCCGGCTTGCCCTTGGTCGGGGTCGGCCGGCGCGCCTCGCCGAGCACCGTGAAGCGCTCGTCGCAGACCACCACCTGGATCTTCGTGCCGCCGAGGTCGACACCCGCGCGCAGGTTCATCCCGCCACCTAGGCCGCGCGCTCGAGGATGACGATCGGGATCTCGCGATCGGTCTTCCTCTGGTAGTCGTCGTAGGCGGGCCAGTGCTGCGTCATCTGCTTCCACAGGTCGGGCCGCTCGTCCGGCGTGGCGTCACGCGCGGTGGCGTCGAACCTGTCGCCGCGGATCTGCACCTGGACCGCCGGGCTATCGCGCAGGTTGAGGTACCAGCCGGGGTGCGCCGGGGCGCCGCCCTTGGACGCGACGATCATCGGGTTGTCGCCGTCCATCCCGTAGATCAGCGGCGTCGTGCGCTCCTCGCCGGACTTGCGGCCGGTGGTGGTGAGGATGAGGATCGAGGTGCCCCGCTCCCAGTCATGTCCCTCCTCGCCGTCCGTCTCGACGTACCGGTCGACGTGCTCTTGCCCGAATAGCGGCGCCATCTCATGCTCCTTCGTCCTGGGATCCGCTCCAGAACCTACCCATTGACAGGCTGCCGACGCGGTCGACGAGCCGGCGCCGCGTGACACGGCTGAGAAGATGGTCGTGCATGCCGCGGAACCTCACGGTGGTCCTGCATGACAAGCCGGGCGAGCTGGCTCGCATCGGTGAGACGCTCGGGGCCGCGGGGGTCGACGTCCGCGGCCTGGCCGCCTTCACCGGGGAGGGCAACGGCATCATCCACCTGCTGATCGAGGACGACGAGGCCGAACGCGCCACGACGGCGCTTCACGACGCCAAGATCGGGCTCGCCGATGACCGCGAGGTGCTCGTCGTCGACATCCACGACCGGCCCGGGACGCTCGGCGAGATGGCGCTGGAACTGGCCGCCGCCAACGTGAACATCGAGCTCGCGTACTCGGCGTTCGGCGACACCGGGCTCGTCATCGCTACCGACGACTTGGAGAACGCGCGGGCCGCACTCGCCTGAGTACGCTCGGGCCATGGACTATCGCCAGCTCGGACACTCGGGTCTCCGGGTGTCCTCCCTCACCCTCGGCACCATGACCTTCGGTGGCCGTGACAAGTTCGCCAACGTCGGCACGACCGACGTCGAAGGCGCGACCCGGCAGGTCGACATGTGCATCGACGCGGGCATCAACCTGATCGACACCGCCGACGTCTACTCGGACGGCCTGTCGGAGGAGATCGTCGGGCGCGCCCTGCGCGGGCGCCGCGACCGCGTCCTGCTCGCCACCAAGGCGCGCATGCCGATGGGCGACGGCCCCAACGACGCGGGGCTCTCGCGCCACCACCTCATCCGCTCCTGCGAGGCCAGCCTGCGCCGCATGGGCACCGACTACATCGACCTCTACCAGGTGCACGAGTGGGACGGTGCGACACCGCTGGAGGAGACGCTCGACGCGCTCGACCACCTCGTGGACTCGGGCAAGGTGCGCTACATCGGCTGCTCCAACTACGCCGGCTGGCACGTCATGAAGGCGCTCGGCATCTCCGAGCGGCGCGGCCTCCAGCGCTTCGTCTCGCAACAGATCTACTACTCGCTGCAGGCGCGCGACGCCGAGTACGAGCTCGTGCCGGTCTCGCTCGACCAGGGCGTCGGCATCCTCGTCTGGAGCCCGCTCGCCGGCGGCCTGCTGTCGGGCAAGTACCGCCGTGACCACGAGGGCCCGGAGGGGTCGCGCCAGCTGACCGACTGGAACGAGCCGCCGGTGCGCGACCAGGAAGGGCTCTACGACATCGTCGACGCGCTCGTCGAGATCGCCGAGGAGCACGACGCCTCGCCCGCGCAGGTCGCGCTCGCGTGGACGCTCGGGCGCCCGGGTGTCGCCTCGGTGATCATCGGCGCGCGCACCGACGAGCAGCTCGCCGACAATCTCGGCGCGGCGAACCTCGTGCTCTCAGGTGAGGAGCGCTCGCGCCTCGACGAGCTGAGCGCGCCGCCGCTGCTCTACCCCTACTGGCACCAGGCCAAGACGGCCAACGACCGCCTCGGCGAGGCGGACCTCACGCTGCTGGGGGCACACATCGCCTGAGCCCGTCCATTGGCTGAAGGCCATCGGGCACGCGAGCGGCCCGCTCGCGATCGAGACGCTGCTCGTCGTGCCGCTGCTCGACGCAGCGCCGCCCGTCGAGGCCATCGGCGTCGCGTCGATCGCGCTCTAGACGAGGTCCTTCGGTTCGTCGGACTCGTGCAGCAGGAAGCCGGCGGCGTCGAGCACCTGGCGGTCGCGCAGCTTGCACAGCCGGTCGAGGCAGTTCTCCTCGGTGTCCCACATCGCGACCGCCGCCGACTGCGGCAGCGGCGTCAGGCCGTTCGTCTCCGGCTCGTCCATCGCCTGGCGCAGCCACACGAGCTCGTCCGCGATGCGGCGCGGGCGGTCGGCCTCGGGCATGGACTCCCACGGGTCTTCCTCGGCGCGGCGCTCGGGGACGCCCGGCGGCCGGGTGAACGCGACCTCGAGGGCAGCGAACCAGTCGGGCTGGGGTCGGACGAGCTCGAGCAGCGCCATGCCGTCCAGCCTAGCGGCATTCGCCTTGGCCATCGGTCCATCGATCTCCGGGTCTGAGATGCCGATACTGCTGGCGTGAAGCTCGTCGCCGCTGCTCTCGCCGCGCCGTTCGACCGTGATGTCGCGGCGGGTCTTGCGCGCGTCGAGCACGCGCTGATCAGCGCCCGCGAGCGCGGCGTGCGGCTGCTCGTCCTGCCCGAGTCGGCGCTCGGCGGGTACCTGCGCGAGCCGGGGCCGGAGGCGAGCGCGCCGGACATCCCGGCCGGTCTCGACCCCGACGGTCCCGAGATCGCGCGCCTGATCGAGCTGGCCGGCGACGTCGTCGTGTGCGCCGGCTACACCGAGGCGGGCGACGCGGTGCTCTACGCGTCGGCGGTCTGCGTCAACGGCGATGGCGTGCTCGGCCGCCAGCGCAAGGTCCACCTGCCGCCCGCCGAGCGCTTCGCCTACACCGCGGGCGACCGCTTCGCCGCGTTCGACACGCCGGTCGGCCGGCTGGGGATGCTGCTCTGCTACGACAAGCTCTTCCCCGAGGCGGCGCGCGCGCTCGCGCTCGACGGCGCCGACGTGATCTGCTCGCT
>JBDTMF010000055.1:0-22416 GCA_039934455.1 Solirubrobacteraceae bacterium
CGGCCTCCCAGCAGAAGGCGGCGAGCTCGCGGGCGCAGGCGATCGCGACGACACCGGCGGGCTTGTGTCGTTGCAGGCGCAGCACCTGCCAGCGCTCATGCAGGCGGTGCTGCGCGCGCCAGGAGATCTCGATCGCGCGGGGGTCCTGGCCGGCTTGGCGGCGAGCCAGGCCGTCGCCGACGGCGGGGCGGTGGCGGTAGTGATGGGCGGCCTCGACCAACAGCCGGCGGGCGTGCACCGAGCCGGCCTTGGTGATCGAGCCCTGGCGGCGCTTTCGGTCGGAGGTGTGCTCGGTCGGGACGATCCCGAGGAACCCCGACAGCTGCTTGGGCCGGAAACGGTGCCAGTCGCCGACCTCTGCGCACAGACCGGCGGCCGACAGCGTGTCGATCCCCCGCAAGCAGCGCAGCCGCGCGATCGTCGGGGCGTGGCGGCTGTCAGGGATGACCTGCTCGAGCGCGCAGATCAGCGCCGCCCGGCGCGCGACGAGCATCTCAACCCCCGACAGGTAGTCGACGAACACCGCCTGCGAGCAGACATCCTCAAAACGCAGGCTGCGCAGCCACCGCAGGTGCGCCTGGGTCCACGTCGACCCCGGGCCGCTCCAGCGCAGATCACGTCGCAGCAGCAGCTTGCCGAGCCGGTGGCGAGCGCGCATCAGATCGCCGCGGCAGTCCTCGATCGCGCGGATCACGTCACGGAACTGCTCATCAGCGACCGACGGCACGAACGCGAAGCGCAACTCGCCGGCCGCCAACAGTCGCGCGAGGCGCTCGGCGTCGCGCTTGTCGGTCTTGACCCGGTCACCCGATGCGCGCAGAACCTTGCCCGCGGCCACCACGCGCACGTCGATCCCGCGCTCAACCGCGACCCGAGCCAGACCGAACCCCGTCGGCCCCGCCTCATAGACCGCACGGACCGGGCCGGGCAGCGTCTGAAGGAACCCCACCACCTCACCCGGAGCCATCCGCAGCTTCACGCCGCGAAGCTCACCAGACACCATGTCAAGGATCGCGGCATGCGTCTGCGACGCATGCACATCGAGCCCAACGAGAGACATACTGTGCTGCATGGTCGGCACCTCCCCAGAGCTGGGGTGTCGGCGACAGGCCCATTCCTGCCGCCCAGTCCCCGCACACCTCTGCGCGGGGGTGTCGACCGATCTACCGCTCAGGCCGGACCGAACCGACCTCCATAGGGTCTAGAGGGTGGCGCCGTCGTCGTAGAGCTTGCGGACCGTCACGCTGCCGGGCGGCGCCGCGTCGATGCACAGCCGGCACAGCACGCACTCGTCGAGGTTCGCCTCGACGATCCGCAGCTTTCCGTCCTCGCCCTGGGCGTAGATGTCGACGGGGCAGACCTCGGCCAGCCTGGCCGCGACCGCCGGGTCCTCGGCGGCCTCCGAAGTGACCTCGACGTCGATGAACAGGGCCACTAGACCGCCGCCCCGATCCGCTCGCGGACGAGCCCTGGGATGTCCTCGATCCGCTCGGCGACCACGATCCCGGCGGCGGCGAGGCGCGCGATCTTCTCGGTCGCGGTGTCCTCCTTGCCCTCGACGATCGTGCCCGCGTGCCCGAAGGACATGCCCGGCATCTCGTCCATGAAGCGCCCGGCCATGAAGGCGACGATCGGCAACCGCGAGCGGTTGGCGGTCACCCACTCCGACAGCTGGGCCTCCATACGGCCGCCCGGCTCGGTGTAGATGACGATCGCCTGGGTCTGCTCGTCGGCCTCGAAGAGCGGCATCAGCTCGGCGTAGGCCTGGCCGATGATCGCGTCGCCGCCGATCGAGACGGCGGTCGACTGCCCGAGGCCGGCGGCGCTCAGCGTCGAGGACATCTCGGTCGTCATGCCGCCCGAGCGCGAGATCACGCCGACGGGGCCGGGGGAGTAGGACTTGGCGGCATCCTTGGCCGGGCCGCCGATGCCGCCCATCTTGATCACGTCGGGAACGATGATCCCGAGGCAGTTGGGGCCGATGATGCGCGCGCCGTGCTCGTCGGCGAACTCGACCATCTGGGCGACGTCCCCGCGCGGGATCCGCTCCGTGACGATCACGACGAGCCTGATGCCGTTGGCGATCGCCTCGATCACCGCGTCCTTGGTGAACGCGGGGGGGACGGTGACGACCGAGCCGTCGATCGGCGCACCGTGGTGCTCGACGGCCTGGGCGACGGTGTCGAACACCGGCACGCCGTGGACGTCGCGGCCGAGCCGTCCGGGCGTGACGCCGCCGACGATCTTCGCCCCGGCGCCGTAGTCGAGGCACTCGCGCGTGAGGTTGACGGCCTCGCGGCCGGTGATGCCCTGGACGATGAAGGTGGTGTCGGCGTCGACGAGGATGCTCATCCCGCCACCGCCATCCGCGCGGCCTCGTTCAGCGACACGCTGCGATCGGCGTACTTGACGCCGTACTTCTCGAGGATCTTGAAGCCTTCTTCCTCCCACGCCCCGGGGATGCGGAAGATCGAGATCTTCTCCGCCGGGTCGTGGCCGAGCTCGATGCAGGCCTTGATCACGCCGCGGGCGACGATGTCGACCCGGGTGTTGGAGACGATCGACATCATCACCGCGATCTTGTCCACGCCCGGCTTCTGGAGCACGAGCTTGGCCAGGCCGCAGGCCTTCGCGACCGACGGGTTGCCGCCGATCTCGCAGTAGTTGGCGGGCTTGCCGCCGTGGGCGCGGACCGCGTCGAACAGCGTCAGCGAGCCGCCGCCCGCCCCGATCACGAGGCCGAGGTCGCCGTCGAACTCGGTCACGTTGCCCGCCACGCCGCGGTGGTCCTGCGAGTCGACCGCCTCGCCGGCGAGCTCGAACGGTGTCGCCTCGCGGGCCTGGCGCGTCTCGTCGTCGCCGACGCCGAGCTCCTTCAGCAGCGCCTTCTGGCGCGGGCGCGCCTCGTTCTCCATGTCCATGTGGGCGTCGACGGCGACGAAGGTCCCGTCGGCGAGCTGCGCCAGCGGGTTGATCTCGGCCAGCGTCATGTCGTAGTCGGTGAAGAGTTTGGCGAGCCGGGAGAGGATCGGCGTGAGGCGCGTCAGCGCGCGGCCGGTGACGCCGACGGAGGCGATGACCTGCTTGGCCTCGTAGTCCGAAAAGGGGCGCAGGGTGGAGAAGTGGGCGCGGCCGACGTGGTCGGGGTGGGTTTCGGCGACCTCCTCGATGTCGATCCCGCCCATGTCGGAGAAGATCAGCACCGGGCGCTTGCGCGTCCCGTCCCAGGTCACGCCCGCGTAGTACTCCTGCGCCACGTCGACCCGGGAGTCGACGAGCACGCCGCGAGGCATGTGCCCATTGATCTCGAGCTCGAGGATGTCCGCGGCATGACGCTCGGCCTCCTCCGGCGTATCGGCGAACTTCACGCCCCCCGCCTTCATCCTCCCGCCGGTCAGAACCTGGGACTTGATGACGGTCGGAACGCCCAGCTCGCCTGCGATCCGCCGGGCCTCGGCCGGGGTCGTGGCGAAGCCGTGGCCAGACACCGGAATGCCCGCTTTTGCGACAACTTGGCGCGATTCGAACTCAAAGAACCTCATGCGGCGCGCAACCCTAGCGGCCTGGGGGTGTCTAGGCTCACCGCCGTGCTTCGACCACTGCTCATCGCCCTGCTCGTCCTCGCCGCCGTCCCGGCGGCCGCCTCCGCGGCCGTCGTGGAGATCGAGATCAGCCCTGCCGGGGGCGCCGATCTCGGCGAGACCCAGGCCATCACCGGCAAGCTCACCGGCCCCTACGGCGCGCCGCTCGTCGCCCGCGAGGTGGACCTCGAGATCCGCCGCTACCCGCACAAGAAGCCGTTCGCGCCCGCCGGCAAGGCGACGACCGGCCTCGACGGGCGCTTCGCCTTCGAGCACACCTTCGACCGCAACCATCAGGTTCGCGTGCTCGCGCCCGAGTTCGGGGACCGCAGCGCGGTCCGGCCCGTCTATGTCTTCCCGCTGACGAGCCTCACCTTCTCGCTCGTCCGGCGCAACGTGATCCGGATCGTCCAGATCTACCGCACGCCCAAGAGCGTCAAGCTCACCGCGCCGACGCTGTTCTACGTCGGCAGAGGCGGCAAGGCCCGGGCGCCGCTGGCCGCGAAGGCGAAGACGAAGCCCCTCACGCGCAAGGTGAAGGTCAAGGGCAAGAAGAAGCGCCGGCGGGTCAAGGGCCGGTTCCGCGCGAGCGCGCAGGTCCGCATCCCCGCCGCTTGGAAGGGGCGCTTCCGCTACGCGAGCTGCTTCCCGTACAACGCCGGGATGGGCAACCCGAAGCTGGGCTGCCCGAAGAAGCGCTACAAGTTCTGACGGCTCGCCGGCGCCGGGCGCAGCCGCACCCACTCCCTACCCCAGCGCAGCTGAACGTTCAGAGCGGCCGCGACAAGAGGTCCGAGAGCGCCGTGCCCAGCGTCGGCGCGATCGTCCAGTCGTCGCCGTGCGCCAGGCGGCGCAGCTCGAGCACGACGCCCGGGTCGTGCGCGGAGACGATGACCTCGCAGCCATAGGAGATCAGCCGGCGGCAGAGGTCCGCCAGCTGCGCCAGCGCCTGGGTCTCGTAGCGGCGCACGCCGCCGAGGTCGAACACGAACTCGCGCGCCCCGCCGACCGCCGCGTGCGCGGCCAGGTCGTCGACCTGGCGCGCGATCGTGAACTGTCCGCCGGCATCCACGATGCAGGCGCGCTCGCCGAGGCGGCGCGCGGAGGCGACCTCGGGCGGAGCGATCGGCAGCGGCATGCTCAGGCGATTACCCGGGATCCGAGCCCATATGCCTCGGCCAGCTCCGGATCCTTGGCCGCGAGCATCTCGGCGAGGTCGACCATCACCCGGCACTGCTTCCAGGTGGCGTCGTCCTGCATCTTGCCGTCGATCATGTGGACGCCGCGGCCGTCCGGGATCGCCTCGATCACCCGGCGGGCGAAGATCACCTCGTCCGGGTCGGGGCTGAAGACCTTCTTGGCGACGTCGATCTGGGCGGGGTGCAGCGACCACGCGCCGACGCAGCCCATCAGGAACGCCGCGCGGAACTGCGCCTCGCAGCCGTCGAGGTCGCGGATGTCTCCGAATGGACCATAAAAAGGCAGAATGCCGGTGGACGTGCACGCGTCGACCATGCGACCGATCGAGTAGTGCCAGAGGTCCTGCTGGGCGCTGACGCGCGGCGCGTCGGGGCGCCCGGGATCCGGGTCGGAGAGCACGCGGTAGCCCGGGTGCCCGCCGCCGACCCGCGTCGTCTTCATGCGCCGCGAGGCGGCCAGGTCGGCCGGGCCGAAGCTCATGCCCTGCATGCGCGGGCTCGCGGAGGCGATCGCCTCGAGGTTGGTCACGCCGAGCGACGTCTCGAGCAGCGCGTGGACGAGGATCGGGCGCTCGAGGCCCGCCCGCGCCTCGAGCTGGGCCAGCAGGCGGTCGACGTAGTGGATGTCCCACGGCCCCTCGACCTTCGGGACCATGATCACCGACAGGCGGTCGCCGATCTCGGTCACCAGCGTGGTGATGTCGTCCAGCGCCCACGGGCTCTCGAGCGAGTTCACCCGCGTCCACAGCGCAGTCTCCCCGAGGTCGACCTCCCTGGCGACGCGGACGAGGCCGGCGCGCGCGGCGTCCTTGTTCTCGACGGCGATCGCGTCCTCGAGGTTGCCGAGGAGGATGTCGGCCTTCTGGGCCAGATCGGGGAGCTTGGCGACGATCCGCTCGTTGCTCGGGTCGAAGAAGTGGATCATCCGCGACGGGGTCACGGGAATTTCGAGCAACGGGTCGGGCGCGCCGACGGCGAGGGGCTTGGCGAAGTCACGGGGATTGCGCATATGTCGCCTGGAATCTAGCGGCGCGCCAGTGCGCCATGATCTGGCCCATGAGCACAGAAACCCCTGCAGTCGAAACCGGTCAGGCCGCCCGCGAGGCGACCGGAGCCCATCCCTACGGCCGATATCTCGAGGAGTTCGAGGTCGGCGCCGTCTACAAGCACTGGCCTGCCAAGACGGTGACCGAGGCCGACGATCATCTTTTCTGTCTGATCACCATGAACCATCACCCGCTGCACATCAACGACGTCTACGCCGGTCAGAGTCAGCAGGGTCGCAACGTCGTGGTGGGGCCGCTCGTGTACTCGCTGGCGCTCGGGATGAGCGTCTCCGACGTGTCGGGCAAGGCGATCGCCAATCTCGCCACCGAGGAGCTCAAGCACCCCGCTCCCGTCTTCCACGGCGACACGCTGTTCTGCGAGTCCGAGGTGCTCGAGGTGAAGGAGTCCAGATCCAAGACGGACCGCGGCACGGTGCGGGTTCACACCCGCGTCCTGAACCAGGACGGCGTGCTCGTGGCGGAGTTCAAGCGGCTTGTGCTCGTTCCGCGCAAAGAGGCGGGTGCGACGCCCGCCGAGGGCGACGTCGAATAAGTTCGGTACGGAACAATGTCGCCTTCCTCCCCAGAAACAGGAGCTGATCTGACCCCGATGAGCCATACGACTGTGCCGACGCGCAACCAAACCCTCGTCAAATGGGTCGAGGAGGTGGCCGCGGTCACACAGTCCGCCGCCGTCCACTGGTGCGACGGCAGCGCCGAGGAGTACGACGCGCTCGCCCACGTCCTCGTCGAGGCAGGCGCCTTCGAGAAGCTCTCGGAGGCCAAGCGGCCGAACTCGTACCTCGCGCTGTCGGACCCTTCGGACGTGGCACGGGTCGAGGACCGGACGTTCATCTGCTCCGAACGCGAGGAGGACGCCGGCCCGACCAACCACTGGGCCGACCCGGCGGAGATGCGCGGGAAGCTCGACGACCTCTTCACCGGCGCCATGAAGGGCCGCACGATGTACGTCGTGCCGTTCTCGATGGGGCCGCTCGGCTCGCCGATCTCCGAGATCGGCGTCCAGCTCACCGATTCCGCCTATGTGGCGGTCAGCATGCGGATCATGACGCGCATGGGCGCGGCGGCGCTCGAGCAGCTCGGCGAGGACGGCGACTTCGTGCCCTGCCTGCACACGCTCGGCGCCCCGCTGGCCGAGGGCGAGGAGGACGTGCCGTGGCCGTGCAACGACACGAAGTACATCGTCCACTTCCCGGACACGCGCGAGATCTGGTCCTACGGCTCGGGCTACGGCGGCAACGCGCTGCTCGGCAAGAAGTGCTTCGCCCTGCGGATCGCGAGCGTGATGGCGCGCGACGAGGGCTGGCTGGCCGAGCACATGCTGATCCTCAAGCTGACCTCGCCCGAGGGTGAGTCCAAGTACGTCACCGGCGCCTTCCCGTCGGCCTGCGGCAAGACGAACCTGGCGATGCTGATCCCGACGCTCGAGGGCTGGACGGTCGAGACGGTCGGCGACGACATCGCGTGGATGAAGTTCGGCGACGACGGCCGCCTGTGGGCGATCAACCCGGAGGCGGGCTTCTTCGGCGTCGCGCCGGGCACGGGGTACAAGACCAATCCCAACGCCATGGCGACGATCGAGAAGAACACGATCTTCACCAACTGCGCCATGACCGACGACGGAGACGTCTGGTGGGAGGGGATGACCGCGGAGCCGCCGCCGCACGCGATCGACTGGAAGCGCAACGAGTGGACGCCGCAGTGCGACGACCCGGCCGCCCACCCGAACTCGCGCTTCACCACCCCGGCGGCGCAGGACCCCGCGATCGCGCCGGACTGGGAGGACCCGAAGGGCGTGCCGATCGACGCCATGCTGTTCGGCGGGCGTCGCTCGACGGTCGTCCCGCTCATCCACGAGGCCTTCGACTGGGAGCACGGCGTCTTCCTGGGCGCCCAGATGTCCTCGGAGACCACCGCGGCGGCGGCCGGCGAGGTCGGCAGGCTGCGCCGCGACCCGATGGCGATGCTGCCGTTCTGCGGCTACCACATGGCCGACTACTGGGCCCACTGGCTGAGGATCGGCAAAGAGGCCCACCACCCCGCGCAGCTGCCGAAGATCTTCTACGTCAACTGGTTCCGCAAGGAGCCTGAAACCGGCCGCTTCCTGTGGCCCGGCTTCGGCGAGAACTCGCGCGTGCTCGAGTGGATCTTTCGGCGCTGCGAGGACGCCGTCGAGGCGGTCGACACGCCGATCGGCCGCGTGCCGACGCCCGGCTTGCTCAACACCGACGGCCTCGACATGCCCGAGGACGAGCTGGAGCAGATCCTCGCCGTCGACCCCGAGCAGTGGAAGAGCGAGATCCAGCCGATCCGCGAGTTCTTCGCGACGTTCGGCGATCGCCTGCCCGCCGAGGTCGGCGCGCAGCTCGACGCGCTGGAGGAGCGCTTGAACCAGGGATGAGATGACAGCCGGGGCGTCCCTGCTCGACCTGATCGGCGAGCGCACTTCCGTGGAGCGCGCCCCGGCTGTCCGCGCCTTCGCGGAGGCGCTCCTGCGCCGGCTGGCGGCCGATGCCGACGGTGACGGCCGGCTCCCGCCGGAGGCGCTGTGCGGGGAGATCTTCGGCCTGTTCGAGTTCGTGTCGGCCCGCGGCGAGGCGCCGATCGCGGTGCGGGCGTTCACCCCGACGCTGGAGGAGCACGGCTACGAGACGCCGGGATCGGTGGTCGAGACGAACACCGAGGACTGGCCGTTCCTCGTCGACTCGGTCAGCGCCGAGCTGCGCGCGCGCGGCCTCGGCATCCAGCGGATGCTGCACCCGATCCTCGGGGTCGAGCGGGACCTGAACGGGACCATCGCCGCGATCCTGCACCCGCGTGAGGCATCGCGGCGCGAGTCGGTCATGCACTTCGATCTCGACCGGCGGCTGGCGCCGGAGGAACTCGAGGAGCTCGCCGAGGCGCTGCGCGGCGTGCTCGAGGACGTTCGCCGCTCCGTGCAGCACTTCCCGGGGATGGCCGACCGCTCGCGGCGCATGGTGCAGCTCGCGGGCGCCGGGACGGCGCGCTACACCGACGAGGAGGTCGACGAGACGGTCGCCTTCCTCGAGTGGCTGCTGCACGACAACTTCATCTTCCTCGGCTACCGCGAGTACCGCTTCGGCGACGGGGCGATCTCCGTCGCCCCGGGCTCCGGCCTCGGGATCCTCGCCGACACGGCAGAGTCGACCTACGCCGAGCCCGTGCCGATCGAGTCGCTGCCGCCCGACGTCCGCGAGCGCGCGCTCGAGGGCGACCTGCTGATCGTCTCGAAGACCAACCGGCTCTCGCGCGTCCACCGGCGGGTGCGGATGGACTACATCGGCGTGCGGCGGATCTCGGCCCAGGGCGAGATCGTGGGCGAGGCGCGGATGCTGGGGCTCTTCACGACCAAGGCCTACGCCGAGCCGTCGAGCCAGACCCCGCTGCTGCATCGCAAGCTGCGCCAGATCCTGCGCCACGAGGACCTGATCGAGGGCTCCCACGACTACAAGGCCGCCGTCTCGCTGTTCGACTCGTTCCCCAAGGACGAGCTGTTCGCCGCCTCGACCGACGACCTGCGGGGCGCCGTCGTGGCGCTGCTGGCGCTCCAGGGCGAGCAGGTGCGGCTGCTCGGCCGCCGCGACCCCGACTCGCGCAGCGCCTCGCTGATCGTCGCGCTGCCGCGCTCGCGCTACGACGGCGAGCTGCTCGAGCGCCTGATCGATCACTTCCGCGTTCGCTTCAGCACCCCCGCCGTCGACTCCCACCTCGTGCTCGGCGAGGGCGAACGCGTGCAGATCCACTTCCGCGTGCACGCCTCGGCGGGTCTGCCGGACCTCGACTTCCGCGAGCTCGAGGGCGAGATCGTCGGCCTCACCCGCACCTGGGACGACGAGCTCCGCGACCGGCTCGTCGCGCGCCACGGCGACGCCCAGGGACGCGCGCTCCTCGCCCAGTGGGCGCCGCGCTTCCCGCGCTACTACAAGGCGTCGCGCAGCCCGCAGCTGGCGATGCACGACATCGGCTGCTTCGTGCGCCTGGAGACCCTCGGCGAGCCGTTCGTGGTCGGCCTGCAGAACGAGACCGACCAGACCGGGGAGCGCACCCGGGTCGGCCTCTACAAGTCCGGCGGCAAGGTCGAGCTCGCCGAGGCGATGCCGCTGCTCGAGGATCTCGGCCTGCGCGTCATCGAGGAGGTCCCGACGCGCCTCAAGGGCGGCGACGGGGAGACCTGGGTGCAGGACTTCGGGGTGCTCGGCCCGGGCGGTCGGCCCGTCGACCTCGAGGCCAACGGCGCGCGCGTGGCGGACTGCATCTCGGCGGTCTGGCGCGGTGAGACCGAGTCCGACACGCTCAACCGGCTCGTGCTGGCGGCGGGGCTCGACTGGCGCCAGATCGAGATCCTGCGCGCCTACCGCAAGTACCGCCAGCGGATCGGCTCGCGCTTCACCGAGAGCTACCAGAACGACGTGCTGGTGCGGACGGCGCCGCTGACCGAGAAGCTCGTGCACCTGTTCGAGCTGCGCTTCGACCCCGAGCGCGCGCGCGACGAGGCGGCGGAGGTGGCGCTGCGGGCGGAGATCATCGCCGGCCTCGACGAGGTCGAGTCGCTCGACGACGACCGCATCCTGCGCAACCAGCTCGGGCTCGTCGAGGCGACCCTGCGCACCAACGCCTACCGCCGCGGGCGCGGCGCGATGGCCTTCAAGCTGCGCTCCGCCGACGTCCCGGCGATCCCGCAGCCGGTGCCGCTGATGGAGATCTACGTCTATTCGTCCGCGATGGAGGGGATCCACCTGCGGGGCGGCCGGATCGCGCGTGGCGGCATCCGCTGGTCCGATCGGCAGGACTACCGCACCGAGGTGCTCGGGCTGATGCGCGCCCAGCTCACGAAGAACGCCCAGATCGTGCCCGAGGGCGCCAAGGGCGGCTTCTACCTCAAGCAGCGGCCCAAGGACCCGGGCGAGCTGCGCGACGAGGTCCAGCGCCAGTACGTGGCCTACGTGCGCGCGCTGCTCGACGTCACCGACAACCTCGTCGACGGCGAGGTCGTGCACCCGCCGGACGTCCGCGTGCTCGACGAGGACGACACCTACCTGGTCGTCGCCGCCGACAAGGGCACCGCGACCTTCTCGGACACCGCCAACTCCGTCGCCGAAGAGTACGGCTACTGGCTCGGCGACGCGTTCGCCTCGGGCGGCTCGAGCGGATATGACCACAAGAAGCTCGGGATCACGGCACGCGGGGCGTGGGAGTCGGTCAAGCGCCACCTGCGCGAGCTCGAGATCGACCCGGACTCCGACCCGTTCACGGTCGTGGGCATCGGCGACATGTCCGGCGACGTCTTCGGCAACGGGATGCTGCTCTCGGACCGCATCCGCCTCGTCGGCGCCTACGACCACCGCCACATCTTCATCGACCCCGATCCCGACCCGGACGTGGGCTTCGCCGAGCGCACGCGCCTGTTCGACCTCGCCGGGTCCTCGTGGAACGACTATGACCGCGCGAAGATCTCCGGCGGCGGCGGGGTCTGGCCGCGGGCGGCCAAGCGGATTCCGCTGTCGGAGGCGACGCAGCGTGCGCTCGGGATCGAGGACGAGGCGCTCGCTCCCAACGACCTGATCCGGGCGATCCTGCGGGCCCCCGTCGACCTGCTCTTCAACGGCGGCATCGGGACGGTGGTGAAGGCCTCCGACGAGACCGACGAGGCGGCCCAGGACCGCTCGAGCGACGCGATCCGCGTCGATGCGTCCGAGCTCCGCGCCCGGGCCGTGGGGGAGGGCGGCAACCTCGGCCTCACGCGGCGGGCGCGGGTCGAGTACGCCCGCAGCGGCGGGCGGATCAGCGCCGACTTCATCGACAACTCCGCCGGCGTCGACTGCTCCGACCACGAGGTCAACCTGAAGATCCTGCTCGGGCTGGCCGAGCGCCGCGGCGAGCTGACCCGCCCCGACCGCGACGCGCTGCTCGCCGACATGACCGAGGACGTCGTCGCCCACGTCCTCTACGACTCCTTCCTGCAGGCGCAGATCATCGCCCAGGAGGCCGAGCGCTCCGGCGGGCGGCTCGATGCCTACGAGGACCTCATGACGGCGCTCGAGGAGGACGGGCTGCTCGACCGCGCCTCGGAGGCGCTGCCGTCGGGCGAGGAGCTGGCCGACCGCCGCCGCGCCGGCCGCGGCATGGAGCGCCCGGAGCTCGCGAGCCTGCTCACCTTCGCCAAGCGGCGTGTCAAGCGCTCGCTGCTCGAGTCGCCGCTGCTCGACGATCCCTGGTTCGAGCGCGACCTGCGCTCCTACTTCCCGCTCCCGGTGGTCGAGCGCTTCGGCGAACGGCTGGGCGAGCATCCTCTGCGGCGTGAGCTGATCGCCACCGTGAACGCCAACCTCGTCGTCAACGCGCTGGGCTCGGTCTTCGTCTCCCAGCTCGTGGCGGAGCGCGGGGCGGCTGCCGCCGAGGTCGTCCGCGCGTACCGGATCGCGCGCGAGGTCACCGGCGCCGAGGCCGACTGGGAGGCGATCGAGACGCTCGGCGGGACGATCGACCCGGCCATCCAGGTCGAGCTGATGGCCGGCGTCGACGCGCTCGTCGACGCGGTCACCCGCTGGTACCTGTCCGAAGGCGCGGGCGGCGACCTGGGCGAGACGATCGAGGCCGGCAGCGCGGGCTTCGAGCGGCTGGCGGCGGCCGCGTCACAGCTCGGCGACACGGACCGCCGGCGCGAGCGCCAGGCGATCGCCGGTCGGCTGGTCGAGGCGGGGTTGCCCGAGGGCCTGGCCCGGGCGCACGCGTTGCGACCCACGCTCGTCCATGCCCCGTCGGTCGTCGCGGTGGCGGGCGCCACCGAGCGGCGGGTCGAGGACGTGGCGCTGGCGTTCTTCACGGTCGGCAACCTGCTCCCGCTGGACGGCCTCGAGGCCGAGCTGAACACCCTGCCGGTCAGCGGCCGGATGCAGCGCTGGGCGCTCCAGGCGGTGCGCGAGGACGGCCGCCGCGCTCGCCGCGAGATCGCGGAGCGCGCGCTGCTGGCGACGCCCAGTGCCCCGCCGGAGGAGGCGGTCTCGGACTACCTCGCCGCCCACCTCGAGGAGTGCCGGCGCCTCCAGGCGTTCATGCGCACGCTCTCGCGCGAGCCGACGGCGGACATGGCGGGGATCGCGCTCGCCGTCCGCCAGCTGCGCTCACTGACCGAGTAGTGCTGCTGCGCCGCGCGCTGGCCGCGCTGCTCGTCGCCGGCCTGCTCGTCGCCGCCTACGAGGACAACGGCGCCAAGGGCTGGTGGGCTGCGGCGCAGGACACCGCGATGAAGGACCGGCGGTGGCTGTTGCAGGTTCAGGCCATCTGCATGTCGGGGATCGAGGACCAGGGCGGGACCGCCCTCCCGGCCGAGTCGTTCCTCCCGGCCGGCCCTTAGACCTCCTCAGAGGGCCGTGATCTCGTCGCCGACGCGGATGACGCCGCCGGAGACGATGTCGGCGCGCAGGCCGCCGCGGTGCACGAGCGCGCGCAGGAGCCGGGGCTCGGTGAGGCGCGTCAGGTGGGCGCAGGGCTCGCACAGGCGCTGGCCCTCGCAGACGACCTCGCCCACGCGGAAGCGGCGGCCGACCAGCGCGTTGAGGTCGATGCCGCGGGTGACGACGTTGCGGCGCGGGACCTCGGCCTCCACGCCGAGATCGTCGACCACCTCGGCCTCGATCAGCGTGAGGTCGTGGCCGCGCGAGTGGGGGTTGGAGAAGGTGCCCTCGCCGCCGAAGTAGCGGTCGCCCTCGAGGCCGTGGCCCGCGCGGGCGGTGGCGTGGTCGAGCAGCGCCATCGGCGCCTCGGCCGCCGTCGCGACCGCGATCGCCTCGACGCGGCCGGTGGTGCGCGTGCCGGTGGCTTCGCGCGGCGCCCATAACGCGGCGTCGTAGGGCGCGATCACGTAGCCGGCCTCGACGTCCTCGAAGCTCCCGCCCAGCGGCGCCCAGGCGAGGCCGCCCGGCGGCGTCCCATAGGCGACGGCCGCCGTGCCCCCGCGCAGCAGCGCAAGCCATGGGCCGGGCCAGCCGAACTCGCGCGGCGCCTCGATCGGGACGAGCCCGAGCCCGCGGCGGGCGAGCCACATGCGCCACGCAGTCCAGGGCTCGGGGTGATCGGCGGCCGGAGCCGGGACCTCGTCGGTCTCGACCTCGACGATCGCGGCCAGGCTGGCGGCGACGGATCGGGTCAGCGGCGGGAGCGAGTCGTCGGGGACGCGGGCGGAGCGCACCCTCAGGACTGTTGCACGGACCCCGGGTGATCAGGCAGGTCGTCGTGGCGTGCGCGTAGAGGCGCCCGTCCTCGGTCGAGCAGGCGGGCCTCGGCGGTGGCGGTGCGGCGGCGGCGTCTCGTCCCAGCGGTCACGAGGCCATGGCTCGTTCGGTTGCATCACGTAACTTGCAGAATGGGTGCCGATGACCGATGACCGGCACCTGCAGTGGGAGGGCTGCGCCAACGTCCGCAACCACGACGAGCTCGCCGAGGACCTGGCGCCGCGCCCGGCCGGCGTGACGACGCTGCATCTGCCGCTCGACGGGGTGGGAGACACGGAGTTCTGGAAGGACTGGCACGGCCGCCCAGAGTTCGGCACGCCGATCTACTACCGGCCGTTCCTCGACCATTTCCCCGAGCGGACCGCTGCCGTCTTCACCGCGATCGCCCGTGTCGAGCCCGGCGGCGTCGCGATCCACTGCGGCATCGGCCGCGACCGCACCGGGCTGATCGCGATCCTGCTGCTGGCGCTGGCCGGAGTCGGCATCGACGAAATCACCGCGGACTACGGCCTGAGCGAGCCGCGCGTGCAGGTCCTGCTCGACCGGCTCGCGGGCGGCGAGTCCGACGACCTCGATTCGGCGGCGGAGTTCTACGAGCGCGCGGGGACGACCGCCGCCGAAATCATCATCGCGATGCTCGCCGACCTCGACGTCGAGGGCTACCTCCGTGCTGCCGGCGTCGGCGACGAGGACCTGAGCGCGATCCGGGAGCGGCTGCTCAGCCGCTGAGCGGGCCCGCCGCGTGGCGGCGGAGGGCGTCGGCCCACGGCTCGAGGTCGGCCTCGAGGCGGTCGGCCTGGAACGAGAACGGCGGGGCCTCCTCGCCGGCCGCGGCGAGCAGGTCGCGCAGCGAGGCGCCGGCGCCCGCGTCGGGGCGCTCGCCGCCGCCGAGTGGGCCGAGGCGGATGTCGAAGCTCCGCTCGCGGTCGTCGAGCGCGACGAGCACGAACGCCGAGGCGTTGCGGTAGAAGAGCTGCGGCTGCCACCGCAACCCGGTCGGGATCTCGAGCTCGCAGCCCTGGTCGCGCTCGAGGAAGCTGAACGCCGGCGGGCCGTGCTCGATGAAGCGGTCGACGAGGCTCAGTGCTGTTGGTCGCCCGTCGCGGCCGGGGGGCGGGACTCCTCGGCCAGCGACGTGATCGTGAGCATGCCGCGCGCGGCGTCCTCGAGGACCCCGCTCGCCTCCTCGGAGTTGCGGGCGTAGAGCTCCACGAGCAGGTGGACGACGATCTGGTCGTCGTCGTGCTTGTGGAAGCGCACATGGGTGAAGAACTCGCGCGTGCCGTGATCGCCGAAGGCGGCGTAGGCGAGCGAGTCGGCGGCCTCCGGGCCGGAGCAGGTCTCGACGGCGTCGGCGGCGACCGTGACGGTGCAGGACGCGACCCAGGGCGTGCCGGCCACCATGCGCTCCCAGCGGTCCTCGACCGGCTCGATGCGCCCGTTGTGGAAGGCGAGATGCGGCTGGTCGTGCATGCAGTCGAGGCACTGCACGACGGCCTCCTGCAATTCGTCGACGACCTCGGCGCGCTCACCGGTCACGGGATCGATGCGGTGAATGCCCTCGTAGTGGACCTGGACCTCGAGCTCCTGCGACCAACAGCGGTAGCAGCGCAGCCAGGACCCCACCATCTGAGGCTGGGGAGAACCCTCCATCGCAGCCATTCTATGCTGCGGCGGTGACCGGCACGGCGCTCCGCCACGGACAGGAGGGCCGGGTGAGGCGCTGGGGGGCGCTGCTGGCGCTCGCGATCGTGATCGCGGGCTGCGGAGAGAAGGCGCCGACCGACGAGGAGCAGGTCCGCACCACGCTCACCGCCTTCAGCCGGGCCACCGCGGCCAAGGACTACCAGGCGCTGTGCGACCGGCTGCTCGCCCCGTCGCTGATCTCCCAGCTCAAGAAGATCGGCCTGCCGTGCGAGATCGCGCTCCAGCAGGGCCTCGCCGACGTGCGCCAGCCGCGGCTGATCGTCGGCGCGGTGACCGTGACGGGCAAGACCGCGGTCGCCGAGGTGCGGACCAGCGCCGAGGGCCAGACCCCCTCCAAGGACAGCATCGAGCTCGAGCGAACCCAAGGCGGGTGGCGGATCGCGTCGCTCGCGACGCCGTCCGGGCCGGCGCCTGCCCCCTGATGAACATCGGTCCGTTTTCCGGCGGGCGGACTTGCGCTCCGTTGGGGCCATGGGAGGGTTGTACGTGCACCGGGATATGGACGACAGGGAGAAACACGTGAGGCGCAAGGCCGCGACGGTCGGATTGGCGATGCTGGCGCTGCTGGTCGGCGCCCCGTCGGCCCTGGCGTCGACCGCGTCGCTGCGGGATGGGGCGACCGTCGTCTACCAGGGCGACGCGAGCGCCGACGCCGTGTCGCTGACGCGCTTCGTCGACACCCGCGGCACGTCGAACCCGGCCGACGACATCCCGTACTACATCGTCAGCGACAACGGCGGCATCACCTCCGGCCCAGGCTGCGTCCCGGTCAAGAAGGTGCCCACGATGTCCAGCTGCCGCGTCACGGCAGGCCTCAAGCGGTACGCGATCGACACCGGCGGCGGTGACGACACGGTCCGCTTCGACGGCATCTCGGGCACGACTCCGGGTGACACGACGGGCGGCAGCGCCGACCTCGGCTCCGGCAACGACACCTTCACCGGGCTGGGCTCGGGGAGCTCCGCCGACACGGTCGACGGCGGCGAGGGCGCCGACACGATCGACGGCGGCGCCGGGAACGATGCGATCACCGGCGGCGCCGGGAACGACTTGCTCATGGGCGGGGAGGGCAACGACGGCGTCGACGGCGGCGGCGACGACGACGCCGTGAGCGGGGGTCCGGGCGATGACCTCGTCGCGGGCGGCGACGGCGCCGACAGCCTGTCCGGGGACCTCGGCAACGACGCGCTGGCCGGCGGGGCGGGCAACGACCAGCTCATCGGCAAGGCCGGCAACGACCGCCTCGACGGCGGCGCCGGCGACGACTCGCTCGAGTTCGCGGCGTCCGGCGCCCTCTCCGACGCGGGCGAGGGCGCGGACGACCTGCACGGCGGGACGGGTGTCGACCTCCTGAGTTACAACGAGCGCACGGCCCCGATCAGGCTCACGCTCGACGAGCTTCCCGGCGATGGCGCCACGGGCGAGAACGACAACGTCCACAACGACATCGAGACGGTCATTGCCACGAAGCTCGCGGACACCCTCACCGGCGACGACCTCGGCCAGGACCTCTACGGCAACGGCGGCGACGACACGATCGACGGCCGCGGCGGCGACGACCTGCTCAACGGCGGCACCGGAGAGGACACGATCCGCGGGGGCGCCGGCAATGACACGCTCCAGGGCTCGGCCGGCGGCGACTTTCTCGACGGCGGCCCTGGCCAGGACCTCTTCGAGGGCGACAACGAGTGCACGAGCCTGCCGTGCACCGGCGGCGCGGACCAGATCATGGCCCGCGACGACGAGCAGGACACGATCAACTGCGGCGTCGGCGCCGACCGGGCGACCGTCGACCTGCTCGACATCGTCGCGATCGACAGCCAGCAGGGCTGCGAGAGCATCGACCGCGCCGCGCTGCCGGCCACGACGGCTCCCGGCGCTGCTCCGGGCATCGCCGCGCTCGCGCCGACGATGAGCATCCGCGGCTCGCGCGGGCTGCGCGCCCTGCTGCTCAAGGGGATCCTCGTCGAGGTGAAGTGCCCCGCCGCCTGCCGCATCCACGGGCGGCTGATCCTGGGCAAGAAGGTCGTCGCGGGCGCGCGGCGGACGCGCATCGCCGCCGCGACGACGCGGCTGCGGATCAAGACCAACCAGGGGGGCCGGCGCCGGCTCAAGCACCGCACGAAGGTGCGGATGACGCTCGTGATCGACGTGACCGACAGCGCCGGGACGAAGACGACGCTGTCGAAGGCGGTCACCTTCACGACGAGGAAGAAGAAGACGACGGCGAAGAAGCCGTCCTGAGCCTCAGTGGTGCATGTGCCGCGCGGAGGGCATCCGGTGGCGTCGCCGCGATGAGCCAGGCGGGCCGACGTGGCGCAGCGGCCCGATGGCCGGCCCATAGCCGCGGCGCCCGTTCAGCAGCACGACGCGTGCGGCATAGCGGCGCCGCAGGCTGACCACGAACGAGACCCGCGAGTGGCGGTCGACGCGCGTGTGGGCGACCTGGCGCCAGCGGAAGCGCTCGCGCGAGTAGAGCTGCAACGCGGCCGGCGCGCCGGCCTGGGCCGGGCGCGCGGTGGCGCGGACTGCCACGCGGCCGCCCTTCAGGCGCTGCAGGCTCGTCTCGAGCCGGGCGCCGACCGCGAGCCGCAGCGGCAGGCTCGGATCGCCGGCGGCGACCGCCCGGTAGACGCCGGGCCCGGTCGGGACGACGCTCGCCCGGAACACGCCGTCGGCGCCGACCGGGACGGTGACGGCCGGCGCCCAGGTGCCGTCGGGCCGGCGCTGCTCGATCGTGACGGCGTGCGCGCCGGCGGGCGCGAGGCCGTGCAGGATCGCCCGGCGGCCCGCCGACAGCACGCCCGCCGGCCCCTGGAGCTGGAAGGCGTAGACGTCGAGCGAGCCCGCCATGAACGGGTGGATCGTGCAGCGGTACGCGATGTGGGCGCGCTTGGCGAAGGTGAGCGAGAAGCGCCCGTGGCTTCCCAGCAGGCCGCTCTCGAACGAGCCGTCCAGCGCGGCGATGTCGTGGCCCACGAAGTCGGAGTTCTTCCACGTGACGGTGTCGCCCACGAGCAGCGTGGTCGTGGGCGGCGCGAAGAACTTGCCGGGCATGTCGACGACGTGCTCGGTCGCGCTGGCGGGAGCGGTGGCGAGCGCGAGGCCGGCGGCGGCGGCGAGCAGCGCGCGCCTCATCGCCGCACCCGGTACAGGCCGACCATCCCGCGCATCATGTGCTGCTCGACGTGACAGTGGTAGAGCCACGTCCCGGGACGGTCCTCCTTGATGCGGAAGGAGAAGCTCTCGGCCGGGCCGACCGTCCTGGTGTCGATCGAGGTGCCGTCCGGGTCCCGCCAGCGGTGGCCGTGGACGTGGAAGGTATGGTGCTCGTCGCCGAGCGCGAGCACGTCCCACTGCACCGAGTCGCCGACCCGCGAGTGCAGCACCGGGGTGTTGCCCACGAAGGCGCGGCCGTTGATCGTCTCGAAGCCGAGGTGTGACTCGAAGAACGTCACGAACTCGCGATCGGCACGCGGCACGCCGGGCGGCAAGATCGAGACCGCGCCGTACATGCCGCCGGCGATCGAGTCCATCATCGACGCCGAGTGGTCGTGGTAGGGCCACACGCCCGCGGAGTCGGCACCGGCGCGCAGCTGGTACGTGAAGGTCTTGCCCGGCATGACGTCGCCACCGCGGCCGGAGAAGCCAGGGATGAACGACCCGTCGGAGCCGAACGGATAGCGCACGCCGTGAAAGTGCATGGAGTGCGGCCGCTTGAGCGTCGTGTCGAGGTTCTTGAAGTGCACGAAGATGTCGTCGCCAACGCGCGCCTTGATCAGCGGGCCCGGAATCCGCGTCTGGTGGGGCAGCGGCCGCTTCCAGTCGCGCCTGTACTGCTGGTAGGTGACGGTGCGGAACGTCGTCTTGTCGGGCGTGAAACGCTCGCCCTCGATCGCGTTGCGCTCGTTGGGCACCACGTTCCACGTCGTCGGGACGGCGGCGACCCAGACGTGCCGGGTCGCCGCCGGAGCCGGCGCCGGGAACGCCACGAGGGCGAGGATCCCGGCGCCGGCCGCGGCGAGCTTCCTCATCCGACGACGATCTGGCCCTTCATGAAGGGGTGGATCAGGCAGATGTAGTCGTACGTCCCCGCCTTGCTGAACGTCACCTGCGCGCTCGGCCCGCTCGGCGTTGCCGCGTCACGGTCGAGCACGCCAGTGCTCAGGAACCCGTTGCCGTGCCCCGTGCCGTCATAGGCGGGCAGCGCGGGCACGTCGCTCGGGAACGCGTCCACCGGGTTGAACACGAGCGTGGGCGGCCCTGATGGCCCCGGCGTGGGCTGCACGAACGCGTCGCCCTGTTGCTTGAGGTAGTCGGCCGGACCGAACGAGAACGTGTGGATCTCCGACGTCCTCGCCGGCATCGTCAGCGTCAGGGTCGTGCCGACAGGCACCGACTTCTTCGCCGGGAAGAAGCGGAAGATCGTCGACTCGACGGTGTCGTTGCCGGCCTGGACGACGTTGCCTGCCGGTCCGGCGAACTTGGCGTCCTTGATCTGCCGCCTGGCGACCTTCGCGTACTCCTTCCTGGCGGCCCTCCTGTTCGCCTTGAGCGACGGGATCGCCCTGCCCTTGGCGACGACCTTGACCGAGGCCTTCATGCCGGAGTGGACCGTGCAGTAGTAGGCGTATCTGCCCTTCTTCGCGAACTTCAGCGTGTAGGGCTTGGCCGCGCCGTTCGACAGCGGGGCGCCGGAGCTCACGAGCTTGGAGCCGTTGTAGCTCTTGCCCGTGACCGGGAGCGCGCCCAGCGCGGTCAGTACCAGCCGGGTCTGGCCGTTGAACCAGAACGGGGCGCCGGCGGCGTCGTTGACACCGGAGTACTTCGCTCCGGTGGGGTCGGGGCCGATGAACGGCGGCGGCTCGTTGCCCTTGGCCGGGAAGGTCACCGTATGGAAGCCGTTGATCTTCCACTTGACCTTGTCGCCGACGTGGATGGTCACGGTCTTGCGGAAGAAGGCGTTGCTGTCGCCGTCCGGCGGCGTTCCTGCGACCTTGCCGGGCGGGCCGGCGGTGACGGTGCGGGTTGCGCCGTGCGCTACGGCTGCGGGCACAAGCGCGGTTGCCGCGACGGCGGCCACTGCGATCCCTCGCGTCCTGGTCCTCAAGTCGAATCCTCCTCCAACGTTGGACGGGTGTGGCCGGCCTCCAGCGGCCCGGGCGACCATAACCAGACGCCGATCGGACAGGGGTTTTTTCGTGGTGCGCCTCAGCCGGCCGCGCGGGCCTCGAGCGCTGCGACGAGCGCGGGCTCGCCGGCGTCCGGAGGCTGCTCCGCGAGGAAGCGCTCGGCCGTGCGGCGGCCGCCGAGCGCGCGCAGCCCGCGCGCGCCGTGCTCGGCCACGAAGTCCGCGAGCGCGCCGAGGCGGCGGGTGCGCACGCGCACGGTGGTGAGATCGACGCGCTCGCGATGGGCGTCGAGGGCGGCGATCAGCTCGTCGACGCCCTGCACGGGGTGGACGCTCGAGACCGCGATCACCTCGGTCGCCCGGTCGCCGAGCGAGCGGAGGGCGGCCCGGAGGTCGCGCACGGCGCGGACGGCCACGACGCCGAGGTCCGCCTTCGTGACCACGAGCACGTCCGGCACCTCCATGATCCCCGCCTTCAGGAACTGGAGCGCGTCGCCGGAGCCCGGTTGGACGATCACCGCGACGGTGTCGGCCGCCTCGGCCACCTCGGTCTCGGACTGCCCGACGCCGACGGTCTCGATCACCACGAGGTCGAAGGCGGCCGCCAGCGCCTGCGCGGCCGCGCGCGTGGCGGGGGCGAGCCCTCCCAGCCGCTCGCCGGCGGCCATCGAGCGGATGAAGACGCCGCGGTCGGCGGGGTCGCTGCCGATCCGCGCGCGGTCGCCGAGCAGCGCGCCGCCGGAGCGCTTGGAGGAGGGGTCGACGGCGAGCACCGCCACCGTCCGGCCGCTGCCGCGCCAGGCGGCCACGAGCGCGCTCAGCAACGTCGACTTGCCCGCGCCCGGCGGCCCCGTGACCCCGACCACGTGCGCCGGCGCCTCACCCCCGAGTGCCTCCGGCGACACCGCCGCCAGCAGCGCCGCGATCTCCGGCCGCATAGCCGGGGAGCGGTTCTCCACGAGATTCAACGCCGCCGGCGCGGCGGCAAGGTCCCCGGAGCGCAGCCGCCGGCCGAGCTCCGCACCGCCTGGCGCCGGACCCCCGGGGGCCGGTCCGCCGACCTCGCCCCCTTCGGCCCCGCTCACGCGGCGGTCGCGATGCCGTTCCGCTCCGCCACCAGCCCGACGACGTCGCGCAGGATACGGCTCAGCTCGAAGTCCTTCGGGGTGTAGACCGCGGCCACGCCCGCGGCCCGCAGCACCTCGGCGTCGGCGTCGGGGATGATCCCGCCGACGACGACCGGGATGTCCTCGCCGCCCGCCTCGCGCAGCGCCTCGATGACGTCGGGGATCAGCTCGCGGTGCGAGCCGGAGAGGATCGAGAGGCCGATCACGTGGACGCCCTCGTCGACCGCCGATCGCGCGATCTGCGACGGCGTGAGCCGGATGCCCTCGTAGACGACCTCCATGCCGGCGTCGCGCGCCCGCACGGCGATCTGCTCGGCGCCGTTGGAGTGGCCGTCGAGCCCGGGCTTGCCGA
>JBDTMF010000056.1:0-22149 GCA_039934455.1 Solirubrobacteraceae bacterium
AGCGCCATCTTGACCTTGTCGCCGACGAGCGAGTCGCCGCTGCCCAGTGCCTGGTTGAACTGCAAGTCGAAATCGCTGCGCATGAGCACGCCGAGGACCTCCAGGCCCACGCGCAGGTTTCCCCAGGGGTCGGTGTCGGTGCCGTGGATGAGGACGTCGAGCTTGATTCCATGGTGACGCCGTGCATGGTCAGGTTGCCGTACACGCGTGACGACTCGTCGTCGATGGCCTCCACGCGCGTGGACTCAAACGTGATCAGCGGATGGTGCTCGACGTCGAAGAAGTCTCCAGCGCGCAGGTGCACGTCGCGGCCCTCGTCGCCGGTGTCGATCGAGGAAACCGTGATGCTGCCGCGAGCGCTGCAGTTCGCCAGTGCCTCCTTCATGTCGAGTGACCCTGCGAACTCAGTGAACTTGCCGCGCACGTTGGCGATGCCCATGTGCTTGACCGCGAAGTCGACGCTTGAATGCGCGGGATCGACCTCCCAGGTCCCGATCGGGATGAGCGGGGTGGTGCGTGTCGCCATGGTGGCCTCACCGAGTTGGTTGGCGTGCTCGACGAGCCTACTCCCGCACCTGCGGTCACATGCCGGTAGGAGCGCTGTGACGGCGACTGCTCCGAGCACAAGCTCGTGCTCGTCGGTGCGCTGACTACGCCGAACTGCTCCGCGCCGCGCGTGCCTCCCGGGCCCGCGCGGAAGGGCTGGGATCCGTCGTTTGCGAGCTCGCTGTCGGAGTACGGCTTGGCGGCCTGCCCCACATGCTGGAACGGTACGGATCACTACGCTGCGGGAAGATGCCCGTCGCTCCGAGGATCTTGATCGCGTTCGACGGCTCGGCCGCGGCCGGCTCGGCGGTGCGCGCTGCCTCGGCACTGTTTCCCGGTGCTCGTGCGACGGTGTTGGCGGTCCACGCGGATGCTCTCGGAGCGGCCACGGTCTACAGGGCGGGGGGAGGTTTGATGCCACCCGACGTGATCCAGCAAGGCATCGAGGATCTCGAGCAGGAGTTGGTCGAGACCGCGCGATCGGTCGCAGCGGACGGGGTTCGCCTCGGAAGGGCGGTGGGACTCGCGGCTGAGCCGGCCATCGTCGCTGCCGGCGGTCAGGCCTGGATGCAGATCCTGCGTGTGGCGGACGAGCACGAGGCGGAGGTGGTGGTCTGCGGCAGCCGGGGACGCGGTGCGGTCACCCGGTCCGTGCTGGGGTCGACCTCCTCCAGCCTGCTCCATCATGCCGATCGTGCGGTGCTTGTCGTCCCGGGTGGCGAGGCAGAGCTCGACGGTCCCGCCCTGATCGCCTACGACGGGTCGCCGGCGGCCCGCGAGGCGATCGCCGCCGTCGGGCGACTCCTGCCGGGACGGGCCGCGCTCGTCGTCCATGCCTGGGAGTCGCCGCTGCGCCACTCGGTGGCCGGTCGCGCGATGAGCGGTGGTCCGTTCCCCGAGATCCGTGAGTTCACCGACGATCTCGAGGCCTGGCTGTCCGAGGGAGCCGATGCCACCGTTCAGGAAGGCGTGGAGCTCGCGCAGGGCGGGGGACTCGACGCCGGCGGCGAAGCCGTGGAATCGGCGACCGCCGCGTGGCGGGTCCTCACGGCGACGGCGGAGACCCGCAGGGCGTCGGTCGTTGTCGTCGGTTCACAGGGACATGGAAGTGTCGCCTCGGTCCTCCTCGGATCGGTGTCGGCGGGACTCGTGCATCACGCCGACCGGCCGGTGCTCGTCATCAAGGCTCCCAAGCCCTCCCCGGCGTAGACCTGAGGCCCGCGCGTGCGCGAGCGCCGGAGGTTGGTCACCGCCGGATCGGGCGAACGCGCGGACGACGGCAGCATCGCTAGGACTGACCGACCGACCGACCGCATGTCGTGTCTTCTTCAGCGGGCGGTGCGGCCCGAGCATCTCGATATCGCTGCGTCGAGCGCGACGAAGCGCGGCATCCAACCGCGGCGTGACCGCGGGCCGACCGCGGCGCCGGTCACGAAGCTCGTGCCCTACCGCACCACCAGCACGTCGCAGGGCGCGTGACGGAGGACGTTGGCGGCTGTCGAGCCCAGCAGCGCGCGCGTAACGTAGCCGGTGCCGGTATGGCCGACGAGGATCATCTCGACGTCCTGGTCCTGTGCCACTTGGATGAGCGCTTCGGCGGGGTCGGCGTCCACCGCGACGAGCGTCGCCTCGATCCCGCGCTCATGGAGCAGCTCTCGGCTGCGCTGCAAGAGCTTGCTGCTCGCATCGGCCGGCGGAGTGTCGAGGATCGGCACCGATACCACGCCTCGCGACGCGATCGCCGGCGTTGCCGTCACGACGATCACGCTGCCGTCGCTACCGACGAGCGTTGCCCCGCGTTCGAGCGCACGCTCAGACGGCGGTGAGCCGTCGTAGCCGACGACGACGGTCCTTAGATGGAGCCCGGTCATCCGTTGTCCGCGCCCTGGATCGGATCCCACGTCCAGGTCGCCGGTGGGGCACTGGCCGGGAAGGACCATTCGCCCATCTCGTCCACGGTGGGGCGGACGGCTGTGGCAGCCTCCGACGGGCTTTCCTCGCCCGCTTGCTCGGGCGGCGTGATGTTGGCAGAGCATCGCTCGCGCATGATGAGCCCAGTCTGACCGAGACGGGGCCATCGCGCGATGGGGTGGACGCCTCAAGTGATCGAAAAGAGGCACCCATGCCCTCCCACGAGTCATCTGTCGCCAACGTCGACCAGCAGCTGCTCGACATGGACCGAGGCTCGGTGCAGCGGCTCGAGGGAATGCTCGCCTGCAGCCTCGCCGAAGCCCGCGCGATCTACGACGTTCCTACCCTCTGCCGCAGAGCGTCCGCTCGGCGTGGAGGGGTTTCTCGTGTCCGAGATCCGCAGCTCGCGTGAGTACGGCAGCAAGGTCGACGAGATCATCGGCGGCAGCCTCGAGAACGAGCGATCGGCCGACGACCGCGGAGCACAACAGCTCGCTCTCGGGGAGTTCTAACGCGTAACGTGCAACTCGAGGGCGGGCTGGACCGACACCGCGTGACCGTCGTCGTCCACCGTGGCGAGTCCGAGCTCGGTTTCGCGCTCGGGGCTCTCTAGTAGTGCATCGGTCCGCGCGCCGATGGGTCGACCGGCATTGCGACGGCTGGCTGTATTCCGAGGCGTCGTGCCTGGTCGATGTCGATGATGTCGCGGCCGAAGGGCGTCAGTGAGACCGGGATGAGTTTGAAGTTCGCGAGGCCCAGCGGGATTCCGATGATCGTCAGGCACATGAGAACGCCGGTGATCACATGTCCGATCGCCAGCCACCAGCCGGCCAGCAGGAACCAGATGATGTTGCCGATGGTCGAGCCGGCGCCGGCGTCGGGTCGGCGCACGAGCGTGCGGCCGAACGGCCAGAGGCAGAACAGCGCCATCCGGGCAGAGGCAACGCCGAACGGGATCGTGATGATCAGGACGAACATCACCAGCGCGACGATCGCGTAGCCCAAGGCCATCACCAGGCCTCCGAAGACGAGCCAGATCAGGTTCAGGAGCAGCCGCATGCAGTGGCAGCGTAACCACGAGCCGTTCCCAGGCCGCTGGAAGCGGACCGAAAGCGGACCCGAATCCATCTCGGCACTGCGTGACGGGCACACGAACCGCCCTCACAAACACGAAAGGCCCGCAAAAAAGCGGGCCTTTCGAACAAGCGGCTGAAGGGACTCGAACCCTCGACCTTCTGCATGGCAAGGAGTGCGTGTCGGCGCCTCTGAGCCACTTCGTGCCTGGCAAGCACAGGTTTCTGGGTTGCTCGTGGGGTCACCGCATCCGCCAGGATTGCGGTCGTTTCCAAGCGATTCTCCGAACCATCTCCGAATGGCGATGGACCTCGCTAGGTGCGATCCGCGGGACTGGGTGTCCGATCCGACCACCCCGCGCATCCGGCTAGCCGGCCGATGACCGCTCCAGCGCCCGGCGCGCCCGCTCGCTCGCTTCCTTCCGCACCTCGGCTTCGTCGAGCGTGGTGACCTCGCCGTCACGGACGACGACCTCGCCGCCCACGAGGACCGTCCGCACGTCCGCCCCGCGAGCGGCGTAGACGAGCGCGGCCAGCGGTTCTCCCAGCGGCGTCATGTCGGGCACGCCGCAGTCGATTAGCACGACGTCCGCCAGGAAGCCCTCCTTGAGGACTCCGAGGCGGTCGCCCATGCCGATCGACTGCGCGCCGTGGCGGGTCGCCATGGCGAAGACGTCGCGCGCCACCAGCGCCTGGGGGTCGCAGGTGACCACCTTCTACAGCAGCGCGGCGTCCTTCATGGCCTCGATCATGTCCTGCCCGTTATTGCACGCCGGCCCGTCGCAGGCTAGGCCCACGTTGACCCCCGCCCGCAGCAGCGCGGGCACCGGCGCCACCCCCGACGCGAGGATCATGTTGCTCGTGGGGTCGTGGATGACGTGAGACCCGGTCTCAGCGATCAGCGCGATGTCCTCGTCTGAGAGGTGTACGCAGTGGTTGAGCATGACGCCGTCGCCGAGCACGCCGACATCGCCGAGCATGCCGACGTTGCTCTTGCCGGTGCGCTCGCGCACGAGGTCGTTGTACTCCGGCGTCTCCGCCGTTATCTGGAACTCGCGGGCAACCCGGGCGCGACGGCGCAGAAGCTGCACCTCCACCGGAGTACCCTCTACCAACGGTTGAAGAAGATCGAGACTGTCGCAGGTGTCGATCTCCGCTCGGGGGTCGCTCAAGGTCGCAGGCGGTTCCCGCGACGTCGCCCGAGTTGCGTAGCCGCCCTCAGTTCACCCTTCCGCAGGCAGGCGGGCCGATCCAGAGGTTGCGCAGTGTCGACAACGGCAGCACGCATCGGCCTCGGCACGGTGTTCCAGGACTGGCAGGTGATGTGCAGGATCACGATGGTGATGCGCGGGCGCCACGCAGTCCTGATCGAGGCCCACATGCTCGAAGTCCGCAGCCGTCGCGGAGGTCGGCGGCGCCTACGTTGTGCGGGTCGGCATCAAGGAGCACAAGGTCGCCACCGACGGCAGGCGCAGGGGAGGGTACGCTCATCGAGATGTCGCCCAGACACATACTGCTTTGCCACTCGAGCGGGTTCGGCGATGCGTTTCTCAGTCAAGCTGCGGAGCTTTGTCGAGCGTCTCGCGCGAAGTTGACTGTGGTGCTCCCGGTCGTCGACGTGAGAGCGGCCGACGGCTGCTGTGGAATCCAGGGTGACCAGTGGCGGCGCCTCATGGACGAGGCGGATCGCGAGGCGGGGCTTCGCGCGCTCGACGTGCTGGACCGGATGGGATGCCGTCCACAACACGTTGCCGTGGAAGTTGGCCCCTCCTTACCTCAGATCGCGCAACGCGCGGCCGAGCGAGCAGGTTGTGACACGATCGCGGTCGGTCGTCGGCGATGGCCATGGTCCTCCGGGCTGTCCCGTCGGCGCCTGGCGAAGCTCCGCGCTGGGACGATGCTCCCCGTGCTCGAGCTCCCGCGTCGCGAGCGAGCGGTCGAGCCGCCTGTCAGCAATCCGGCTGTGGCTGTGCCGGCGCGAGCCAGCCGGACAGGTTAGCCGCGCTCAGTCCTCACGCGACGGCCGCTTTCAGCGCGTGGATCTGGTGCGCCTGATGTTTGAGCAGGTTGGCCACGATCTGCTCGAGGCAGATTCGCACCGACGCCAATCTTGCTCGCACCCGGGTGCTGGTGCTGACTACCTTCGACCTCGACGAGTACGCCTATGACGCGCTGCGCGCCGGCGCCTGCGGCTTCCTGCTCAAGGACACCCGACCCCGCGAGCTGCTGCACGCGATCGAGGTCGTCGCCGCCGGCGACGCGCTGATCTCCCCGGGGATCACGCGCCGCCTGATCGCCGAGTTCGCGGCCCGCCGAGACCCCGCTCCGCCGTCTGCTGCGCTGGCCGGGCTGACTGACCGTGAACGTGAGATCCTCGGCCTCGTCGCCCAGGGCTTGAGCAACGGGGAGATTGCGGGACGGCTCCTGATCAGCCCGCTCACGGCGAAGACTCACGTCAGCAACATCCTGCGCAAGCTCGGCTACCGCGACCGTCCCGCGCTCGTCGCGCTCGCCTACGAATCCGGGCTCGTGAAGCCCGGGCAGTCCGGCTGACGCGCGCCGCGCTGGTGGTGGGCGTGCCCGCGCACCGTGTGCCAGGACGCCCAGGTGATGCGCAGGATCACGATGGTGATGGCGAGGCCGATGAGCGGGTCTGCGATGGGCAGGCCGAGGGCGACGACGGCGGCTGAGGCGATGACGGCGAGGGAGACATAGGCGTCGGCGCGGGCGTGGTTGCCGTCGGCGATGAGCGCGGGGCTGTCGAGTCGGTTGCCGGCGCGTGTGCGCACGTGGGCGGCGATGAGGTTGCCGAGGTAGCCGACGGCGCCCGCGGCGGCGAGCGCCCAGAGATGATCGGGTGGGGTGGGGTCGATGAGCCGTACGACGGCCTCGTAGCCGGCGACGCACGCGCTGACGAAGATGGCGAGGACGACGAACAGTCCTGCGCCGCGTTCCGCCCGTTCTGAGCGCAGCAGGAAGGCGATGCCGAGCGGGACGGCGGTCAGCGCGTCGCCGAAGTTGTGGATGAGGTCGGCCAGCAGCGCGACGGAACCCGAGAGGAGGAACACGAGCGTCTGCGCGACGGCGGTGAGGCCCAGGATGGCGAGGGAAAGCAGGACGGCGCGCAGGCCCTCGCGCGAGCGCTTGATGGAGTCATGGACCAAGCCGTGCGAGTGACCGTGGTCGTGGTCAACGCCGCTGTGGCGCTCGGCGTCGCGGCCCTGCGTATCCCCAGCGCCGCGCGCGCCGTCGCGCTTCGGATGTGCGGTCTGTTGGGCCCGGAACGTCGACATCGTCACGCGGACGTGAGCTGCTCGGCAGGGGCGATCCGGGCTAGCCCGGCGCGAACGTGCTCGACGTGTGAGATCGCTTGTTCGAGCAGCTCGCCGACGTGGTCGTCGTAGAGGTCGTAGACGACTCGGCGGCCGTCGCGATGACCGACGACGAGCCCGAGGTGGCGCAGGAGCCGTAGCTGGTGTGAGACAGCCGAGGGTTCCATGCCCACGGCGTCGGCGAGGTCGTTGACCGAAGACGCGCCGGCGTGGAGCCGGCCGAGGATGCGCACGCGGCTCGGCGCGGCGAGTGCCTGCATCGTCTCGGCGACCACGCGGGCAAAGTCGGCATCGAGTTGGTCTGGTGTGCGTTGGGTGCGCCCGTGAGCCACGAGATCAGCTTAGCTGAACAGGTGCTCAGACTTGTGTCGCCTCCTGGGCCTACGTCGAAGGGCGCCTCGGCCGCAGTTCACGGCCTCGGACGCCCTTCGCGTAGAGGCCCGTCTCACGCGGCGACGGGCAGCTCCTCGACGCTCTCCGTATCCGGCGTTGACGCCGCGGGCTTCCTGACGCGCAGCAGCACGGCCGCGAGCAGCCCGCCGGCCACGGCGATCCCGGCTGCGCCGAGGAACGCGGCGGAGTAACCGTCGGTGAGCGCGGAGACGTCTCCGAGCCGGTCGGCGCCCTGGGCGCTGGCGACTACTGTCATCGCGGCCAGGCCGAGCGCCGAGCCGACCTGGTAGCTGGTGTTGACGATGCCGGAGGCCAGGCCGCCCTCTTCGGGCTTGGCGGAGGAGATGGCCGTGCCGAGCGAGGGGATGAACGCCAGCGCCATGCCGGCGGCTGCGAGCAGCGAGGCGGGCAGCACGTCGACGAGGAAGCTGCCGTCCGCGCGCACGAGCGACAGCATGGCCAGGCCGACGGCGAGCAGCAGCATGCCGCCGACGATCGGGGTCTTGGTCCCGAAGCGGCCCATGACCCGCGGCGCGACGAGGATCATCAGCGCCATGATCGCGACCGTCATCGGCAGCAGCGCCGCGCCGCCCTCGAAAGCGCCGAAGCCGAGCACGCGCTGCAGGTAGAGGTTCAGGAAGAACCACATCGGGATCCACGCCGCCCCCAGCAGCAGCTGGGCGAGGTTCGCCGCCGCCAGGTTTGGCGTGCGGAAGATGCTCAGCCGCATCAGCGGCTGGCGCCGGGAGCCCTGCAGGGCGAGGAACAGCGCGAGCAGCGCGACGCCGCCGGCGACCACGAGCAGGGTGGAAGCGGAGCCCCAGCCCTCCTGCGGCGCGCGGACGATGCCGAACACGGTGAGCGCCAGCCCGGCGGTGGCGGTCAGCGCGCCGGCGACGTCGATGGCGCCGCGGCGCACCGCGGCGCTCGGCATCACACCAGGCGTGACGGCGAGCACGACCAGCGCGATCGGGATGTTCACATAGA
Organism: Solirubrobacteraceae bacterium; assembly: GCA_039934455.1. Classification (GTDB taxonomy): domain Bacteria; phylum Actinomycetota; class Thermoleophilia; order Solirubrobacterales; family Solirubrobacteraceae; genus DASQFQ01. The sequence continues at coordinate 8,243 of JBDTMF010000056.1, forward strand.
ACACCCACGGCCAGCTCACCCACTCGGTGATGACGCCGCCGAGGAAGACACCGGCGGTGCCACCGGCCGGAGCCGCGGCCCCGTAGACGGCGAACGCCTTGGTGAGCTCCTTGGGGTCGTGCCCGAAGAGCATCATCAACAGCGTCAGCGCCGACGGTGCGATCAGCGCGGCGCCGGCGCCCTGTGCGGCTCGGCCAGCGATCTCGACGCCGGTCGTCTCGGCCATGCCTGTGGCCAATGAGGCGACCGCCAGGATCGCCCAGCCGGCGCTGAAGATGCGCTTGGCGCCGAAGAGGTCCGACAGCCGGCCGCCGAGCAGGAGCAGGCCGCCGAAGGCGACGACGTAGGCGTTGAAGACCCACGAGAGGTCTTCCGCGCTGAAGCCGAGGTCCGTCTGGATCTCGGGGAGGGCCACGCCGATGATCGACGTGTCCATGATGACCATGAACTGCGCGAGCGCGATGACGGCGAGGGCCGTCCAGCGCCGCGGATGTGCGGACTGCATGAGAGCGTTGCCTTTCCGAGCCGCGTCCGCGGCTCTACGAGTCAATGACTGGGCCTGGAGCCGCCTCGCGCTCAGGTGAGCGTCAGGCGGCGGCGGCGCATCGCCCGCAGCCGGCGGCGCCGATCGCCGCGGCCCAGGCGCGATAGATCGCGCTCATGCGGCGCTCCTCGCGGTCGTAGAAGGATCGATTCCGGCGACGAGGTTGAACGCGCCGGTGAGCTGCATCAGGGCGGTGATGCCGACGACCTCGGCGATCTGCTCGTCGCTATAGCCGTGGCGTCGTAGCGGGGGCGTTGGCCATCGTGCGGACCATCGGGCCCGCTCCCCGCCGCGGTCGGCGAGCTCGTCGAGCAGCTCACGGGCTCGGTCCGGTGCCTGCTCCAGCGCGATCGGTTCGATCCGGGGCACCTAGGCCACCTCGGCGCCGAGCTCGTAGCCGGCCGCTTCGACTGCCGTTTCGACCGCGGCGTCCGAGACGTTCTCGCCGTGAACGACGACGCGCCCGGAACGCAGCTCGACGTCCACGGTCTCGACGCCTGCGATCTCGGAGATCTCCTCGCGCACGGACAGCGCGCAGTGATCGCAGGTCATGCCGACAACGGTGTAGGTCTTCTCGGTCATCCGGTGCTCCAAACGTATACGGGATGGGGGTATCTGGAACCGAGACTGTATCAGATACCCCTGGGGGGTTAGCTACACTGCTTGGATGGCCTCCAATCGAACCCCCAGCCCGGCGCCCGCGCGCGGCTACTCAGCCACCAAGGATCAGCTGCTCAAGCGGCTCAAGCGCGTCGAGGGACAGGTCCGAGGGGTCCAGGGCATGGTCGACGCGGATCGCTACTGCATCGACGTCCTCACCCAGATCGCTGCGATCCAGGCCGCGCTTGACAAGGTGGCACTCGGCCTCATGGACGATCACGCGCGCCACTGCGTCGTCGACGGCCCCGCCGACAGCAAGGAAGAACGGACCGAGGAACTCATGGCCGCGGTCGGCCGTCTGATGCGGCGCGGCTAATCCGTTCGGGCCGCGTCGGCGGGATGCGGTCGTGCGGACGGCTCCGCTTCGGCCGAGCTGGTCCGCCAGGACTGCCGCGGCGCACCCCGGGCTCATGCCGTCCCGCCAGCCGGAGAACGTCATCTCTGCGAGCCAGGGCATCGGGTGCCGCGCGCGCTCGAGGCGGCTCAACCTCAAGCACGCCTGCCCGGTAGCCATGCGGACGAGCCGAGGGTTTCCCACGCGCGACCCCGCCCGTCCCGGCGGTTGATGGGAGGCGCGGGCCTTACACCGCGCTGCATCCCGAGGGCTCCTCACGCAGTGGCTGCGGGGTTTCTACTGAGTCGAGTCGCGGTCGCGCACGGAAGTCACGGGCCCACATCAAGCCTAAGTTGGAGCATCGCCATGTCCGCGACGACAACATCACGCCCGCGGAACGCGCTGAGCTCGCCGACGGGCCCTGAGCCGGGACCACCGCGAACGCTGCGAGCGCGAGCCGCGGCCATCCTGTCCTCGGCGGTCGCGGCGATCCTGGGCATGGCGCCCCACGTGTTACACCACGCTGGCCCGCTTGCCGGCGCCGCGCTGCTCGCCGGTACGGGCGGCGCGCTTCTGTTCGGCGCGATCGGCCTGGTGGCGGCGGTGCCGTTCCTGGTGCGTGTGCACCGTCGCTGCGGCAACTGGCGGGTGCCCGGCGCGCTGCTTGCGCTCTTCGCCGCCGTCTTCTCGATCTCGACATTCGTCATCGGTCCCGCGATCAGCGGAGGCGAGGGTGACAGCGGCGGTACGATCAAGCCCAGTACGAACTCGGCCCCGCCGGTCACGCCGGCAGAGGAAGGCCACGATGCGCACCACCAGTGAGCGACGGGCTGGGAGGAAGCGCACGGTGATCGCGCTCGCGGCGTGGCGCCCGCGGCGCCAAACAGCGGCGACAACGCCGCTGGAGACGTTGCAGGGCCGCTACGCGCGCGGCGACATCGACGCGCAGGAGTTCGACCGCCGGCGCCAGGCACTCGGGGCACGGCATGCCCGCATCCGGCTCAACTCCGTCGGCTCGAGGCGCATGAGCTGATGGAGTCCGCCACCGTCCCGCCGCCTCGCCGCTCCCGCGCCTGGGGGTGGCTTGACGATCGGCTGGGCCTCGGCGGTCTTCGCTATCCGGTCCCCGCGCATGCCAACTCGCTTGCGTACACGCTCGGCGGGATCACGCTGGCGAGCTTCGTCGGGTTGGTGATCACGGGGATCTACCTGGCGCAGCTCTATGACCCGACCACGGCGCAGGCGCACGCCAGTGTCGTCTACATCACCGACACGGCGTTTGCCGGCGAGCTGGTCCGCAGCGTGCACTTTTGGCTGTCGACCACGTTCACGATCACGCTGGTCCTGCACATGGTGCGGAGCTTCGCGACGGCGTCGTTTAAGGCGCCGCGCGAGTTCGTCTGGATCACCGGCGTCGTGCTGTTCCTGCTCGCGGCCGGGCTGCTGTTCAGCGGCACCGCGCTGAAGCAGGACCAGGAGGCGGTCGAGGCGCTGGGCCACAACGCCGAGATCGCGAAGATCTTCGGCTTCGCCGGGTTCTGGTTCTCGGCCGACTTCACCAACAACATCTCGATCGTGACCCGGCTGTACGTCGCGCACGTGTCGATCCTGCCGATCATGGTCGTCGCCGCCCTGGCGGTCCATATGCTGTTGATCAAGCGGCATCGCATCTCGCCGCTTCCGTTCGGGTCCGCCGAGCAGGTCGAGGCCCGCGAGCGCTCGCAGCGGCTGGTCACGTTCACGAGCCATCTGCGCCACATCGGGCTGTGGAGCCTCGTGCTGGTCGGGGTCGTCCTGTTGCTGGCGGGATTGATGCCCGCCGCGCTCGGCCCGGCGGGGGTCGAGGGGATCGAGATCACCAAGCCGCCGTGGTACTTCCTGTGGCTGTATCCGTGGGAGGACTGGATCGGGCTGAAGGCGCTCTACATCATCCCGGGCATCCTCGTCGTGGGGCTGCTGGCGATCCCGTTCCTGGACCGCTCGCGCGAGCGTGACCCGCGGCGACGGCGGCTGTGGATCGCGCTCGCGGCGCTCGTGATCGTCGCGTGGATCGGGCTGACGATCTACGGGCACGTGACCGTGCCCGTCGCGCACACCTCGAAGATGACGCACGGGGGCTAGACGATGCCGCAACGACGCTTCATCACCTTGTTCGTGCTCGTCAGCGCGGCCGTCACCGGCGCGCTCCTGCTGGGACGCGCCGCGGCAGCCCGCGATGGTGACGGCACGCTGACGGTCGCCGCAGGCCTCGCTGGGGTGGTCGCCGTGTTGGGGATCGTGATCCTCGGGCGTGTGGTCGTCGTGGTCGAGCGAGCCCGGAGGCTCCGATGAGCTCCCGGCTTGGCACCGTCGCCCTGACGCTCTCGCTCGCCGTGCTGCTCGGCGCCCCCGCCGTCGCCGGCGCGCACGGCGGTGGTAAGGAGGCGGAGGAGATGGCGATGCAGCCTGCGCGCACGCTCGCGCAGCAGGCGCTCGCCGAGCTGCGGATCAGCAACGATGTCGAGCAGGCTGCCGTGCGCCTCGACGCGGCGCTCGAGAGCAAGGACAAGAGCGGGATCAACATGCCCGGCCTGCGTAACGCAATGGAGACCCTCGACAAAGGCCACCCCGACGCTGCGATCCCGATGCTCGACCGGGCGCTGTCACTGCCGCTCGGCGCCTCGAGCGGCAAGGCCCTACACGAAGCCGGACGCGAGTTTCAGCCCGCGACCGACACGCAGGAGATCGTCGGCATCGCCGTAGGCGCCGGCCTGCTCCTCCTCGGCGCGCTGCTGCTGTGGCGCGACCGCGCCCGGCGCAGCCGGGTCGGCCCGCCTGCAGCGAGCCAGGGCTGACGCGCCGGCGGTTCACGGCCGCGAAGTACACGGGTGTGGGAAAGACCCGCTGCGCCCTTACCCCATGGGGGTATCCTGAATCGTAGCTTGACCACACACTGAAAAGGACCGGACCTGCGCGGGACACGGAACTCATATGTTGATGTGCGGCGCGATGGTATCGGCGCGCTGGTCATCCCGAAGTAGCTGAGGTCCGCGGACGAGATTCGCAAAGCTCGCGCGCTGTACGCCGGAGCGCGACGACGAACCGGGTGGGCGCTGGGGGGCGCCCACCCGGTTGAGCATCGACTACGTGATTTCAGTCCTGTCGATCAGTGCGGCGCCCGCGGTCCGGTGTACCGGAACAGGTACAGCCCGAAGTCGCGGTCGGAGGCCGCGATCAGGCGTTCGCGCTTCCGGTGGGTCGTCGTGAACTGCTCAATCCCCCAGAAGTTGTTCCCGCCCTCGTCGATGAACCTCCCCGTCTCCTTGAGTCCCCGCTCGCCGAACGAGAAGACCCGCAACCCGCCCGCGTAATACGAGCTGTAGGCGAGCCTCGCTTCCGGATCGGTCGCGAACTCGTGGATCGAGAGGTCGCCGAAGCCGAAGGCGTACTTCGGGTCCAGCGCCTCCGGGATGGCGTACGCGTCGACCTCGCGCATCTTGCCGTTCTCATTGCGGTACAGGTGCGCGTAGCCCCAGCCGTCGAACACGGCGGTTCCCTCGACGTCCTCGCCGGTGGCGCCGAACGCCGGCTCGCCGGGCGCGTCGAGTGACCCTCCGGTGTAGTTGGGCTCGGTGTTGAACATCTTGTGGAACGCCTGATGCGTCGTGCACAGCGTCACCACCTCGACGCCCGGGGGGTACCCGCCAGAGCCGCAGTAGGCCGAGTCGTCGGCCTCGGTGCCGAGGTGCCGGTTGACCAGGAGCACCGCGTCCCACCCGGCTTTGTCGGCCGCGGCGGCCTTGTCGCCCGGGAAGCACGCTTCCTCTGGCGCGTTGGGGTCACCGCTCGGTCCGCGCTGGAGGACGAGGATCGCCTCTTCGCCGGGCTGCAGGTCGAGGTTGTAGTCCGCGCGCTGCGGGACGGGGCGCGAGCCCGGGCAGCCGTAGCCGCCGTAGACGACCGGGCCGTTGAGCTTGCGGTCGGGCAATGACGCCACCGACGTGCCGCCGCCGACTTCCTGTGCCGGGTAGTCGCCCGCGTTGGGACCGGTCGTGATGCTGAACTTGCCGGCGCGATACGGGTTGAAGTCCTCGTCGGCCGCAAGGACGTAGCGGTTGTCGGCCGAGAACTCGCTCTGGTGCCCGTTGCCTTCGGGCGGGTCGATGCCGGTGAGCGGGTCGGGGCCGTCGAAGCTCGTGTCACCGAGGTACAGCGGCGTCGCCGGGTTGTCGACGTTGAGCTTGACGTAACCGGCGTCCCAGTAGGAGGCCAGCATGGTCTGGACGCCGTCGATCTCCTTGACCACCATGTCGTGGAGGAAGATCTGGTCCCCGTTGGCGGAGTTGTCGACGATCTGCGGGAACAGCTCGACGAGGTCGTGCTCGGCCACCGGCTGCGGGTGACGCGGGTCGGTCACGTCGAAGATGTCGACGTCGTGGAGCTCGACGTTGTCGACCGCCACCGCGTAGATCTTGCCCTTGCGACCGTCCTGCCAGAGGAAGACGCTGTGGGACGAGTTCGCGGCCGTGTTCTCGCCGACCAGCGACCCCTCGGGACCGAAGTCGCCGAAGCCCTGCACGAGCACCTTGGGCTTACGCGGGTTCGAGACGTCGTAGAGGTCGAAGCCGCCTCCGCGGGTGGCCGTGTCGTCGCAGAACTCGTTGTTGACGGCGAGCAGGTCGCCCTTGAAGAACTTCGTCTTGGCGCGGATGACGTGCGCGCCTTCGCCGTGGTAGTTGCCCGCGAGCGCGGGGATGAAGCCGACCTCCTTGGGCTTCCTCGGGTCGCGGATGTCGGCCACGTAGACACCGCCGCGCGAGCACGTCGACTCATTCCACGAGTTCAGATAGGCGTAGCCCTTAAAGACGGACAGATCGGCGATCTGGCCCGGGACGATGTCCCCGAACCGCTTGGTCGGCTCGAGCTTGCCGACCAGTTCCACGTTCTTGCTCGTCGCCGGCAGGTGGCCGCCGTCGCCGCCGTGCTGATGGCCCGGATCGGTGAGCGAACGGGCGCTCGGCGACAGCAGGCTCGGGTTGGTCCGGTACGGCGACACGTCGGTCTTGTCGCGCGCAGCGCGCTGCTTGGCTGTCGCACGCTTGGTCGCCTTGGACTGCTGCTGCGCCGGTGCGCTCGCCGGCAAGGCGAGCAGAATGGTCGCGCCCGCGAGGATCGCGGCACGCGAAAGCTGCTTGGGCTTAGACACCCAAACCCCCCTCAGTGATTGGATGACCGACCCGGCGCGAGGTCTTGTCGCGACCGAGCGTATCGCCGCGGATCCTACAGAGCGTCGGGCCGTCGCGCGGTCAGGTCAGCCGGTGCTGGAGCGATCTCCGACAATTCGTAGGAGTGGGTCTAGTCTGCGTCGCTCGATGGGCGATGCCGTCACGCAACAGCTTCCCGAGCGGCTCGGTGTACACGCTCCGGGTCATCGCCTCGTCTTAGCCTTGCGCCGGTGCCCGGGCCCGTGAGCGCGGGCCACATGGCGCGACGGTGGTCGTCGATCGCCCGGGCGATGAGCTCGGCGAGCAGCCCGTCCTTGGTGGCTCCCCGGCGGTGAAGGGTGACTCGAGATGCGCCCGCCTCGGCGGCGATCCGTTCGATCGTCGCGCCGGCGTAGCCGTGGGCCGCGAACGCGCGACGGGCCGCTTCGAGCAGCTCAGGGTCGGATGCCTGCCTAGCCATCTGCAAAGCGTCACCGAGCGCGACCGCTATGCGTACGTTTCCGCCCGGGAGTTCAGGTGGTGCGCTCAAGGTGTTCGGTGGCGTGGTGCTCTACGGCGCGATGCTCGGCCTGCTGTACGCGACGTTCGCGCTCATTCGTACGAGCGCCGGCAGCTACGTTCGAGCATTCGCAGACCGGCCGGCGGGGTAGCGCTCCGGCTCGCTGGCGAAGGCCCCGGCGCATTCGAGCGAGCAGAAGTGAAACTCCACGCCATCGTGGCTGAGCCGCCCCGCGGCCCGTTCCGGGCTTACCGCCATGCGACAAACCGGATCGATGGGCAACCCGCCCGAGTCGCGCGCGCCTTGCGTCACCGCGGCGAAGAGCAAGACCGGCTCGCCGATGTTGCGCAGCGCCTGACGGCCGCGCTCGTGGAACGCGACTCCGTCGACCTCGCCCGCGGCCGACCGCGTCGTCTCAGTCACGAGTACCTCGCCGCCTGACGCGACACCCGAGACGCGCGCCGCCAGATTCACGGCCGCGCCGAACCAGTCACCGTCACGCTCGACCGCGCCGCCGGTGTGCATCCCGACCCGAATCATGGGAAAGCCGTGCTGGGCCCCGACCTCACGGACGATCCTCGTGCCGAGGAGAACGGCCCCGGCGGCGGTGGCTCCGCGGATCATGAGCGCGTCGCCGATCGTCTTGACTTGCTGCGCATCGTGAGCCGCGAGCAGTTCACGGACGACGGCACAGAACTCAGCGACGAGGTCGGCGGCCTGCTCGTCCCCATGAGCCTCGGTCAAGGCGGTGAACCCGGAAAGGTCCGCGAAGAGGAACGTGGGCTCTGGGCTGTCGACGATCATGTGCGCAGCGGTGTCGTGGTCCGACACGTTGTCAACCCACGCGGTGTGGGACCCCGCCGGAGTGTGCCAGCGATTGCCGGCGCCTGAGATACCAGCCGAGGTCGAGGGGCGGCAGCGCTCCCCCCGAGCCCCGACGGTTAGCGGATCGCCCAGTAGATGAACGTGATGCGCTTCGAGCCGTCGGCGAAGTGCTCGACGATCTTCGAGGTCCGGCGCTTGTCGGTGCGGTCGGTGCGGTACGGCTTCGCGCCGTTCTTTGCCGACAGGCCGATGGTCGTCGTGCCATCGAAATGCGAATAGATAAGCGCGAGCTCGTCGTAGTCGTGCTGGTTGGGTCGGGTGTTGTCCGTGTCGGGCTTGTTCGCGTAGTCCATGCAGGTGTGCAGGTCCGCGCCCGACTCGTCCTGGTGGTCGAGGCCGAAGGTGTGACCGACCTCCTGGCACATCACCGCCCCGCGCCAGAACGGCGTGTTGTACGTCGGCGTGGAGTAGTAGGTGTCGTTCATCTTCGCCGTGCCCTGCGTGATATGGCCGCCATTGACCGAGATCGACGCCAGCCCAAGCCAGCCGCGCTTGCCGTACGCCGCACTGCACACCTCGACCCGCCCGACCGTCGCGCGGCACTGCTTTCCGTTCGTAAGCCCCGTGGTCACCGTCGTGTTGAGCGGGTTGCCGCCGGTATCGGCTGACCAGTCCGTCGACGCGCTCCTCAGATACGCGTCCCAGCTGCTCGAGACGTCGTCCCCGAGCTTGACGTTGAACGGATTGGACTGCCGTGCCCAGTGATAGCCGTTCCATGAGTGGCTGGCGGCGGCGGTGGACGCCACGGAGCCCGCGGCGAGCGCGGCGGCGGCAAGGACGAGCGGGACCCTTCGCATGTACCCCTCCCGAGGTTCTGGTGGCGGCAGCAAGATAGCCGTCCGGCAGCCGGGCGCAAGAGACGTCGTTCCGACGCGCCGTAGGAGGCGCGCGTCGCTGGTGCGGCTCGACCTCTAGCCTCTGGCGCCGCGCATGACCTCGGGCGTCATCACCGTCGGCATCGATCCCATGATCCACCTGGGCCCGATCACGCTGGCGTGGCACGGCCTGACGATCGCGGCCGGGGTCGCGATCGGCGGGGTGTTCGCCGGGCGCGAGGCCCGGCGTCGCGGGCTCGACCCGCAGCCGCTGCAGACCATGGGGTTGATTCTGATCGCAGGCGCGATCGTGGGTTCGCGGGCGTTCTACCTCGCCGAACACGGCGAACTGGGCGACCCGGCGGCATGGGTCGGAAACCGCGGCTTCACGTTCTACGGTGGGTTCATCCTTGCCGCGTTCGGGCTCGCCGTCTACGTGTGGCGCACCCGGATCAGCCTTAGCTACCTCGACGCGATCGCGGTCGGCCTGCCGCTCGGCTACGCGATCGGGCGGGTGGGCGACATCATCAATGGCGAGCACTACGGGCCGGCGACAACCTTCTTCCTCGGAGTGCGCAACTCGCACCCCGACGCGGATGTCCCGAGTCACGATCTCGCTTATCACAACGGCGGCCTCTACGAGTCGCTGATCGGGCTCGCCACGTTCGTGATCGTGCTCATGCTGCGGCATCGCCTGCGGCAGCCGCTCGCGATGGTGTGGGTGGTGTTCGGACTGATGGCCGCCGGCAGATTCGTGGAGTTCTTCGTGCGGTCGGACTCCGAGACGCTCGCGCTCGGTCTCGAGACCGCGCAGTGGACCAGCATCGTGCTCATGCTCGTTGCCGCGGTCGGCCTGGTCATGAGCGTCCGCCGGGGGCGCCGGCGCTGGGCGCCCCGGGATTGAGTGCGGGCTGTGGGATACAAAGCGGCTGAACGGGCTAGACCACCGGACAGAAGATGAACGCTGTCACGCTGCTCTTCGTCCTCCTCGCGCTGACGTTCGGCCTGGCCGCTGGCGGCTACGGATTCGCGCTGCTCCGGCGCGGACACCGACGGCTCGGGCCGGTGCGCGACCCGGCCTGGGTGCGCTTCCATGTCCGCTACTACACCTTCGCGCTGCTCTTCATCGCCTTCGACATGGAGATGGCCTACATGTATCCGTGGGCGGTCGTGTTCCGCTCGCTGGGCTGGTTTGCCTACGCGGAGATCGGCTTCTTCCTCACGGTTCTCGGCCTCGGCATCCTGTATGCCTGGCGGGAGGGGGCGCTGCGGTGGTCCTGAGCGCCTTCGTCGTGCCGGATGAGACCTCGTGGGCCGTGTGGGGACATGACATCGCTGCCGACGGCCTCGCCATTGCCGGGTCGCCGGAGGGCGCGGACGTCCTCGTCGTCCCCGGGCACCTGCCGGACGGCCTGTCCGAAGCGGTGAAGTCCGCGTGGGCGTCTATGCCTCGACGGCGACGTCTGATAGTGCTCGCTGGGCCATTGATTGAGGGCGCCGACGTGCGCACGCTGCTTGACGGCAACGGTCACGCCCGCGTATCTCAGGAGGGACATCGGCACCAGCACGACGATCCCGTCGCCGACGAGCACGGTCACGACGCGCACGGTCACGACGAGCACGAGCACGAGCAGCACGAGCACGGTCACGACGAGCACGAGCACGGTCAGCACGCGCAGGAGCAGGACGCGCACGACCACCACGCCATGATGGAGGTCACCGGAGAGCCGAGCGCCGACGGACTCGTGATGGAGGACCTCGAGTTCGAGCTCGGGCCGCTGTCTGCGGTCCTGCCTGGAGGCGTGATGGCGACGCTCACGCTGGATGGCGACGTCGTCGAGTCCTGCGGACTGCGAGCGACGCTCGTGAGCGCGGACCTCCGCGTCCCCGACCCGCTCGCGTGCGCAGCCTGGTCGGCGATCCAACGGGACACCGAGGCTTCGATGGGACGCGTCTTCGACGTCGAGCTCGAGCGCGCGGTCAGCCACGCGGCATGGCTCACCCGCCTGGGTCGCGTGCTGGGCTGGGCTGAGCTCGCCGACGGCGCGCGGAGGATCCTCGGTCATGCGCTGTCCGCCCGTGAGGGACACCACGAGGCCCTGCGGGAGAGCCTGCGCGCCGCCGAACGGCTCCACGGCCGGCTCGAGTGCAGCCGCCGCCTGCGCTTCCGTCTGCGAGGACGGGCCGTGGTCGATCGCGGCACCGTCGAGGCGTACGGCCTCACCGGCCCGGCCGCCCGCGCCGCCGGCGTGGCGTTCGACGCGCGCGTGGACGATCCGGCCTACGGAGCGCTCGGCTTCGCGCCCGCGCTCCGAGCGGCAGGCGACGCCGAGGCGCGAACGCTCGTGCGCCTAGAGGAGATCGCCGTCTCGCTCGGCCTGGCACTGCGCGGGCTCGACCACGGCGCCGACGCCCCGGCGGCGCCCGCCATCGAGGGTCCGCGGGGACCGCTTCGGCACAACGCCGTCTCGGGAGGACTCGAGGCGTCGGGTGCCGCCGCGCTGCTGCGGGTCGCGGGGGAACGAGCCGCAGGCCTTGAATGGTCGGATGCGATCGCGGCCATCACGTCGTTTGACCTCTCTGGCTGGCGGGTCGCGGGGTGAGCAACTGGACTCCCCTCGCGGTGCTCGCGGTCGCGCTCGCCGGCGCGCTCGCCGTCGCATTGCTCGAGCAGCTGGTCGGCGGCCTCCGGCCGGCCCCGATCGCGATCCTGCGCCGCGCCGCTGCGCTGCTCGACGAGCCGCTGTCCGCGCCGCACCGGCCCGACGCGTGGCTGTATCACCTCGCGCCACCGCTGCTGCTCGCCGCCGCCATGCTGGCCCTCGCCACCGTCCCGTGGGCGCCCGGCTTCCGCGGGATCGATCTCTCGACCGGCGCGATCCTCTTCTCGGCCGCCCTGGCCTACGTGAGCCCCGCGGTCTTCATGGCGGGCTGGGGCAGCGGTGCACCGCTGGCCGTCCTCGGCGGCTTCCGCTTCCTCGCGCTGATGCTCGCCTACGCCATGCCGCTGGCCATGGTCGTCACCGCGGTCGCCGCCCCTGCTGCATCCCTGCGTCCGACCGCGATCGTCGAAGCGCAGGACTCGGTGCCGATGCTCGTCAGTCAGCCGCTGGCCTTCGTGCTGTTCGTGCCCGCGGCGATGGCCGTCGCGCTGCTGCCGCCGTTCGACCTCGCCCACGCAAGCGCCGAGCTCGGAGGCGGGGCGCTCGGACACTACAGCGGCGTTCACGCCGCGCTGGTCGGACTGGCGCAGCGAGTCCTGGTGGTGGCGGTCGCCGGCATGACGGTGACGCTGTTTCTCGCCGGCTGGCACGGGCCGTTGCTGCCCCCCGCCGTTTGGATGGTCGGCAAGACGGTGGCGGTCGCGACGCTGCTGCTGTGGGGCGCTCGGCGCGTGCCGCGCCCGCCGCTGGACTGGCTCGTGGCGTGGACCTGGAAGCTGGCCATCCCCGCCGCCCTGGGCGTGATCGTGTGGGGCGGCCTCGTGACGCTGCTGTTCTATCGATGAGCGACCTCGCGACAGCCCTGGTGTTCTGGCCGGCCGCCGTGTTGATGCTGCTCACCGGCGTCTATGTGTTTCGCACCAGCTCGATGGCGCGCGCGGGCCTGTTGCTGCTCGCCTCGCTGGGCATCGAGGGACTGATCTTCCTCGCGCTGGCCAGCGAGTTCCTCGGCGTCCTGCAGGTCCTGATGATGAGCGGCGAGATGGTGATCATGGTCTTCTTCATGGTCATGTTCATGGCCGACCCCGGCGGCCTGATGGGCATGGACATGACCCACGACAAGCGCCGCTCCGCCGGCGTCGCCGTGCTCATCGCGGTCCTCCTGGCGGCGGTCGCGGTCCTGACCGACTGGCCCGCCGCCATGGTCGAGGGTGACGGGCGGTCGATCGAGCAGATCGGCTTCGAGGTGATGGGCCGCTCGATGTTCTCGTTCCTGTTCGCCGGCGTCACGATCCTCTTCGCCATGGTCGGCGGGATCATGCTCGCCCAGCAGGGCGGGCGCCTCGGGCTCCCGGCGCCGGCCGGCGAGCCGCGCGACGAGACGGAGCGCGAGCGATGATCAACCTTCCCGTCGTGCTGTCGGCGGCTGCCCTGCTGTTTGGGATCGGCCTCTACGGCGTCCTCAGCCAGACCAACGCGATCATGGTCATCATGGGCGTCGAGCTGTTGCTGGGCGCATCGATGCTCAACGTCGTCGGCTTTCTGCGCTACAACCAGCCGGCGGGCTCAAGCGGCTCCTTCCTGGTTCTCATCGTCATGACCCTGATGGCGGTCGAGGCCGCCGTCGGCTTCGCGCTCGTCGTGAGCGCGTGGCGGCACCGGCGGACGGCCGAGCTCGACGACCTGACGGAGCTCAAGGGCTGATGGCGCCGATCCTGTGGCTCGCGGTGGCCGTACCCGGCGTGTGCGCGCTCGTGGTGCGGCTTGCCGGGCGCCGGAGCGGCGTGGTGTCCGCCGTGAGCGCAGCCGCCGCGGCGATCCCTGCCTGGATCCTGCTGCTCGCCGCAGCGGGCGGTGAGCGCGCGCGGTCGGGCGTCGTCTGGCTCCCGGGCGGCGGCGGGCTCGAGGCGGGGTTGCGGCTGGATGCGCTCTCCGCGGTCATGTCGGCGCTGGTCGCGACGGTCGGCCTCGTCGTGCTCGTGTATTCGGTCGGCTACTTCGCCGCCGATCCGCGCGCCGCGTCGGCCCGTGCAGGGCTGCTCGCCTTCCTTGCGGTCATGCAGGGGCTCGTGCTGGCCGACGGTTTTCTCGCGCTGCTGGTGTTCTGGGAGCTGGTCGGCGCGCTCTCGGCCCGCCTGATCGCCTACAGCCGCGACGACGCCGCTGCGCCGCTGGGCGCGGTGCGTGCCTTCCTGACGACGCGGGCGGCCGACCTCGGCTTCTACCTGGCGCTGATGGCGCTCTACGCCGGCGGCGAGGGCCTTGGGTTTGCGAGCACTCGCCCTGATGGCGCGCTCGGAGCC